>CAYPZU010000057.1:0-14177 GCA_964415395.1 uncultured bacterium
ATCGATTTGTTTCTCAATCAGCCCTCTCAACAGAACTGAAAGAAAAGCATCTGCTCAATCTTCTCCAAATAATCTCGAGCGTTTCTCCAGACGAAAGAGAGGGAATCGTAACGCAAACTCTCCGAGTTTCAGAATGTATCCGGTCCTTGAAAGGCTGTTTGGCCTTTCTAGAAGAAATTGTGAAAATTAAACCTGAATTAAGAGCAGAGGCTGTTACGCAAGCGATGAGATTGCTGGACCGTACAATAATTCATGCAGATCGCTATCGAAATCAACACCTAGTCCTAAAGGCTCTTCAGTCGATACCTCCTCGCGAATGGACAGAAATCGTTACGCAAACCCTTTGCTTATTAGACCCTAGCGATATTCCGTTTGCCATGGGAAGCGCCATGGAAATTCTTGCAGCAGTCCCCCTAAATGAAAGAGAATCAGCGATTGCGCAAACTCTTCGTCTATACAACGGTAGGGTATCGGCCTACAAATACACAATCCTTCAACGAATTCTTCACATCCCTTCAGACGAAAGAGAAGCAGCTTCAAATCAAATTCTCAGGTATGTCGGAAATGTGCAGGACGAAAGTGTCAGGCATTCGCTAATTATCCAACTTCTCTGCTTGGATGACAGGAACTCAATAATCGATCAAGCTGTTCGACTTGCCTGCAATCATATTGATGAACCCTTTCGGCCAGTCATTCTGGGCGAGCTTGTGAATATTCCAGCAGATGAAAGAGAAGCGGTAGTTTCTCAAACAATTCGAGCGACAACCCCTGAGACAGGCCTTGAAGATACATCTGTGATTTTGAGAGATATCCACCTTATCCCTGCATCACAGAGAGAGAGGGCGGTCACACAAGCCCTTCGGCTGATCGATAATCAAACATCCCCTGAATATAAATACCGAATCGTTCATCGAGCTCTCTCTCTTCCGATTCAACAGATTGAGACAGTCATTGCAATCTCTCTTAGATTCATCGACGACCAGATATCGCCGCAAGAGAGACTTCGAATCTTAGAATCGATTATAGACATGCCTCCTCATTTTAGAGAAACCATCCCCCACCCGCTTCAACCGGTCTATCTCCCCTATTATCCCGTTCAAAGAGGCTTAAATGAAATCTTGAGATTTTATTTGCAAGATATCGCTCATGAGCCTCTATTGATCTTACAAATGTACGCACAATCATGGACAAGAGCGATTCCTCTCATCCAATATCCTGGAACTGAGGGGGTCGATGCCGGAGGAGTTACCCGCGACTTTATTACAAGGCTCTTTCACTCCCTCTACCCAGACGATCCATTGCAGGGACGGCTCTGGTTAAAACCAGATAGTCAAAACCTAGCTATTCCAAGAACCGGACCAGCTAGCTCGGATCGCGAAGCGTTCCGCTATATCGGAATTATTTTTGGAGAAATCCTCTCAGGACGGCTTCAAGCCACAATAGGCAGCCGCTTCAGTCCCCTTCTTTTTGAAATCCTACACTCCCTCACTGAGGAAGAAATCGACAACATTCAATTGTATGAGAATGTGCAGATGCTGCCGGAAACCTTGAGCAAGCTGATTAGAATCTATGCTCAATCTCAACTCCCCTATTTAACAAACGAGGAGATCGACGAAATGACTGGAGGGGAGCTTCCGGAAAGAATGGAGACCGATGAAATCCGCACTTTGGAACAATTTTTTACAGAAACTGGATTTTATCACGTGATCGAAGCTGCCGCATTGATCGCTCTGGGCATATCTAGCCGCGTCGATTTGGATGAGGCAAAGGGAGAAACCCCTGCCGCTTTAATGGGAGTGATTCAAGGCTCTCTCTCAACAGAAAGGATCTTAAATTCCTTCGTTTGGATGAACCAAAACGGCGACCAGCAAGGCTTCCTAACCCGCTGGATCGCAGAAGCGGCCCCTGAGCGCCTAAAGCAATTCCTCTTTTGCATTTCGGGATCGGAAACTCTGGGACAGCAGCAGTTAAATATCTTCAGCTACAACCCAGCAAATCTTCAAACCGTTCCCTCATTCCATACCTGCAGCTTCCAAATGGATCTGCCCCGATACGGCTCGTATGAGTTATTTAAGGATAGGCTCGAATATAGCTTGGCGCATGCGGCTGCAAATCCGGCTCCAGCGGCATCTGCTGAAGCTCTCCAAGGCAACGGAGCTTTCCAATTTCAATAATGCTTTGAAAAACACTCCAGCGGAACTTCCTAATTGAAATTTTTCCTATAAGAGGGCATGCTCCTTGGACTAAAAGGGGCTCCTTTGAAAAAATGGATCGCTGCGCTGCTTCTTGCCTCTGGTTCGCTCTCCGCCGGCGTTTGGGACGCATACGCCGGAACCCATTTCAACTACACGCAGATTGATTTCGACGCGCCTTCCCAGCTGCAGGGCTACACCGGCGGCGCCGACGCGGGCATCGGCTGCAAATACGGCGATTTCTTTTCCCAGATCGGCTTTGAAGGCTCGTGGAACGCAGGCCCGATTAGCGGAACGCCCTGCCAGCGCAGTTCGACAACCGAATATTTTCTCGAATGGAAACTGGGATGGAGCTTTTCGGCCTGGAGGCGGCAGCTTTTCATCGATCCCTATACGGGATTCGGCTGGGATCGCTTCTATAATACACAGGATCCGGCTGGAGCTGACCTTGCTTTCCGCTACGACAAACTCTTCGTACCCGTTGGACTCTATCTTTATTGGCGGTTCTACGATTGCACCCGCCTTGGAGTGCAGTTCGAATACCGCCCCGACGTCTACGCGAAGCTCGATCTCATCGGCATCAGCCTCGATGCGAAGGGGGAAAACAGCTACCGCGCCCAAATCCCGTTGATTTTCGAATCCTGCTGCCATCGGTTCAACCTCAGCTTCGTCCCCTTTTTCGACTGGAGCGAATATGGCCGGGTCGAAGAGACGAATTCCGCAGGGGCCCTTTTGACCATCCCCGAGCTGATCAAATGGGAAATCGGCCTTCGGATGATTTTAGATCTCAAATACTGATGGGAGCCTTATGAAGAAAACCGCTCTTTTCCTCGCGCTCGCTGCGCTTCCGAACCTCGCCTTGCCGATCAGCGACGATGATTTCTTCAAACTGCTCCGCGCTCTCAGGCAAGTCGACTCCCACACCGTCAAATCAGCCGCCGCAGACTACGATGAAAGCCAATCGCAGCCTTCCCAGGAGACGAACGGCGACTATCTCCGCTACGCCGATTTGCGCGGAACATTCGGCAAATCGCTCCAGCACTTCAGCTCCGGCTTCATCGACCCCTCCGCTTTCGAGAGCCTCTTCAAAGCGGTCAACACGGGAAAAAATTCCGACTTCAACCAGATCCAGCTCGGAACGGGCACTGTCAAATTAACCAGCCCCCAGGCCGCTCTCTCTTATTCTCTTACAGGCAACGACGCCTGGCTGAGAGCCATCCTTCCCGCTCCTACTTTCGCTTCGGCGGAAACTGCAGGCGAAATGGTCGAGCTTTACTGGACTGTCCTCACCCGCGATACCGCCTTCAACGCGTTTTCAGGAAACCCGATTGTCGCTGTCGCCTGCACCAATCTGACGGCGCTTTCCGCTTTCAAGGGCCCCCGGATCGGCGGCGCCGTGACTCCGGCGACCTACCTGAGAGGCTCGCTCCCCGGCTGCCTGACTGGCCCTTACATCTCCCAATTCCTCTATCAAGACCTCCCCTTCGGAGCCCTCACCGTTCCGCCCAACCAAAGAGTTCCGATAGCGGGGATGGTCAACGATTTCAACTACACCTTTGCCGACTGGTTCACCGTTGTAAACGGAGGCTCGACAGGCAATGCAACGACCTACGATCTGGCGGAATCGTTTATCCGCAACTCGCGCGACCTGGCCGAATATGTCCACCTCGACACGCCCGGTCAAGCGGGACTTACCGCGTGTCTCATCCTCGCCTCTTACGGAACACAGGCCCTCGACCCGAACAATCCCTACTTCAACAATCCGACGCAGATGGGATTTGTCACCTACGGCATCTCCCAGATCCTCGAAATGTGCCGCGTTGCAGTCCACGACGCTCTGAAAGCCGCGTGGTACCACAAATGGCTTTTCAATTTGCGCCTCCGCCCTGAAGAATATGGCTTCTATCTCGACCAGCAGCTTGCGGGAGGAGCGAACCTCGGCATCCACCCCGATCTGACGACATCTCCCGTGCTTCCGCTTATCCAGGCAAATTACGGATCCTATTTCCTCCCTGTGGCCTACCCCGAAGGCTCCCCTTCCCACCCCTCCTACCCTTCAGGACACGCCACCTTTACCGCCGCTGCCGTGACGATCCTTAAAGCCTTTTTCAATGAGGATTTCATCATCCCGAATCCCGTCGAGCCGAACCTCGCCAACAACGCCCTCGTCCCCTACGCCGGCCCTCCCCTCACTGTCGGAGGAGAGCTGAATAAGCTCGCCGCGAACATCGGAATCGGCAGGGATTCGGGGGGCGTCCACTACCGGAGCGACGCCGAGCAGGGTTTTCTTCTCGGAGAGCAGATCGCCATCGACATCCTCAATAATGAAGCCTTCCTGAATAATGAAGACTTCGCCGGCTTCTCCCTCACCAAATTCGACGGAACCCGGATCACAGTCGGAGCAAAGAAAAAATTATAATACATTGTTAATTCAGATTGAATTAGCAAATCCACCTGATGTATAATAATCGCCACTTATGGCAACAGAATTACGTTCAATTTCAAGATTTTCGAAACCCCGCCCGCCCCAGATTCAGACCGACAGCGAGATCGACTGGGCCAAGCTCAACGGCGAATCGTATAAAACACTCCCCGCTCTCCTCAAAACTCATCATGGTCTTAGGGTTGACGCTGAAGCCGCCGAAGCGCGCCGGTTTGTTCAATTCACCAAAGAGGAACTCGAATCGGATCATCTGGTAACGGTTCAGGAAGAGGGGCTGCTTTGCCTGGGCGTCGCAAAAAAAATCATCTCCACTCTGGGAGAAGGTCTGATTTTTGTCATGCATCGGACAGGGAAGATCTATGCGGCATCGCCTCTCGCCGGATCTATTTTCCACTCCAGCCTCTGCGTCCCCGGCGAACCTGATTACGAAAACCCGATCGCGCCGGGAACGCTTGCCGCTAGAGATGGCGTCCCCACCATAATGAAAGAGGATTCGGGCCATTACGCCCCCAAAAATTGCCTCCCCTACGTACTGGCCAAGCTCTTTGCCGATGGCTGCAAATGGGTCGTCTCCTGCAGGACGATTTGCTCTCCTTATGAAAGAGTCACAGCGGAGCAAAGGGCGACTCCCGACAGCCGGAGAGCCCGGCTTGAAGCCATTTTGGCCGCCAAAAAATTGAATGAACTCGCCCCTTCCAGCGCCACAGAGAGGAAAAGTTCTTCCCAGGACGAGACGCCTCAGACGACCCCCTCCCCTGTTCCCCGCCGGCCTCCCCAGGCAAACGACTCTCCCGCTTTTCTAGCCCGGAAGCTCTCCGACATCACTGTTTCCGGAAACTTGAGCCGCAATCCCCGGCTGGCCCGCATACAGACCCAGCTGATTCAGGAAGCTACGCTAAGTCCAAAGTCAAATAGCAGCAATTAAGCCGCTTGCCAGCAATCCCTCTCTGGTTCAAAATGCCACCTAAAAAAGGTTTCTATGCTTAAAAAATCCCTGCTCGCCCTCTCGCTTCTCTCGGTTGCCTATGCTGAAAATCCAGACAGCTTCGTTCGGAAATTTCTTACCGAAACCCAATCGTGCTCCCAAAAGCAGGAAGTGGACGGCCTTCTCGCCCGCCTGATGGAGCAAGGGGAAATCCTCGAAAGCGGCAGCGACGATCTCCGCATCAACTACGTCTCTGCGCAAGGGTGCATCGAACACATGCTCGCCTGCATGCAGGCGATCGGTGAAATCAAAGGGCTCACAGGCGCGATCCACACGCCGAATCCCGCCACGCCGCTCTGCGCTCTGCCGGAAGGCTCCATCTCCGATCTTCTCGACGCCTCGATCCGCGATGACGCCCGCAAACTCTACACCGTCCGCACGCGGACCCAAATCGTCCGCGAGTTCCTCGCCAAAGGCGGCAAGCTCTATATCGCCTACCCGCAAGGCGGGCTCGAAAAGAGAACGCTCGAACAACAGACCATCTACAAGAATGAGCTTAAGGCGCATCCCGAGACGCTATTCGATTGCGTGCTAAACACGCCCGCCATCGATGCGGATCTGATTGGCGCGACCTATCTTTTCCAGGACAAGGAAGGGCATTCATACGCCTTTTCGATCAAAGCGCGCCAGGCGAACGACATCCATTCCCAATCTGAATGGGGCCTCTGGTTCGGACCGCTCGAAAATCCCAAAATTCAGGCCCGCGTCGACGCCGTCTTCGATGCGCTCGCCTCCCTCGGCGCCCCCGACCTGAGAAATGTGGAAATGAATAAGAAATAACAGGATCGGCAGGATCTAGCAGGATAGGAAAAGAAGGAACAGGATAATCCCGTTCCGGGATTCCAGGATCAGGCATGATACGCAGGATAGATTTTATTCTGACTGCGAGGAAACCGGATCCGCCGGGCGCAAACGGAGTTTGCGGCTGCGCCATCGGCGCAGCCAGCCTCAGTCTCGGAGGCTGTGCCCGGCGATCAGTATATTTTTATCCTATCTATCCTTAGGCTCGCAGAGCGAGCCGTCATCCTGCCCATCCTGTAATATTCTTATAGATCGAGTGCGCCACTGAAAGAAGGAACAGGATAATCCCGTTCCGGGATTTCAGGATCAGGCATGATACGCAGGATAGATTTTAATCATATTGCTTGAGGGATGCCGCCCTATTCGGAAGGGCAGCATCTGCAGCAATTGATGTCCGGGCCGAAGCGGAAACCGATCCCGAGGCCGGCAGACCAGCCGCTCAAATCGGCCGTGTGAGTCGTAAGACCGGAACGGTGTCCTGCCGGCACATAGAGGAATGAGTAGTCTGTAAACGCATCGAGAAAGAAATGCTCCGTGCAATTGATGATCATCCCCGCTTTCGCGATCCCGCCGCCGCCCCAGCGGCATGTTTTTCCTGGGATCCCATCGGAGTGGTCATGGATGTGCATATAGCCCAGCAGTCCCCCGCCTCCGAGATAGAAGTCGACTTTTCTGTAGGGAAACAGGTACTTGAGCCCCAGTCCAAAAGGATAGAAGGCTATCCGCGTCCGGTCTTTAAGGCCGATCGAGTACCCTTCTTTTACAAAAACGCTGGCGCTCGCCCACCAGTATAGCTGCCGCCAAAACTGATGGCTTCCTTCGAGTCCGTACATCCCGCTCGAGGAGTAAATCTCCTTAAAGTCGGAGTTTGTCGGATAGTAATAGGCTCCCTTGGCCTCGATGAGCGTATCGGCCATCAGGGAACCGGAAAGAAGAAGGGCTGCGAGCCATTTGGATTTCATCGTTTCACCTTTTTATTATTGGATCCAGTGGAGCACATTGCGGACGACCGACCAGCGCGGCGGCCGCTCCCTGGGGCTCTCTCCATCGATCCAATATCTCTGCATTCTTGTTTTAAATCCCGACTGTTCTTTTAAAACGAGCCAATTATTGAGGAATGACGCCCAATCGACAGCGCCAGTCAAAATCGGATAAGCAAAATACCGCTTCCCAATCAGCCCGCCGTAATCGGCGACAACGAACTCGGGATGGGAAAGACACCAGATAAAGGCGTGGGTATGGGACCAGGCCCAGACGTCCGCCTCGCCCGAAAGAAGCGCCTTCTCGATATCGGTTCCCTGCGGCGCAACATAGACACGGGCAAGAGGGAAGTGGCGCTCCACGACCGACGCATACCCGCCGATCGCCCCTATTTTCAGGCCTGCCATCGACACAACGCGCTCGAGGCGGGTGTATTGGGATCGTTTTTTCAACGGCACGATCAAGACATTGTCCTGCTCAGTGTAGGGATGGGTGAAATCCATCGTCCGGATCCGCTCTTCGTTCATGATGATCGCCGCCATCCCGATATCGTATTTGCCTGTCGAAATTTCTTCGCTGAGCCGATCGATGTTCATCGGAACAAACTCGAGCGTGCAGTCGAGGTCCCTCGCGAGCTGAAAGGCATAAGAAACGTCATACCCTGCGAGCTGCTGCCTGGTGTTCCAGTAGCAATAGGGAATCTCTTCAGGGTCGTAGCCGACCTTGAGAACTCCTGAACGGAGGATATCTGCAAGCGGCCGGTTATTCGGGGCGTCCGCCGTATTCCGCACGGTGCCTGCGTCTCCCTCGGCCAACATTTTAAAAGCAACCGGATCGGGAATCACTTCTTCTACATGAAGCTGCATATAAAGGTTCGTGTAGTTGTCGCGCAAATGGACAATCTGCTTCGTCGCAAAAAGAATCGCTCCGAAACAAACGAACGCGGCGCTGAGCCGCAAAGCAAGCTGTCGCCACTTGATCTCGAGCCGGCCGTAGAAAGAAAACAATACCAGAATAATGAACGTCAGAACGCTGGCGATGCTTAAGAGAACCTGAAAATTCAGCGTCACGGCGAGCGTTTCCGTAAACAGCTCGATCGACTCGTCTGGGAAATTGAGCTGCTCGATCAGAAACGAAACGGCGTTGATCGATGTGGCCGAGGTGCCGATCGACATCGGGATCGTCAGGATCGTCAAAAGGGTGATCTCGGAACCGACAAATGGATGGCGGTAGAAAAAGGAGAGGAAGAGGATGAAAAACAGGATCATCCCATTGCCGATCTGTCCGAAGCTGTAGCAGAAAGGCATCGCCGTCTGCGAAGTGCTGTGGAAAAGCGGATCGTCCGGAGCGTATTTTTGACCTGCTTTCCGCAAAAAGGAGGCGATGAAAGGAAGGGAGATTGAAGGGAGCCCTGTCGCAAAGGGAAGAAGGCAGACCGTTTTAAACGCCTTCAGAACTTCTGTGTAGGTCATCGGAGTCAGCCCGGCCAAAAGAACAGGCAGAACCCAGAGCGTTACAAAGAGAGTCATCAGGATGAAGCAAACGACATAGAAATTGATCGCGTAGAGATCTTCGAAGTGAACCGTGCCGGTCGCTACCGCGATATGAGAGAAAACGCCAATCGGAGAGAGGATTGCCAGCCACTGGAGGATCTGCTCGATCACCTGGTTGGTCCGCTCGAAGATCGAAAGGAGCGGCTCCTTTTTTTCGAGAGCCATCAGAGCGACGCCTGCGATCAGGCCGAACACCGCGATCGCCGGAACCACGTTATTCGCCATGTCGTAAAACGGGTTTTCAGGAACGAGGTAGCTGAGAAAATTTTTGGCCAGGCTCGAATCGCGGTCGACCGAGACGTTTCCGATGAACGAGACGCCCGGCTTCGGGATCAGCAGGCTTGCCAGATAGATCAGCAAAAACATCAAAGCCCAAAGAACCAGCCAGAAAACCCATCCCTTCATAAACAGCTTTTTTCCCACATCGCGGCTCATCGACCCGAGGCCGTGGATCAGGGAAAAGCAGATATAGGGAAGGGCGACCATCTGAAGGAGCATCACATAGACGTTGCCCACCGGCTTGACGATATTGCAAAGGGGGCCGAAGAAAAAACCGCAGAAGATCCCCAAGACGACCGCGACAAGAACCTGGTAGCCAAGGGAAAGACGCATCATCACCAAAAATTAAAGTCCTGCTCCGACTCGCCGTCGAGCATATTCTCCCCTTCTTCGTCAAAAGGCTCGTCTTCCTGGGGCTGGGCGTCTTCCGGCATCTGGGAGTCGGAGGACTGAGACATCGCCATCGTTTTCCGCGACACCTGTTTTTTGGGCTTGGGAGGCTGAGGAGGCTGAGGAGGTTTGTCTTTCGGCTTCCCATCTTGCGTGTGCTCTAAATGATCTTCAATCGCCGGAGGCTCATCCGCTTCGGGAGGCCTTCCGGGGAGAGTATTTGTCTGCGACGTCGGAGCTCCTTTCGGAAGCAGAGGGGCTGCAGGAGTTGCCGCGGGAGCCTTTTTCAGCACATCTTCAAGCGATTTGTCATTTCCCTGAGGAACTGGCGCGCTCTCTTCGGGGAGCGGCTCCGCCCGTTTCTCCGTCTGTTTCTGGGCAGCCAGAACCTTATCGTAATAATGGTATCCCCACCCGATCAGAACGCCGTTTTTAAAACTCAAAGGGGTCAGATTCTGTTTTACGAGCCGCGTCTGGCCCAAAATGGAGGGAGAGGTGACATAGAACCACACATCATAAACGTCTTCCCCTACGCAAATGGTTTTGTAATCGTAGGGTTTGCCCATGATCTGGATCACCTGGCTCTCGCTCATCCCTTCGGTTATCCGGGAGATGTTCCAGATGTTATTGTCCGACACAGCTGCAGATCGCAGCCCGTCGCTCGCGATGCACCCCGCCACAAAAATGCCGGGCAAAGCCAGCCAATGGAACTTCATAGTGAGCACTCCCCTTCTCAATCTGGGGAATACTCCAAGGGAAAACTCAAGTCAAGGAAAAGAGGACCGGCTGCTGCCGGCCCCCGCTAATTCGAATAAATCATTCATCCTCCGCTTGCGCGTGAGCCATTTCGACCTGGACGCCTAGATCGGACCTGGACGCCCGCGCCTCCTCGGGACTGGGGGTATGGTGATGGGGCGAATGGACGCGCGACGCAGAAGCCCATTCGGCCAACCTATACTTCCCGTTGAAATGGCGCAGCTGATCCTGGGGAAATTTCTCAGCCATCCGGAACAAGAGCGCCAATGCATAGGTTTTCAAGCCGATCAATTCATCGCAGCTTCCCAAATCGGCGAGAAATTGCGCGTGGGTCCTCAGCTCTTCCTTCAAAGCTTTAAGAACGGGGGCGGGAAATGCATAATGATCCTGCAGCTCCTCCCAAACGATTGTCCGCTTCAGCGAAAGATAGAGATGTAAAATCGCGCCGTCCAGCGCCTTCAGTCTCGGAATCGAGCCTGCAATCCGCTCCGTCTCCGCCATCGTCAGGGAATCTTCTTCGATTTTCCTGGCTGGGATCCCATTCGCATAAGCGAGGAGCTGAGCCCGCACTACGCCGCTTCTAAGGACTTGCGGCTGGGATAAAGATCGGTCGCGGATCTCCACTTCCTGAACAAGATGGGCTAGAGGGCGGCTCATGTCTTCAATCTTCTCATCTAGATCAGGGATTCCTGAGTCTGCCCGGGCCGCCTGCTGCGGCTCCGCTCGGATTAACGAAAGATCTGCCTGCTCCCTTCTTTCTGCAGGAGCTTCAGTCCAGCGCGACAGTCCAGCGTACGATTGGAGAAACTGTTTGGAAAACTTCTTCGCCGCCCGAATGAAAACAGCCTGGACTCCCGGGCCTGCTTCCGCAAAGGTCCCTCTTGCCAGGAAGGCTTGTC
Source organism: uncultured bacterium (assembly GCA_964415395.1). Classification (GTDB taxonomy): domain Bacteria; phylum Chlamydiota; class Chlamydiia; order Chlamydiales; family SM23-39; genus CAYPZU01. Next base: position 11,280 of record CAYPZU010000057.1, read on the forward strand.
CGAACTGCCTCAGTCCGAGAGCGAGAATCTCCCTCTGTTTACTCGACAGCATCCCGATCCGCTCCAAGTTAATCAGCCCCGCCTCGCTTTCGATCCGGCGCTGCTGCAGCATATTCCAGAGAAGAGCCGCCGGCGAACCGTATTGCCACACAAGGCGCGCCCCGTTCTGGAGCCGCTCGCTCTCTTTATCGGTGAGCGGCTTTCCTGTCCGGATCATCTCGGCCAGATCGATCCCCGCCATCGCGCTCGCCGCCGCAAGCCGGCACCAGCTCTCCTGAGGCTCCAGTTCATGGCCCGCAGAAACCTGCCCCAGGCAGCGCACCGCGACAGCCATGATCCCCGCAGAAATCCGGTCGCGGTTCTCCTCAACGTCGTCGCCCGTCGGCATCGACTCTTTGGAAAGATGGATCTGCACAGGCTGCGGATCGCTCCTCAGTTCAAGAACCGCCTCCCTCAGATTTTCCCTCTTCAGCAAAATCGCCTGCATCCGCGCGATCGCCTCGGGATTTACATCCCCGACAATTACGTTGTAGTTGCGCGAACAGTCGCAGACCATCGCACATTTGTTACAGAATTTCGTCCATAAGGACCCTAGTGCATTGCACGTCATAACGCCCTCCTTTTGGTTAAGGGTTGTTTAAAGTATCTTTAAGATTACGTTAAGACAACAGGAGGAATTACGACAAGAAAATATTTTTAGTCGAGGTTTAACGATCTTGATCTTCGCGCTCTTTAGGTTCCCAAAGCCCTCTCTTTTTCTTCTTCTTTTTCTCTGTGGAAGAAAGAGGGATTTGCCCAGGAAAGAACGGCGCTGCCGGAAGAATGGTTCTCTCGGCAACAGGCGGCCGGGGCTCCGGCTCGCTTGAAATAACAGGAGTGAAACTTCCCATCGGGAGAGGGGGCTTCTGCGGAGGAAGAACAGGAGGGCGGCCTATCGGCTGCTGGTACTCTGCCTCGCTCTTGCGAAGCGGATTTTTCCGCGCCTCACCCCTTTCAGCTATCTGAGGCTCGCTTTCCTGCCTCGCCGAGCCGCGCCTTAAACTTTCCAGCGGACTCTTTTCGCGCGATTCAGGCTTGATCCCGGATGGCGGCTGCGCCGGCTCCCGTTTCGGTTCGCGCTGGGGAACCCATGTATGGGTTTCAGCGGATTCCCTTGGCGAAATAGGCGTCTCCGCTTTAGGAAAGGGGATCTGTTTCTTCAGCAAGTGTTCTCTCGGAGAGATCGGCAGAGGCAGGCGGAACGGCGAGGCCGATCCCGAGTCGGACGAAGGCATATCCCCTCTCCCAACAGCGGCGATCATCTCTTCGACGAGCGGCCTCAGCCTCTCGAACACATCTTTGAGCGGCGCTGCCTGCGGATTTGAGAACACATACGAAGTAGAAAGCGTCCGGATCGCTACGCGCACCTGGTCGACGAGCTTTTGCGCCTGATTCGCTACTGTGGGAGGCTGATTCGGTTTTTTTCCCATCCAGATTTTCTCTCCGGCTGGAGCGCCGCTTTTCGAAGAAACCTCATTTTCCCGCTGAGCTTCCGCAGGCTTTGCCTTTTCAAAAATCGGCTTTTCTGTAGACTGCTCATCGGAAAGATGGGAAATGGCTTCGGCCGCTTCATGAGGAGGCAGTTTATGGAGAAGCTCCTCGATTCCTTCCCGCGCTGAATGGAGCGCTGTGAGCAGGCGGACGGGATGGCGGATTGAAGAGGCTGTTCCTGGCTGTCCCAGATGGGGAATGAAAAGCCTTTGATGCAGCGAAAGAGAGCCGCCCGCCTTAAACAAAGGGGAACTTTCTCCTGCAATTGGGGCCAGAGCCTGGGCCAAGCTCAAGAGCAGGTCGCGCGCCTGGATCCATTCGTTAGAAATCGGTGCCATATGGGTTACTTTTACTAGTCAGAATAAAGAAGATCTAAATTGAAAACAAGTTAATAACTAAAAATTTTTTATTATGAGCTTTGATATCATTTTAATTTTCGTTGCCAGCGGCGTCTTAAGCGGCACGCTGTCAGGGCTTCTCGGCATCGGCGGCGGGATCGTCACAGTCCCCGTCATATACTACACCCTGACCCATTTGGGCTATCCGGAATCGCAGGTCATGCAGACCGCGATCACCACTTCGCTTGCGGCGACTTTCGTCACCACTTTCGCCGCAACTTGGGCGCACCATCAAAAAAGGGCGATAGAATACTCGATCCTTAAATTTCTTGCACCGGGACTGCTCATCGGCTGTATTTCCGGGGCTCTGACTGCCCATCTCATCCCCGCCCAATTCCTCCGGATCTTTTTCGGTTCGATCGCGGCTCTCCTCGGATGTTATTTTTTCTTTCCGAAGTTCCCTCACCCCAATTTCGGCCCCTCTCCGAACTACACTCTTTTCTTTTTTGGGATTCTGGTTGGCTGCCTCTCGAGCCTGCTTGGCGTGGGCGGCGGAATTTTCACCGTCCCGATCCTTCTTGGCTACCACGTCTCGATCCGAGGCTCCGTCGCCACTTCTTCCGCCGCAACGCTGTTCACCGCCTTCGTTGGAAGCCTCTCTTATATTTACATCTCCTGGAACAAGCCGTCCGCGCCTGAAACATTTGCGACGATCGACATCCCGGCGTTCCTGGCGATCAGCCTCGCCTCCTCGCTTCTCGCCCCTGTCGGAGTGAAGCTGTCGCAAATCCTGCCGCCGCAGATCGTGAAGCGCGTCTTTGCCGTCGCGCTCGCCACAACCGGCCTCGCCATGCTCCTCCGCACCTAGAGGGAATCTAAATTTGTACATCCTGCTAGCTGAAATTTTTGGAATGCGCATAATGTTATTCCGCATTCAAAATGGAACAGGATATGCATGATCGCAATCCCACCCCAGAAAAGATGCTTTTCAGGGGCCCCGGGCGGCATGATAGGCAAGATAAATTGAGTG
>CAYPZU010000058.1:0-13859 GCA_964415395.1 uncultured bacterium
AATAAATTTTACAACATCTTCCAATAAAAATCTAGGATTCGATCAGGACGGGAGCGCAGAGGGAGGGGCCGCAAAGCTTCTTCAGCCAGACCTTCATGTCTTCGGGAATGGGCGCTGACAGGCGGATTGAGCCTCCGGTGATCGGGTGCTCGAAAGAGAGGCGGTAAGCGTGGAGCAGGTGCCGTTCGGGAGCCTGGGAATCGTTCTTTTTCCCGTAGAGGGTGTCGCCGACGACAGGACAGCCGATATGCTTGAGGTGGACCCGGATCTGGTGCGTTCGGCCTGTCCGCGGCTTCGCCAGCACCAGGCTCATCCGTTCATTGAACGCGGCTACATGGATATCGGTGATCGCTTCGCGTCCATCGGGGAGGGCGGCCATTTCTTTTCTGTGGACGGGGTGGCGGCCGATTGGGGCGCTAACCGTTCCGTTGGGGGGGCGTCCATAGCAGATGGCTAGGTAGAGTTTGTCCATGCGGCGGGTCGAAAAGAGTTCGATGAGCCGCTGATGGGCGGGGACGGTTTTGGCTGCGACCATGACTCCGGAGGTGTCTTTGTCGAGTCGATGGACGATTCCTGGGCGGAGGGGGTCGCTTCCGGGGGCGAGCTTCTGGCAGTGGGCCAGGAGAGCGTTGACAAAGGTTCCAGACCAATGGCCGGGGGCGGGGTGAACAACCAGGCCGGGGGGTTTGTTGACAGCGAGAATGTGGTCGTCTTCGTACAGGATTTCGAGAGGGATATTTTCAGGTTGCAGGGAGGCTTCTGGAGTCGCCTGGAAGCAGACTTCGATTTCGTCTCCCTCTTCAGGGGCGATTCTTTTTTTGACCGGCTCCCCGTTGAGCAGGACGAAGCCCTGTTCGATCAGGTGCTGGAAATAGGTGCGCGAATGGGCAGGGAAGCGCTCCGCGAGGAGCTTGTCGATGCGGACACCCTCTTCCTCTGCCGCTACGGAGAGGAAATCGGGTTCTTCGGAAAATGAAAAGGGCCGATCCATATAACCGGCCCCAATCTTAACTCAAAAGATTGTTGATTAACAACAAAATTAAGGAAGCTGCTGTTCTTGAATTTCCTTGTCGTCGAGCTCTTTCTGCTTTTGCTGAGCGTCCTGGAGATCTTGATTCATGTTCGTCTGGAACATGTTTAATGCTAATTTAGTAGCTGGGGAGATTGCTTCCATGATTATCCTTTTTATTACCCTATAGTTTAATTATAGCTAATTAAGGGATAATTGTCAAGTTTTTGTTTTGATGTAAGTCATTGATAATCAATCGTCGTCAGCGTCTTCGCCCTGTTCTGTTTTCTTGAGCTTTCTGATTGCTTTGATCGCTTTGTCGTTGTCTTTCTGGATCTGGTTGTTGATCGCCTGGATGATCGTGTTCCAAAGCTTTTTGGCCTGGTCCGCGTCGAAATACATCCCCAGGAAGGTCATCGGCTTCGCCTCGATCTGCCCTCCTTTATAATGGATTCCGGAGGACCCTTTGCTTGTCGGTTCCTGCGGCCCTTTGGGTCCTTTGGAGGAATCTGAACCATGCGGACCATGGGGGTGGGGCGGAGTGGGGCCGCCTGTTTTATCGACCATATGTCACCTCTTTTTCTTCATGATACGGCTGCGCTCTCCTCCATTTCAATCAAATCTTCTCTCCTGTACGATGAACGACGTCTATGTATATCAAACGAAGCGCTCTGGAACCTGATCTTTTCGAGGTGTGGGACGGAGAATCCTGCATAGAGGAAATCTCCGCTCCTTTCCCTTTAAAAAAATGGCCGAAGTCTTTCGATTCCCTGGAGCAGATCAAACTCTGGCTGAAGGAAATCGAAGCGAAGCTGGCCCGTTTGACGGCGTATCGTCTGATCGCGATGCGGAATTGTCCAGGAGCGGTCGTTCTCAGGAAGCTGCAGGAAAAAGGGTATTCAGAGAGCGTCTCTCAAACGATTGTCGAGGAGCTGAAGCGGGCCGGCTACATCCAGGATGGAGAATGGATCGAGCAGACCGTTTTGCGGGAATTCAGGAAAGGATGCGGCCCCCGGCTGATCGAAATGAAGCTCCGTTCGAAAAGGATTGAATCTGCGCAGGTGAGAAAATTGATTTCACCAGAGATGCAGCGGGAGAAAATCCGGGAGATTTTGAAAAAGTTTCCAAAAGAGAAAGCGTCTCGGATGCTCCAGAGGAAAGGATTCGATTTCGACCTGATTTTGCAAGAGCAGCGTTGAAATTTTCTCTTTACGCGCGATATCGTCAGGGTCATGCTACATGTGGCTCAGAGATCTTGCGTTTTGCGCGTCGGCGTGATTGGAATTAACCACAAAACGGCTGATTTGTCCTTGCGGGAGTCGATTGCGCGGGGCGCCGAAAGTTTCTCAGGCGAGAGGGGTCTTTTCAGCGGCTATCCCACTGTCGTCCTTTCCACATGCAACCGGACAGAACTTTATTTCGCCTCCGATGATCTCGCTCAGGCGCACAGCGCGCTGCTTGCCATTTTGCGCAAGCAGATCGCGGAAACATTCGAGCAGCGGCTTTATTCGTATTTCGGGATCGATTGCTTTGCCCATTTGTGCGCCGTCGCATCGGGTCTAGACAGCGCGATCTTGGGGGAGACGGAAATTCAGAGGCAGGTGAAAGTCGCCTACGCAAAAGCATGCTCTTTGATCCAGCTTCCTTCTCCGCTCCACTATGTTTTCCAGAAATCGCTGAAGGTGGGCAAAGAGATCCGTTCCGAACTGAAGATGGCGAGAGATTCGCCCACGCTTTTCGGCATGATGTGGCAGATCGCCAGCGAAAAATGGAGCTCTCCAAAAGAGAAGACGATTCTCCTCGTCGGCAATTCGGAGATCAACCGGGGGTTCGCCGCATTTTTGATGCATAAGGGGATCGAGCAGTTCACTCTTTGCACAAGAGATCCCGATTCGCTTCGCCTCGAAGGGGTCCGCGTCGGGTGCCGGAAGCTTTTAGCCGATTGGGCCTCGTACGACTGGATTGTGTGCGCAAGCAGAGCCGAAGACTACCTGATCCGCGGAAAAGGGGCCAAAGAGCATCTGATTTTCGACTTGAGCGTCCCGCGCAACGTCGATCCGGAAGTAGGATTGTCTCCTCTCATGGCTCTTTGGAATATCGAACAGGTCAACCAGAAGATCGAGGGGCGGAGAAAGGCGGAGAGAGATTGTCTGGAGAGCGCCCACGGATTGATTTGGCACCACGTGCTCCGCCTCGCCCGGATCTACCGGGAGAAAAGCGATAGGGCCGCCTCAGATTCCATTCTTTTGAATAAATTCTATTAATCGCGTAAGATCTCGCGCCCCAACAAAAATGGAGGTGTGGGATGAAGATGATTTTAGGACTTTTGTGCGCGATGCTGGCTGTATGGACTCCCGTCTACGCCAAGAAAACCAAACAGCTGCCAGAAGTGACCCAGGTTGCCTCGGCGATAGATCTTACGCCGGAGCTGATTCAAGAGATTTTGGCTGGAGTGCGTCCTGAGGTTGCGATTGAGTTGGAAAAGGGGACTCGCCTGCCGATCAAATTTTCGGGAAACTACAAAATTTTCTCGGTGAAATACGATCCCCATCTGGTTTTTAAAGCTGAAAAAAGATGCTATCTCCGCGTCGTCAAGTCGAAAGCCTATCTGAGCTACGATCTGAAAAGCTGGATGAAGCCCGATCTGTTCGACGGCATTCCCGATGTCAAAATCGGCATGAGCCGCGACAAGTCGCATCTCCTCATCGAGCAGGCGTTTCTCAGTGAATGACGGCGCTTCCTGCGTTCGGCAGCGGGGTTGACCTGCGCCGCCGTTCATAGAAAAAGATCGTTGGGACGATGATGGCAAGGAGTCCCAGGATGACCCATACGATGGGATAAATCGTCCCATCGTAAAGTTTGCTGGCCAAGCCGACGATCAGCGCGGTGAAAAGTAGGCGCGCGCTTGTCAGAAGGCTGGCCGTCGTCCCTTTGATCTCAGGCAAAAGCTCCATCCCTTCGGGGAAATAGAACGAGATCGTCCAATTGCACCCAAATGTATAGAGGAGCATTGCGGCCGTTGAAAAATAGGGGTTGAGCGGCGCGAAATAGGCGCTCAGGGCGAGGCCGATTCCGCCGATCATAAGGAGGATCGTCCCCACCCGTTTAAGCCGCTGGGTGCCCCACCGGGAAACCGCCCGCATGCAGGTGAGGCTGCCGACGAGCCAGGCGCCGAGGATCGCAGCCTGGAAAAAGGGGAATATTTTTTTGCTCATTCCATACTCGACGACGAAGAGAACCGAGGTTCCTGACAAAAAGGCGAGATAGCCTGCGAACATGAAACTCATGATCGCGGTTAATTGCCAAAAGGGAAGGCAGGTAAACGCCTGCTTGAAATCTCCGAGCATTTTTTGTCCGCTGAAGGGAGCTCTCTTCTCTTTGCCCAGCGTTTCATCGAAGTAAAAAATGCAGACCGCCAGACTCAAGAGGACAAAAGCTCCGATCGCCAGGAAGTTCGACCGGAATCCGTACATGCAGTTCAGGTAGCCTCCCAGCATCGGCGCGAGAGCCATGATGAAGGGGATCGTCAAATTCAACTGGTTGAGCGCCTGGATCGCCTTCTCGGCTTTGAAGGCGTCGAAGAGGATCGCGGTTCCGAGCGTGAAACAGCCTCCGCTGCCCAGTCCCTGCAGCAGGCGTCCGAAGAGCATTTGGCCGAAGCTCTCGGCAAATACGGTGAAAAGACTGCCGGCTAAAAACAAGCCCAGAGCCATCAAAAGAGGCTTTTTTCTCCCATACGAATCGGAAAGGGGGCCGTAAAGAGGGCCGGAAAGGCAGATGCCGGCAAAGTTCCAGGTTAAGAGGCTTTGGATCTCTTCTTCCGACGCATGGAAATAAGCCATCATGTCGGGAAATGCCGGGAGGTAGATGTCGGTTTCAATGCAGGCCGCAATGAAAATAACAAGGATCAATAGCAGGTTTTTGAGTCCGCTCGAGTTCATTCGGCAATCTTCCTTTCCTAGAATTCGGCGGAGCCGGGGAAGCGGGGGAACGGGATCACATCGCGGATGTTCTCCATGCCGGTGGTGAAGAGGACAAGCCGCTCAAAGCCCAAACCGAAACCTGCGTGGGGAACCGAGCCGTATTCGCGGAGCTCGAGATACCACCAGTAGTCTTCGCGCTTGAGGCCTTTATCGGCGATCTTTTTCTCCAGGACGTCGAGCCGGTCTTCGCGCTGCGAGCCGCCGATGATCTCGCCGATCTTCGGGACGAGTATGTCCATCGCGGCGACTGTTTTCCCGTCGGGGTTCGCCTTCATGTAGAACGATTTGATCTGGGCGGGGTAGTCGGTGATAATGGTCGGCCGCTTGGCGAATTCCTCGGCGATGTACCGTTCGTGCTCCGACTGGAGGTCTGCCCCCCAGGCGACGGGGAATTCGAATTTCTTGGGCGCTTTCTTGAGGATTTCGATCGCCTGAGTGTAAGGGATGTGGGCGAAGGGAGCCGAGACGACGTTTTGGAGCCGCTGGACAAGGCCGTTTTCGATGAACTTGTCGAAGAATTCGAGATCCTCTTTGCAGTTGTCGAGAGCGTACTGGACGCAGAATTTGAGGTAGCTTTCGGCGCACTCCATATCGGCCTTCAGATCGGCGAACGCCATTTCCGGCTCGATCATCCAGAATTCGGCGAGGTGGCGCGAAGTGTTGGAGTTTTCGGCGCGGAACGTGGGGCCGAAGGTGTAGATGTCGGAGAGGGCGCAGGCCATGATCTCTCCTTCGAGCTGTCCCGAGACGGTGAGATAGGCAGGCTTGCCGAAGAAGTCTTTCGAAAGGTCTTTTTCCGCCTGCGGGAGCGTCGTCACGCGGAACAGTTCGCCGGCGCCTTCGGCATCGGAGCCGGTGATGACGGGCGTGTGGATGTAGAGGAAGCCGCGCTGCTGGAAAAAGAGATGGGTGGCAAAGGCGAGCGCGTTGCGGACGCGGATCACTGCGCCTTGCGTGTTCGTGCGGGGGCGGAGGTGGGCGATCGTCCGGAGGAATTCAAACGAGTGCCGTTTTTTCTGAAGCGGGTATTTCGCCGGGTCGCAGACGCCGAAGACATGGATCTCGGAGGCGCGAAGCTCGAGAGCCTGGTTTTTCCCGGGGCTTTCGACGAATTCACCGGTAACGGAGAGGGAGGCGCCGGTAGCGAGCTGCTGGAGAGCTTCCTGGTAGCCGGGGATCGATGCGTCGGCGACGACCTGCAGGTTTCCGAGGGTGGAGCCGTCGTTCATCTCGATGAAGGCGAATGATTTTTGGTCGCGGAGCGTGCGGACCCATCCGTAGAGGGTCGCTTTTTTTCCGATCCATTCGGAAGGCGTTTTGGCGTGGAGGATTTGTTTGAGTTTGATTCTCATAATTTCATTCTTGTGCAAAGTTTCTGAGGAGGGCGATTTCCTTTTTCCAACAGTCAGGTCCATCGGGAGTCTCCAGGTATTTGGGTAGATGCCGGGTGAGCGGGGAGGTCATCAGGAAGCGGAAGCACTCTTCGCCGATCTTCCCCTGGCCGATGCAGGCGTGCCTGTCGACGCGCGAGCCAAGCTCTTTCATCGAATCGTTGACGTGGAAGGCGTAGAGGTGCTTGAGGCCGACGATCCGGTCGAATTCCTGGAGGGTCTTTTCCCAGGCTTCCGGGGTTCGGATATCGTAGCCGGCGGCGAAGATGTGGCAGGTGTCGATGCAGACGCCGATCGGAATTTTATGATGAAGGCCGCGGAGGATGAAGGCGAGGTGCTCGAATTTATGGCCCACGCTGCTTCCCTGGCCCGCAGTCGCTTCGAGAAGGATGCGGGTGTTTCCTTTGTGGATCGCCCCCTCCATTTCTAAAAGGCTTTCGGCGATCGTTCGGAGGCAGTCTTCTTCAGTTCCGCTCGTAGCCGCGCCCGGATGGAAGTTGAGATAGGGGATTTTGAGCTGGTGGCATCGATGGAGTTCGTCCTGGAAGGCTTTGCGGCTTTTCCGGAGCATTTCGGGGTCGGGGGAGCCGAGATTGATCAGATAGCTGTCATGGCTCATCACCTGCTCGATTCCCGTTTCGGCGAGAGTTTTCTCCCAGAGGGCGATCTCTTCGGGAGAGATTTGCCGGCCGGTCCACTGCTTTTGGTTGCTGGTAAAAAGTTGAATTGCCGTCGCGCCAATCTCTTTGCCTTCGAGAAGGGCGTTCGGGGCGCCGCCGGCAGCGGAGGTATGGGCTCCAATCCAAAGTTTCTGTTTTGACATAGGTTACATTGTATAGCACTCTTCGATATTCTTAAAAATGAAAATTTATTGATGTTGTTAATAATTGTTTTGTGAGTTGGTTATTTTGTTTTGTTGTTATAATTGCTTCTGTTAAATATCAAAAATTGAGGAAAGCAATGGTTAGTGCAATTTCGAGAATGACAAGTTCGGTTTCTGAAGCGACTCATTCCCCCACCGAATTTTCCGACGCTTTTGGAAAACTGCTCGAAAGGGAATGGTTTCAGCAGCTCGTTGACGAATGCATATTTTCTCCGGCAGAACCGCAGATCGAAAGGTTCTTCGAAGAATATTTTGCGAAGATCGAGGAGGATTCGGCGTTCGTTCCGGAGGAGAAAATCATTCTGAAAGATATGGGCAGCTTATGGCTGTACGAAATCAAGCTCGAAACAGGGACGGCCGATGAAGCGGTTGACGCATTCCTCGCTTGGCACAAATTCCATGAGGAACAGGGACTGCCTAATTCCCTTGAGATGGTTCAGGAAGCAGGGCGAATGAGAGGAATGGCTTCGTGGATTTTGGGAGATCCGGAGAAAGCGGCTGAGATCCTGACGGAAGCGGCAAAAGACGGAGATCCTCTTTCTCTGGCTCTTCTGAAGGCTATGGGCGCTCCCGTCCCCCGCTTTGAACCCTCCTTTCTGAATTCCTCTTCGACGATGGGAACTTGGGACAACCCTGAATTCAAAGACGCTCTGGCATTCTTTTATCAGGGTAATTATGAAGCAGCGATCGCTCAGTGCGAAAAGATGGAGTCGGAAAGTTTTGCGATCAGCGCCGAAATGCTGATCGGATACTGCCGCTTGATGCAGGGGGAGTCTGAAAAAGCTCTGGAGGTATTCGAAGGCCGTTTGAGCTGGGATTTCTTTGGAGGGGAAGCCTCTTTAGGACAGGCCCTGGCTTGCCGGATGCTCGGCCTGCCGGCGCCTGGAGCAGATCATTTATCTAAGAAAGAGCAAGTAATTATTAGAATGATTTCTTTGATTTAAAAGATCTGTTATAATTGATGTCGGATTATATGAAGCTATTCGATATTAATTGTGTTCCGATTCGAAATTCCTGGGTGTTAAATACTAGCAATTCAGGAAAACTTCAGGAATTCGAGCGGCTCTTCGGCCGGTATGGGATCGCTTTGGCTGCCTCAAAAAGGGATTTACCCGAGATCAATGCTGATCCGGTTCTGGTGGCTGTCCACAAGGCGTCTCAGGTCGAAGAGGGAGTTCTCATTGAGGACACTTCGCTTGAAGTGGAAGACGCCGAGGTCGGCATCCAGGTCCGCGCTTTGCTGGACAGGCTGGCGGACTATGCAGGAAATAAGGCCGTATGGCGCACCCTGTTGGCGTTTCGCCAAGGGGACCTTGTCTATGTTTACGAGGGGCGGGTCGACGGGACGATCGTCCATCCGCGGGGAGAGGGGGGCTTCGGGTTCGACCCGGTATTTCTTCCCGACGGCGCAGAGTTGACTCTAGCCGAGTCGAAACCCGATGCTTTCAATGCGCGGGCGAAAGCTGTCGATGCGCTTATTCAAAACAACGTCTATGCCAAAATGCCTCCCCTAGGAGAGTGGGAAGGACTCTGGCAGTAAATCATTTGGTTTTCTTAAGATAGGTGCGTGGATACAACGCACTCGATTCTCCGTTCAGCCAGACATTTTTTTGCAGGCACTGCGCTTAGCCGCGTAGCCGGTATGGCGCGCGACATGGCGATGGCGTTTTGTTTCGGCAGCGCGCCGGAGATCGCCGCGTTCATGGTGGCGTATAGGCTAGCTAATCTCTTCCGCCGCCTCCTCGGAGAGGGGAATCTTCAGGCGGGGTTCGTGCCTCATTTCGAGTCGGCCAAAGCGGAGAGCATGGAAAAAGCGGTCCTTTTCTACCGCGACGTCTCGTTTTCTCTTGGCCTTGTGCTTCTGGGCGTCATAGCGGCCCTTGAAGGGGCTCTCTGGTCGCTTGGGTGGTTTGCCGGAGAGGATTGGAAAGAGATCATCCAGCTGGCCATGTGGATGGCTCCCGGCCTTTTTTTCATTTGCCTTTACGCCCTGAATAGTTCGCTTCTGCAGTGCCAGAAGAAGTATTTTCTCCCCGCGGCGGCGCCTCTCGCGTTCAATTTCATCTGGATTCTTTCTGTGATCCTGATCTGGAATTTGCCGCGGGACGCGGCAGTCCGGTGGCTGTCGATCTCTGTGACGTTTGCCTTTGCGGCGCAGTGGGCTGCGACGGCGGTCGAGGAGAAGCGGCTCCTGGGGCAATATCTCACGCTCAGGGAGTGGCTCAGGCCTCATCTTTTTTCCCCTCAGTGGAAAAGCCTTTTAAAACCGCTGAGTTTGGGGATTGTGGGGATTGGCGCGGTTCAGCTCAATAGCGCCTTCGACGCGATTTTTTCACGCCTGGCCGATCCCTCGGGGCCCGCCTTTCTCTGGTATGCGATCCGGGTCGAACAGCTCCCGCTCGCCCTCTTCGGGATCGCCCTTTCCGGGGCTTTGCTTCCCCCGCTTTCCCGCGCAATGAAACAGGGGAACCTGGGTAAATACCGGGAGCTCCTGCAGGCGGCCCTCCGCCACAGCGCGGCTCTCATGCTTCCTTGCGCGTTTGGAATTCTCGCTTTGGGCGGCGCAGGGATCAATCTCCTGTATGGCCATGGCGATTTCAGCCCTGCCGATGTGAAGGAGACGGTCCTTTGCCTCTGGGGATATGGGATCGGACTGATCCCTTCTGTCGTAGTTTTGCTCCTTGCCAACGGCTTTTATGCTCAGAAGTCGTATCGGATCCCAACGCTGGCGTCTGTCGCCTCGGTGGCTGCGAATGCGGGATTGAACGCGCTCTTTGTCTTCGGGTTCGGGTGGGGCGCAGTCAGCATTGCGATCGCTACTTCGGCCAGCGCGCTTTTGAATGCGCTGCTCTTGACGCGGGGGCTCAAAGAGAAAATCGGCCCCGTCTTCCAGGCTGATTTCTGGCGGTTTTTCTTCCGGATGGCAGCCTGCTGCGCGCTGCCGGCAACCGTGGCGATGAGGATCGGGGAGTTCTGGATCGGGCCGGAATATCCGCGCGGATTTTGGGTCCAGCTGGTTCAGTTTTCGGGGCTGGCGGTTATTTATGGCGGAGGCGTAGCGCTTTTGGCTTGGAGGCTGAAAGTGCGGGAGATTTTAGACTTGCTGCGCGGAAGCGGTTACTCAAATAACATGAAGGAACGGGAATGTGGCAAGGAGGCGCCCTGAATTCGAGCCAGGCATGACGATGCCGAATCCCACCCCAAAGACGCGACGTCTTTGGGAACCCCATAATTCAAGAGGGGGCCCTAAAAAAGCATCTTTTTTGGGGTAAGTCGTTGCAGCTAAACTTAAAAAGTTTAGCGATGCAGGCAGGTCTCGGATTCAGTGGCTGCCCGACGCCGCCAGAAACCGATTGTTCATGTTATTTGAGTATTAAACAGGAAGGGGCGTAAAAGACGCCCCTTCGGAAGACTTCTATTAGGAAGTGTGGGAGATGAATTCGCAGACGAGAGGAATATTGATTGGGATAGAGAGAGGGATTTGATCCATCTCGGGAACTGCGAGCAGTTTGCCTGAGAATTTGTCTCCTTCGAGCGAGATGTAGCTTGGGATCTCGCGGTTTACATTTTCCTGCGCTGCGATGATCGCTTTCATTTGGCGCGAGGAAGGGCGGATCGAAACGACCATGCCAGGACGGACGATGAACGATCTGCGGTCTACTTTCTTGCCGTCGACCTGGATGTGTCCGTGGGAGACGAGCTGCTGGGCTCCGAAGATCGAGTTGGCCAGGCGGAGGCGGTAGACGAAGTTGTCGAGTCTGCACTCAAGCTGTTCCATGAACAGGTGGGCGGTGTTGCCTTTGCGCTCAGCGGCTTTGCGGTAGGCGTTGACGAGCTGCTTTTGGCTGAGCATGCCGTAGACGGCTTTCAGCTTTTGGCGCTCTTCCAGCTGGACGCCGAAGTCAGATTTTTTCTTCCGCTTCGCGCCGTGCATTCCTGGAGGGTTTTGCTTGTGGAGCATCGGGTTGCGCGCTTTGCCGAAGATGTTGGCGGCAAATTTGCGGGCGATGCGGTTTTTAGGACCTCTATAACGAGCCATTGTTTCTCCGAAAAAGATTCTATTAAAGCATGGTAGTGTAGCCGAGGATCGATTTTTTGAACAAGAGAGAAAACGCTCAGCGCCATGCATGTAAAATTTTTACTCTCCTTTTAAGGGGTTGGGCTGCCGGCTCTTGTCTGGATTTCTTTTGAGGTGTATAGTTTTTGGGCTATGGAATACTGGGTTTTAGCTTACTACTGCATCACGAAAATCGACGATCCGCACGCCGAGGTCGCCCGCCATAAAGAATTTTTCCGAACGCGGGACTTCAAAGGGCGGATTTACATCTCCCATGAGGGGATCAACGGCCAGGCCAGCGGTCTTGCCGAGCATGCGCAGGAATACATCCAGTGGATGGAGGAAGACAGCCGCTTTGCGGAGATGCCGTTTAAAGTCCACAAGTCGCAGGAGCACGCGTTCCCGAAAACGACGGTGAAGTTCCGTAAACAGCTCGTCGCGATCGACTGCGAGGTCGATTTCTCCCAGATCGGCGAGCATGTGCCTCCAGAAGTCTGGAAAAAGATGATCGCGGAGCGGGATGAAAACACGATCATTCTCGATGTGCGCAACGATTACGAGTGGAAGGTGGGCCATTTCGAAGGCTCCGAGCTTCCCAAGCTCGAGACGTTCCGGCAGTTTCCCGAGTATGCGAAAAAGCTGAAAGAAGAGCGCGAGCCGGGCAAGACTGTCGTCATGATGTACTGCACGGGAGGAATCCGGTGCGAATATTTTTCCGCCGTGATGAAGAAGGAAGGCTTCGAGAAAGTCTACCAGCTGGACGGCGGGGTCATCAACTACGGGCTGAAGGAAGGTTCCGATCTCTGGCAGGGCAACCTGTTTGTCTTCGACGACCGTCTGGTCGTTCCGCTTGCTGATAAAAAAGAAGCGCCGATCAGCGCGTGCACCCATTGCTCGAAACCCCACGACGTTTACTACAACTGCGCCAACATGGACTGCAACGAACTCTTCGTCTGCTGCCCGGATTGCCTGAAAGAGCATCAAGGGTGCTGCTGCGCCGAGTGCTCAGGAGCCGAGCGGGTCCGCCCCTACCAGGAGAGCGCAAAGCCTTTCCGGAAGTGGGACCACGAAGAAAAGCTCGCCTGGCGCAATGCTCATCTACCATCTTGAGTTCAAGGAAAGCGCTGTCCTGATCCGCCTCGCGGAAAAAGACAGCCGCCGGATTCTCTACCTCGACACTCTCAAAGCTCTCGCGAAGGCCTCCGATCAGGAGGCTCTCGCTTTTCTTGTGAAAATCCATCTCAGATCCCCCAATGCAAGAGCCGACACGCTCTCTTTTCAACAGATCGAGCTGAATTTCGCTCAGGCAGGCGACGCCTTGAAGCTGATGGGCAAGACGGGCCGTCTCTATTTCCAGGGAAAACTTCTAACGGTCGAGGAAAGGCCCGCGAAGCTCTACTGGAAAGGGGAGAAGCATTCCGAAAAAGCGGCGGAATTGAGAGCTTTGGCTGGCGAAATTCCGCTGGAAGAGTGCGAAAAGGCTTTTCCCTTTTGGTGCATCAGGCAAGGGGTGGCGCGGCCTCTGGAATGCGCTCTTTCCTGGAAATGGGTGGAGTTGTTCCTGAAGGGCCCGGTTTTGCTGGAAGGCGCGCAGAAGAAGAAGTTTTTGGAAGAAGAGCCTCCCGTAGTCTGGAAAGCGGCGTTGCCAGAGAAGCCTCTTGAGGTGTTTCCCGAGCTCGTTTTAGCCGATGCGACCGGCTGTTTCGCCGATCTTTGGATGGATTACCGCGGCGTGGGAAAAGTCGCATTCGAGGATCTCGCGCCATCAGTTCAGGGGAAAATGCGGCTGAAAGAGGCGGAGCGGCAATGGGAAAAAGATCTGCTCGAAGCGGGTTTTCTTCGGAAACAGGTGGGTAATTCCCGCTATTTTTGCCCAAGCGATCAGGCGAAGAAGTCGCTTGTGCTATTGCTTGAGATCGGATGGCAGGTGCGCGATAGCAAAGGACGCCGCGTCTTGAAGCAAACCGGCTGCGCCATCGATTTGAAGGAAGCGGGCGGCAAAATCGCCGTGCGGGGCGAAGTCGATTTTCAGGGAGAAAAATGCTCGTTGAAGCAGGCGATGACGGGAAGATTATGGATCGAGTTGAGTCCTTCTACGGTGGGGCTTTTGGAAAAAAGGCCGTGCGATTTGGAAGGAGAGTGGGAAGAGGAAGTTCTCTTTCTGAAAAAAGAGCAGACGGCGGCGCTCGCTCCGCTGCTGGGCCGCCCGGACATTGTCTGGGATGAGACTGTAAAAAAGGCTGCGGAGGGCTTCAAAAATGGGGCGGGGATCGAGGCGGCGCCTCCGGGCGAAGGGTTCCGGGGCGAGCTTCTTCCCTATCAGCAAAAAGGGGTCGACTGGCTCGCTTTCCTCCACCGATGGGGCTTTTCGGGACTGCTGGCGGATGAGATGGGGCTGGGAAAAACTGTCCAGGTTCTGGCATTTTTTTCCCGCCTGAGGACAAATTTGCCGATCCTGATCGCCGCCCCCACCTCGCTCCTCTATAACTGGAAAGCGGAGATCGTCCGGTTTCTGGGAATCGAGCCTTATTTGCAT
>CAYPZU010000059.1:0-13676 GCA_964415395.1 uncultured bacterium
CTCGACGTGGCCCGTCGAAAAAGCCCGGAGCATGGGGAAGGCGAAAAAGAAGAAATTCCTTGCTGGGGGGAGGGCGAGATTCGAAATCCCCCGGAAAAGCTGATCTGCGTGGTCGAGGTCGAATCGGAAACGGGGTCTGGGAGCTGCAATGGCCATAAAGGAGTTTTTTTCGTGGTTCCGTATGGCGTGATAGCTTAATATTTTAGGCCGAACATTGCACGCGTTTTGTTATAGTTTATTTTAATCTCAATATTTATTGCTGGTTAATTTAAAATATACGCAGGTGGTTAAGGGTATTTATGGCATTGGAATTAAGAATTGCAGCTCCGTTAGTCCAAGAACCTCTCCGGTTTGCTCCTGTGGTGCAAATTGCGCGAAGGGAGAAGAACGTATTCCAGCGGATCATTGAGTGGATCGGCTCGATTTTTGCGGCAGGTCCTGGCCGCCAGGCGACCCGCGCCATGCATTCCCTTTTTCAGAAACGGATTGAAATTGCCAAAGAGAAGAACGATCCAGCCGCGCAGAAAGCGATCGTGCTGATGCAAAGATTCCTCACGGGTAAGAAAACGGGGGGGCTAGAGCCGAGCATGTTCGAGCAATGCGGCATCCCTTCAAAAGGGATGATGGATCCGGTCTATCTCGATCTGGCTCTCTTGCGCGATCCGGAAGCTTACGCTGCCGATGAGGCGCGCCGTCTGAATCAGTTCCGCGTCCAGCTGCTCCATGTAGCGACGCAGCAGATCCGGAGAAAAGCGCCGCAGCTTGAGGCGAGATGCGAAGAAGTCATGGAAAGAGCCCATCTGATGACCGCAGAAGAGGTCGACGCCTGGATCGCCGAATGCAGTTTCCACCGGCAGCTCGCCCACTCAAAACCTTTAGCTCTTTTGGAAGAGATCTCCAGCCTGATGAAGATGGATGGCGCCGCCCTTTACGAAGAGCTGGTTTCCCACTATCTGGGAGCCTTGCAGATACACGAAAGAGTGATGCTGAAATCTCTGCCTCGCAATGGACTGTCGAGAGGAGAGGTCCGCGCGCTGGAAATTCTGACCCAGAAACTCGGCCACCTCGCAAACGGGCGCGCCGTTCTCCTCGATCCGACGGAAGAAAAGCGATTGAAACGATTCCTCGAACAGGCCGCAGGGAACCGCGATCTGAACAACCGGCTGATCCGCTACGCGGACGCCCAGCACCTGACGATCTCGAAGCAGGCTTTGGAGCTGGCGCTCGATATTACGTACAAAATGTCTGAAGGAGCCGTGTATCATGGAGTGATGCGGAAAGTGGGCGTTCTCGAAGGGCGTCTTGCGGCAGGCGAGCCGACTGCGGCTGTCGAAAGGCTGAGCCTCAAAGAGGTCAAAAAAGTGGAAAGCCTTGCAAGGCTCTATGAAAAATTCGCCCAGCTGGAGCTGATTGGCGCGCCGATGAGAGGCGGCCTGGTCGATCTGGCGGCGCGCGCCGACCGGTTCGTCCGGCACGTTTTGGAAAATGCCGAACGGGAAAGGCCTACGAAAAGCGGCTCCGCGATGTTCTATGATTATAAAAACTCGGCCCCTTATCTCAACTGGCCTGGAGGCCCCATCCGGCATGTCATCTATAAGTATATGATGCCGTGGCCGCTTGTCCATGCCTCGCTCGCCATCCGCCACGAAGGGCAGAATTGGGTTTCCCATATGTACCACGGCCATCACGCTTTCATGCGCCGTTCGATTGGCGATTACGCCTTCAAGACGTTCGAACTCGATTTCACCAAGGTGATTTCAGACCAGGGCCAGAGAATCCTGAGAGAGAGGATCGGGGAAGGCTGGGAGAGGGAAGTCGAGAGGGTCTACGAAGAGATCTCCCATGAGATCCACACCAATAAAGAGCTTTTAGGCCAGTTCCACAACCCCCCGATCCGGCAAATTTTGGCCGCGGTGAGCATTGGGTATGGGTTGTTCGACAACCACGCGATGGAGCACCGGCCTCTCAGCAAACATCAGATCTGCTCCTCGTTCGTCCTCAATACAGGTCTTGCCGCAATGGCGCGCGTCGAAGAGCGTCTGAAAGAGCGGTGCAACCAGTTCAACGGCGGCTTGGATCCGCTGCCGGCCGACTTCCGGTTCATGGCTCTTCCGATCCGCAGACACAGGCTGCTTGATTTCGTCCTGCCGCATCAGCTGGCCAGACGCTCCCTTCCTTTAACGCGCGAAGTGGACGCTCCGCCGATGATCCGCTATGTGATGAATTTCCACGAATTCGAAATGCGGGCTTAAACTCCTTCGAAGAAAATTCCCCCTCCTGATAAAGTTTTTTCTGGGTACGAAAAAACTTTTCAGGAGTGTCTATGCAGGAATCGATGCAGATCGATTGGCTCGTGATTTTCATCGCAGCCGTTTTAAACATGCTGATTGGATTCGTTTGGTATTCCAAATGGCTTTTCCTCAACGAGTGGTCTAAGCTCTCGAAGGCGAGCATGGATAAAAAGGAGATGAAGAAGTCGCTCCTTTTCGGCTTCATCAACTCTCTCGTCATCGCGTTCTTCCTTTATTACTTTGAGTATTACCTGAATGTCGCCACCGTTTCCGACGGGATTTTCGTCGGCTTCATCGCGTGGCTCGGATTTGCGGCCACAACCCAAATCGGCGGCGTGATCTGGGCGAAAATGCCCTTCAAGCTCTTTTTGATTGATTCCGGATGCAAACTCCTCTCCTTCGTCGTTATGGGCGGAGTGATCGGCGCTTAAAGAATCGAAAAAACCCAAGGAAAATAATCCTTGGGTTTTTTTCTGAGTTGACAGACATTCTTTCCCCATTTACATAGAAAATTAGAGAAACACCCCCAGAGAGGAATATGTCTTTTTCAGATGCCAGCCCCTCGAAACCGAAGAAACTCCTGATCATCACTTCGTCGGGCGGCGGAGGTCTTCTCCAGGCGGCGAATGCGAAAGAGCAGCAGGCGCGGCTCGAGGATCCAGAGAAGTTGATTGTCCGGAGAGACGTTCTCAAAGACTGGGCCTGGTTCGGCAAACACCAGCTCAATCTCTGGAACAGCGCCCAGCTCAAGGGGAATGTCGGCTTTCAGTCTTTTTGCGTTTGGGGGCAGCTCCTCTTCGACCGGTTTTTCTGGCCCAATATCTTTTTCGCGGCGCTGAGAACTTTTTTCAAGGAAGAGATCGATGAGATCATCGACACCCAGAATCTCGGAACCTCGGCGATCCTCACGGCGCTCAGAATCTATAACAGAAGAAGGAAGAAGCAGGTCACGCTGAAAAAAGTCGTGGTCGATCTTCCCACCAAGAAAGCGACCCACTTTTTCTGGCCGATCAAGAGGCTGAACCGAAAAAATAAAAAACTCCTCAAACTGACGACGATCGCGCCTCTTTTAGAGCCGGGGCAAAGCCTCGAAGATTTCTGGCAGAAGAATTGCCGCCTCTCCAACGAGGACATCCATTACGAAGACGTCAACGTCCGGCAAGCTTTCCGCAAATTCCAGGGCAGGGAAAAATCGGCCGAGCCGGTTCCGATCCGCTTCAAGGCGAAGAGCGCTGAAGAGCTGAAGCTTTTGAAAAAAACCTATGAGAAAGGTTCGATCCGCGCCAAAATATCAGGGCAGGAAGTGGAATTTCTGGTTGCGCCTGAGGATAAGGTGATCACTGTCCTTCTCGGATCCCAGCCCGCCAATGAAGCCACGTTCAACTACATGAAGCGGATCGTCCAGACGGCCAAAGAGAAAGATTTGAGAGGCATCAGGACCCATCTTTTCGTCTTCTGCTCCAACCATGAGCCTGGCGAGGAAAGCCTCTTCAGAAAGGTTTGCGATACGGTGGCCCGCATGAAGGACTATCCGAAAAAGCTCACTGTCATTCCGTTCACTTTCCAGAATGACGAAACGATCGCTCCGCTTTTTTACAGCAGCCAGATCACGATCACCCGTTCAGGGGGGCAGACCGCGATGGAGCTGATGTGCGTGAATAACGGGGAGATCTGGATCCACTCCGAAACGAGAAAAGCTCCCGACCAGCGGAAAGTTCCTTCCCTCGAAGAACTGCTTAAGGGGATTCCCGGATGGGAAGCGGCCAATGCGCTCTATTTGCAAAAAGTGCGGGGCGCGAAAATCATCACTCCCGAAATCGTCGGGCCGGCGGTCCGCTCTTTTATCCGCTCAAATGTTCAACCAGCCGGGTCCAGTCGCCCCGCTGCTTCCCCGCCTCAGCCAACTGCATAACCACATCGGGGCGGGCGCCGACTGACCTTGCGAACCCGTCTATGCAGGGATCGACGTTTCCGCGCGCGTCCTCGCGCCGCATTCCTTCATTCACCCCGCTGATAAATCCATTTCTGGCGATCGGGTCTTTGAGGATTTTGTCTTTAACCAGTTTCTTTAAAGCGGGCGTGCTTAGGGCGGTCCATAGAAAACGGAACGGGTGGACGTGGCTGATCTTCGGTTTAATCCCCATGAGCTGAAGAGCGACAATCGGGTTCAGATAGCCCTTGTCCGCAAGTCTTTTGACCACGGTCGTGATTTTTGCCTGTTCGTCGGCCGTGCAGGGGAGTTCGGCAAAAAGATCGCGGGCGGGGGCTGCAGGTTCCGGCGCAGCTGCAGCCGGCGCAGGGGGAGCAGCCTCGGGCAGCGGAATGGCCACAAGGACGGGGCCCTGGCTGTTTTGGTTCGATACGCTTGACACGGGAACCCTCCGTTTTTTAAGAGCTCCGCTTAATTGCGAAGCCGCAACATAGGCGCCGAATACGCAAAGCTCGACCCTTCCGATGATTTCCCAAAGAGGCCGCCCTTCCTCATTCGCGTCCCGATCGCAATCGAACCAGGGAGAGGTGCATGCGGGTTCGATTTCCATTAGGATTGGATCAAAAAGCGAACCATGTTTTCCCAGTCCATCGCTTCGAAATAGGGGCGGAGGTTCTCTGCCGGGACATTCACTTCGGCGGAAAATTCCTGGAGCATGCCGATCAGCTTGCCTCTTTCCGCTTCTTTTTGGAGGCTGGGTCCAAGGCCGTCCATCAATCCTGAGCGCTTGAAGTAGTCGTTGAAGATATCGAACATGCACATTTTCAGGCGGGGGTTGGAGAAGATGGTCGAGAGGAATTTGAGCGGATGGACGTGGTTGATCTGGGCGCCGACCTGCTTTAAGTGGCTTTGCTTCAGGAGGAGGCCCAGCTTGCTGTTTTCCGCCATCGTCGTGATGATTTCGTAGATATTCGCTTTATCCTGCTCGGTGCAGACGAGGTCTTTATACCCCGGTTCCGTTTTGGTGTCTTTGGGAGGAAATTTAATAATCGAGGCGGACGCCTGCAGCGGCATCGCAAAGACAAAACAGCTCAATAAGCAGACAACGCTCTTCCTGAGCGCATTCCGATAGTGCATGGGCCCTCCAAAACAGGATCTTTTTGCCCATATCTATATCTAAATGAAATATTTATTTCTAATAAATTCTTGCTGCCAGGCGGTCGAGATTTTGGGCCTGATCGAGGCGGGTGCAGACGGTTTTCCTGAAGAGATGGACGATCGCCTGGGTGAGTTTAAATCCTCCGTAGCCGCCGGCGCAGAGGCCGCCAGCCATCAGGGGGTAGAGGAGGGAATCGGGAGCGATCACAAGGACGCCTGAACTGATCAAAAATCCGAGGATGATCAAAGCCGGCAGAGCGGCGGCGATCGCAAGCGACACAAGGATGGCGGTCGAAACCGCTTTCGCCCGAGCCGATTTCGCCTCTCCGCGGGCTTCCTCGGCGATCTGCGTCCGTTCATCGGCCGAAAGCTCGTCGATCCTTGTTTTTCCCAAAGAGGAGAGCCGGCCGTCCAACCAGTGGTTGGCCTGAAAAGAAATTTCTGGAAATTGGGGCCCTTTTTCCCCGTTGGATACGGCTGCCATGCTCTCTCATTTTACTCACTAAGCACATTAAATTGCACCCTTGTCTTAAAGGAATTGGATCGGATATCTTATGGAGTTTTTAGGGCGTTCCGATGAAGAAAATATTTGCTTTGCTCATCCTTTTTTTCCTGGTCGCGTCTATCGGGAAAGGGTGGCATTGGGCCAAGGACGGGTTCAATATTCTCCGGGTCCATCCGGCGCTTGCGCCTCAGGACGAATCGGAGCCCGCTGCCGCCATTGCGGCTGTTTTGGATCAGCCCTTTACTTATCTTGGAAGGGGCCATCAGTGCTATGCTTTCGAAAGCGCAGATGGACGGGTTGTCCTCAAGCTGCCCCGGCTCGACCGGTACGAACTTCCTTTCTGGCTGAGCAGCTGCCCGCTGCCGTTTTTCGAGGAGTACAAAAAGTCCCTCTGGTCCGACATCTCCCACCGGAAAGATTTTATTCTCCGCAGCTTTCAGATCGCTCTCGAAGAGCTGCAGGAGGAAACAGGCGTCCTCTATCTTCACCTCCATCAGACCCGCTGCTTCAATAAAACCGTGCGCCTTTCCGACCGCGTCGGGAGAAGCTATTGCCTCAACCTCGACAAAACTCCGTTTATCCTGCAGGAAAAAAAGCCTCTGATGATGCCCCTTTTCACCAAAGCGGTCGAGAGCGGCGACAGAAAAAAAGCCGAGGAAATCCTCGACGTATTTTTAGGGGTCATCGCCTCCCGCGCAGAAAAAGGGATTTTCAACAAAGATCCCTCGTTCCTCCGCAACTTCGGATTCGATGGAGGGAAAGGGTTCCAGATCGACATCGGAAGTTTTTACCGGAAACCGGGTATGGACGCCAAAGAATCATTCGTCCCTTCGTTCCGCCAGACGACTGCCCTCGTCGGCCTTTGGCTAGAGGACGTCGATCCTGAAATCTATAGCTGGTACGTAAAGAGGGTCGAAGAAATGATGAGGGAAAAAGCGGAATGAGGAAGGCTCTTCTTCTTCTTTGCGCGGCGTCTTTTTTTCTCTGGTTTCCGTTTGCCTACAAACGGTGGAGCCACCCTTTCCGGATCACGAAATGCCTCATAGAATGGCCGTACAATCCAGATTGGGATATTCCCGGGGAGCCGCCCCGCGAAATCGGCGCTCTCTTCGCCGAACCATTCACCTATCTGGCCAAAGGCAAGCAGTCGTATGTATTTTTGAGCTCCGACGGAAAGCATGTCCTCAAACTGTTCCGTTTCGACAGGTGCAAAACGCCTTTCGGCCAGGCTTTTGTCCATTGGGCGCGCGGGCGGCTCGGACTCAGGCCGAAAGCTCCCCGAAAAGAATTCAGCGAGCGGGCCCTCCGGACGTTCCAGTCATCGTGGCTCTGCTTTCAGAAAGCGCAGCTTCAGACCGGAGTCGAGTGGGTGCATCTGAATCCGGAAGCGGGAAAAATTCCCCCCTTCCAGGTGAAAGATCGGCTCGGAAGGACGTTTCGCATCGATCCCTCCCGCATCCGGCTTGCTGTGCAGAAACGGGCCGAACCTCTTCTCGAATCGATGAAAGATCCCGCAAGACAGGCTGAACTCGCCTCTTCTTTTTGCAGCCTGATCGATCAGCTTGCGGCGCTTGGTTTTTCTAACGACGACCGGAAGGTGGGGCAGAATTTCGGAATTCTTGAAGGGCGCGCAGTCGCGCTCGATATCGGCAATTTCGCGCAGGTCGAATCCGTTTCGGCGGAAGAGACGGCCGTGTTCAAAGAAAGGATGCGGCAGTGGCTCTCCAAACACTAAAGAAGATCTTCTTTTTCTCTCTCTTTGTCTCCCTCCTCTTCCTCCTTCCGCTTGCACTCAAGAAGGCGACGCACGGGTTCCGCCTGGCGAAGATCCGGCTTGACTATCCATTCGTTCCCGAGTGGGAGGCGGAAGGAAATGCGGGCGAAATCCTCAATCAGCCTTTCTTCTATCTCGGCAAGGGAGCGCAAAGCTACGTTTTCGAAAGCAAAGACAAACAGCATGTCATCAAGATTTTCCGCTATGACCAGATGATGAATCCGATTCGGACCTCTTTCCGGAGCTATTTCGGGAAGAAGAAAAAAAAATCTCCGGCCGACGCCAAGATCCGCCGCGTGTTCAACGCCTGTAAAATCGCTTACGAGGAAGCGCGCGAGGAAACCGGATTGGAGCTGATCCATTTGAATGCCACGGAAGGGAAATTTCCAATTCTCCGCGTCCGCGATCCGCTGGGCAGGCCGTGCAGAATCTCCCTCGACCGGGTCCGGTTCGCAGTGCAGAAAAAAGCTGAGCCTTTCCGGAAGACGCTGCGCGCTTCGCTCCAAAGCGGCGATCCTGATCGGATCAAGAGGGAGATCGACTCGTTCTTTTCGCTATTGGAAGCACGGACGGCGAAAGGAATTTACAACTCCGATCCGAACGTGAGCCGCAATTTTGGTTTCGTCGAGGGAAAAGCGGTAGAGTTCGACTTCGGCAATTATTTCCACGGCCCGAAAACCAAAGAAGCGCAAACCAAACAGATCCGGAAATTCGGCGCGCGTCTGAAAAGATGGGTGCGGAAAGAGGCTCCCGAGTGGGCGGAGTATGTCGAAGCGAGGATCAATGCAGGCGCTGACAGGATCAGTTGATATTTTCGATTGATCCTCGCAATCAAACGCGGAGATCAGGCATTGGCCGCTTGGAACTGATGGTTCATTTTCGAAGGGCAGAAGGATCCGAAAATGGTCAGGCAGATGGCCGATCCGGCGCGGGTCCATTCAAATCCCCATTTTTCGACTAAGCCGTTCATTCTTTTAGACAAGCCGAGGGTGGCTACTGCGCCTACGAGGGAAAAGACGGTGAGGACGGCGGCTTTGACTGCTTTGACCACGTTGATGAGAGTGGCCAATACATATTGGCAGCGGGTGATGGGCTGGAAGGGGGCTCTTTGTGGGGCGGCGATGGCTGCCATAACGGTACTCCTAGTTGATAAGTCGGTCGATGGTTTTAGGGAAAAGGATGCCGAGGAGGCAGAGGGGAACGGCGCAGGCGAAGACAAGCGTCCCTTTCATCTCCTCAAAGGCTCTTCGGTTCCATTTAGCGCTGCAGCATAGCCGGATCGAAGCCAGGAACGTGTGAAAGATCGTCCGCACGGCCGACTTGACCATCTCTACGAGCGAACCGAGAGCCAGGGCCGCGAAGGTTCCCCGCGTCGTGTATTCATTATTGGGGCGGATAGGAGGGCCGTTCAAGCGGCCGAGTGCAGCAGACATTTCAAACCTGAAAAATTAAGCGCCGCATTGTAAACGCTCAGCCCTGTTTTCCTCAAGAGCAGGTTAACAATTGAATCACCTCTTCATCCGATGTTTGGGGGAAGTGTTCGTAGAATTGCCCGACAGCCAGGAAAGATGCGGGGGTGTAGAGGCAGACCACCTCGTCGGCCGCGGTTTTCAGTTCTTCGACCGCGTCAGGCGCCCCTACGGGGAAAGCGGCGATGATCTTTTGCGGAAGGGCGTTCCGGAGATAGGCAATCGAAGCTTTGAAAGTGGAGCCGGTCGCAACTCCGTCGTCGATCACGAGAAGGGTAAGTCCGCGGAAGTTTTGGGGCGGCAGCCCTTTGCGGTAGAGGGCGAGCCTCCGCGCCGCTTCCCGTTTTTCCTCTGCTGCGGCTTTTTCGATATAGTCGGGGGAGGCGCCGAGTTCTTTGATAAGCGGCTGGTTGAGAAGGACAAGGTCGCCGGCGAGCGCGCCGATAGCCAGTTCCGGGTTGCCGGGCGCGCCGATCTTCCGGGGAACGACCACGTCGAGCGGCAGGCCGAGCGTTTGCGCAGCGGCGGCGGCCACAACGACCCCGCCCCGCGGCAATCCGATGACGACGGTTTTCGGAGCGTTTTTATAGCTGAGGAGCGATTGGGCGAGCAGCCGGCCCGCCTCTTCCCGGTTTTTGAACACCATTTTTCCAGAGTAGTCAAGAAGGGATTTGTCTGCTAGGGTGAGGTTTATGTGGGAGCGGTTAGACCAGTTCTTCAGCGAGGATCTCTGGAATTTCCCTTTGAGCCAGGAGAAGGGGTGGCGCCGTTTCTGTTTCAAATGGCTCCGGATCTTTTATCTGGCGGGCAGGGGGTTTTTCCAGGACCGGTGTTCCCTCAGCGCCTCATCCCTCACTTACTACACCCTGATGTCGATCGTCCCTGTCCTGGCGATGGCCTTTGCGGTAGCCGGCGGCTTCGGCTACCACGATTTGTTCCGCAAAAGCGTGCTGGACAGCTTCCGCGAGCAGAGCGCCGCGCTCACTGAAATCTTCGCCTATGCCGACAAGTTCCTCGACCAGGCCAAGGGGGGGATCGTCGCCGGGATCGGCTTCATCGTCCTCTTCTGGACAGTCGCTCTCCTCCTCAGCAGCCTCGAGACGATCCTCAACGAGATCTGGGGCGTGAAAACGCTCCGCTCCTGGAGACGGATCTTGAGCGATTACTTCGCCCTGATGCTTATCGGCCCGTTCCTCTTCATCGTCGCCAGCAGCGCGACCGTCTTCATCGTCGGCGAGCTGCAGCATTTGATCCGCTCATCTCCCCCGATTCCGGCTGCAACTCCTTCGCTGCTGTTTTTGGCCGGCATGATCCCTTACTGCCTCTTCTGGTTTCTCTTCAGCTTCGTCTATATTTTTATGCCGAACGCCAAGGTGAAATTCGTTTCGGCCCTTTGGGGCGGGATCGTCGGCGGAACGCTCTATCTGATCGTTCAGTGGGGCTACATCCATTTCCAGGTCGGAGTCAGCCGCTACGGAGCGGTTTACGGAAGCATGGCCGCTCTGCCCCTTTTCCTCGTCTGGGTTCAGCTCAGCTGGTTCATCTTCCTCTTCGGGGCCGAAGTGAGTTTTGCCCATCAGACGCTCGAAGAGCATGAATTCGAAGCGAGGGCGGGGCGGATCAGCCACAATTTCAAACAGCTCATGTGCCTCTGGATCGTCCATATCGCGGCTGCGCGGTTTGAGAAGGGAGAGGCTCCTGTCACGAAAGAGTATCTCGTGAAACGGCATCGGATTCCGTCCGCTCTCGCAGGCCCCATCCTCGAAGAGCTGCTCGCCTGCGGCCTGTTGCTGGAGACCCAGAGCGGATTCATCCCTTCCCGCTCGATCGAGACCCTCCGGATCGCCGACGTTCTCCAGGCTCTCGACGCAAAAGGGGAGAGTTCCTTTCCGTTCATCGATTCGAAAGCCCTTTCCCAGTTCGAAAAGGCCCTCGAGCAATTTAGAAAACAAATTGAAAATTCACCCGAAAACAAGTTGATGAAGCATGTATCCGATACGCTTTGAGCCAATCTACAAAGACTACATCTGGGGCGGAGACCGCATCCTCACGAAGTACCAACGCACAGAAAAGGCCCCTGAGCGGGCTGCCGAGTCGTGGGAGATTTCCGACCGGGAAGAAGGGATGAGCAAGGTGGCCAACGGCCCTCATAAGGGAAAGACGCTCCACGCTCTCATGAAAGAGATGGGCGAAGAGCTGATGGGCAAAGAACGGAAATTCGAGAAATTCCCCCTTCTCCTCAAAATCATCGACGCCAAAGAAAACTTAAGCATCCAGGTTCATCCGAACGAACTCTCTGCGGAATTTCTCAAAGGAGAGCCAAAAACCGAGATGTGGGTCGCTCTCGAACCATCCGTTGTCTTCGCAGGTCTGAAAAAGGGGATTGGCGAACCGCAGATGACTGAGGCGATGCGGATGAAGAAAGTGGAAGAGCTGCTTGAGAAACTCGAGCTTCTTCCCGGAGAAGCGGCTTTTATACCCGGCGGCAGAGTCCATGCGATCTGCGCAGGGAGCCTTCTCTACGAAATCCAGCAGAATTCAAACACCACCTACCGCCTTTACGACTGGGGGCGGCTCGGCGCCGACGGGAAGGCCCGTCCGCTTCATATCAAAGAGGGGATGGAGGCGATATCGTGGGGCGATAGAAAAGAGGCGAAAGCTGAACCGCGTAGGCTGGAGAGCGATCTCCACCACCAGCTCATTGCGCTCGTCTCGTGTCCGTTTTTTGTGGTGCTGAAAGCCGACGTATTCGACAAGTGGTCGGTGTCGCGCACCCCCCGCTCGTTCCAGGTTTTTTTCTGCATGGGCGGATCGGGAAAGCTTACGGTCGACGGCAATATGGAGCCGCTCGAGCCGGGGATGACCTATCTGATTCCCGCGGCGTCGAGCGCGATCCAAATCGAGGGGCGTTGCCAGGTTCTCTGGATCCGCCTCCCGTAACAAACAACTATCCCCAGAGGGCGTTGTTCAATGCCGTTGGGTCGCTGCCCTGCGAAAGGTTGAGGTACTGCGCCCAGGCCTGAACCGAGCCGCTGGCCGATACATTCGTGCCGACCTCTTCGGACGTATATGTCCGCTCGCCATCATGCGGGTTGTATCCTGTAGGAACCAACACCCATCTGCCCTGGCTATTGAAATTCAGGCTTCCGGACTGGCTCCAATTTGCTGAGGAAGAGCCGCCCTTTGGAATATAATCGGCGTTTGGATCGGTGAAGAGAGAAATGCACGCGCCCGACACCAGGTCGAAGAGATTCGCAGGCGGGTGGCCGCTTCCGGCAGAGGAGCCGCTGTAGTTTTTCTGAATATCGCCACTGTTGTCTGTACTCGATGTCCCTTCGTAAATATTGATGGTTTGCCCCGGGTGGTTCGGGTCTTCGACAGTAAGAGAGATATTTTGCAGAAACGTTTTCACCGACTGGTTGACGAAGGCTAGCCGTGCAACGGCTGCGCTGCCGGGAGTCAAGAGGTCGGCCCAAATTGGGTTTTTCGCGATTTCAACCGCCAAATCCTGGTATCCTTCAAGAACCTGTTGATAGTTGCCGCTTTCAACGTCGCTCACATCGGTTTGGAATTCGTTTTGGAGGTCGGAAGCCTCTTGAAAACGGGTCACATAAAAATCCCACGAATGGGGTCCTGCAGGTGTAGCCATAATCATCCTTTTGTACTATGACTTAATCATAACGGACGAATATGGATCTTAGTTTAAGGGATAATGCACGATTCGGAGGGCGCTTCTTAAATGCTTGATAAGAGAAGATTTAACCAGGCCTGAAAAAAAAATCCCAAAATAAATGCAGCTCCAGGAACTCTGGAGCTGCGGATGCGGAACTCTTAATTCCAGAGGGCGTTGTTTAACGCGGTTGGGTCGCTGCCCTGCGAAAGGTTGAGATAGGGAAGCCAATCCGCAACAGAGCCGCTGGCCGAAACGTACGTTCCTACGATTTCAGGCGTGTAGGTTGGCTCGCCCGTGTGGGGGTTGTACCCCGTAGGGACGGACACCCACTTATCCTTGGAATTGAAGTTCAAGCTCCCTGATCCGCTCCAGTCGGCATCGGAAGAGTTGCCCTTCGGGATATAACAGGCGTTTGGATCGGTGAAGAGAGAGCCGCACGCTCCAGAGATAAGGTCATAGAGATTCGCAGGAGGGTTTCCGCCTTCCGCTGAGGTTCCAGTATAGTTTTCCTGGATGTTCCCATTGCCGTCGACGCTGGAAGAACCCTCATAAAGGTTAATGTATTGGCCTGGGTGGTTGGGATCTTCGACGCGGATTGTGATGCCCTGCAGATACGTTTTTACAGAATCATTCACAGCCGCAAGCCGCGCTACAGCCGCGCTGCCGGGCGTCAGCAGATCGGCCCAAATCGGGTTTTTCGCGATTTGAGTGGCCAGGTCTTCGTAGCCTTCTACGATTTGCTGGTAGTTGCCGCTTTCAATTTTGCTCACATCATTTTGAAATGTGTTTTGGAGGTCCGACGCCTCCTCATAACGGGTGATATAAAAGTCCCATGAATGGGTATTTGTAGAAACTGACATATTTACACCTTTTTAA
>CAYPZU010000060.1:0-7487 GCA_964415395.1 uncultured bacterium
TTTATGTGAAAGCGAGATAAGAAGAAGGCATGGAGAAAAAGTCGTTTCATACCGGGGTTTTCTATACTCTGATCTCTGCTTTGTCTTTGAGCGGGGTCGGACTTTTCGGGAAACTCGGGACGGAGCGGCTTTCTCTCACCGCGCTTATTTCCTGGCGCTACTCGGCCTCTCTCATCCTGTGCGCTCTGTTATTGTTCTTTTTGCGCAGGTTGAATTGGGAAGGCTTGAAGCGGACGAAAGGCTATGCCCTCCGCGCCGTATTCACTCTGGGAGCGCAATACAGCTTCTACTACTACCTCGAGCAGAACACCCTGATGAACGCGATGGTCCTTCTGAATACGGGGCCGCTTTTTATTCCGCTGATCGAGCGGATCGCGGTGGGTTCGAAGATCGGCAAATCGACGATCGCAAGCCTCGTGATCGGATTCGCGGGGGTTCTCTGCGTGCTGCAGCCGGATCAGGGGATTTTCACGCTGATGAGCCTCATTGGGCTGCTGTCGGGTTTTTGCCAGGGGATTTCCCAGGTTCTCTTCGGGATCAACGTGGGGAAAGAGCGGTACGACTTGGGCGTGCTGTCTCTCTTCTTCTTTAGCTCCCTTTTCAGTTTGCTGCCTTTTCTGTTTGGGCCGCCCGCATGGGAAACCGAAGCGAGCTTGAGCTGGGCCATTTGGCTGATCGGAGCTCTTGCGATTCTCTCTACAGCGAACCAGTTATTCCGCGGGGCGGCTTATGAATGCAGCACGCCATCGAGGCTTTCTCCCTTTCTCTATATCACAGTGCCGATGGCGGGCGTGTTCGATTGGGCCGTTTTCGGCAAAGAACCGAATCTCCTTTCCGTTTTTGGAGCGGCGCTCGTCATCTTGTCTGGCGTGCTGAAAATCTATCTCAGACACATCATTCTGAAATCTCAGAACCGGTAGCCTGACTCGCCATGCTGCGCAAGGTCGAGCCCGATCGATTCTTCGAGCGTTCCGGCGCGCACCGGGGTGATCCAGTCGACCAGCCTGAGAAGGATCAGCGTCATGAAAAATGCGTAGACGGCGCAGATGAGCGCGCTGAAAAGCTGCACGCCGAGCAGAGAGGCGTTGCCGTAGAGGAGTCCGTCCGCTCCTGCGGGGTTGATCTGGGTCGAGGCGAAAACGCCAGTGAGGAGCGCGCCGAGGAAGCCGCCCACTCCATGGATCGTGAAGACGTCGAGTGCATCGTCGTAGTGGAAAATCCGCACTTTGGCGACGGAGAAGAGGTAGCAGCCGATGCCGCCGAGGAAACCGATGGCGATCGAGGAGGCGGTCGAGACGAACCCAGCTGCGGGCGTGATGACGACGAGTCCTGTGATGGCTCCTGAGAGAATGCCGAGCGCGCTCGGTTTTTTCCGGTGGATCCATTCGCCGAGCATCCAGCCCATTGCGCCGCAGGCGGCGGAGGTGTGGGTCGTAAGGAAAGCGTTCGCGCTGATTTCGTTCGCTGCGAGCGCGCTCCCGGGGTTGAAGCCGAACCATCCGAACCATAGGAGGATGGCGCCGATCACGCTAATCGTGAGGTTGTGCGAGGTGATGGTATGGGGTTTGACGCCTTTGCGGGCGCCGACGTAGAGGCAGGCGGCCAAAGCGGCGACGCCGGAGCTGATGTGGATGACGGTTCCTCCGGCGAAATCGAGAGCGCCCATATCTTTCAGAAAGCCTTCCGGGCCCCAAACCCAGTGAGCGAGCGGATTATAGACGGCGATCGACCAGAGAAGCGTGAAGAGAAGGATGGCGGGGAAGCGGACCCGTTCGACAACGCTGCCGTTGATGAGGGTGGGCGTGATGGCGGCGAACATCCCTTCGAAAGCGATATAGGCGAGAGTGGGAACAATCGGCGCGGCGGTGTCGAGGTCGATCCCCTGCAATCCGGCCCACTTGAAATTCCCGATCACATGGGCGATGTCGCCGCTGAAGACCATGCTGAAGCCGATGAGGACCCATTCGATCGTGACGAGAGAGAGGATCGCAAAGCTGATGATGATCGTGTTGAGGACGTTTTTGGTTCGGACCATCCCTCCGTAGAAGAGGCCGACGCCGGGAACCATGATCATCACGAGCGCAGCTGAAATGAGGAGGAAGGCGGTGTTGCCTGGCGCTGCGGGCGCTTCTCCTTTGGCCAGAAGAAGAGAGGGAATCAAAGCGAAAAGAATCGAATAAATCATGGCAAATGTCCTCGGTCGCTCTTTTTTCTAACCGATCTGGATCTGCTTGTAAATAAATTTATTGACTCCAGACGAGCGAGCCGCCGATGTAAACGGCCTGGATATGGAGGTCGGAATCGAGCAGGAGAAAATCGGCGTCGGCGCCTGGCTGGAGAGTTCCTTTTGTTTTTTCGATCCCGAGGAGCTGGGCGGGTTTCAGCGAGGCGGCTTCGAGCGCGTCGGCTGTCGAACATCCGGTGAAGGCTTTGAGGTTGCGCACCGCCTGGTCGAGGCCGAGGATGCTTCCGGCGAGCGTTTCAGTTCCTTTGAGCAAGGCTTTTCCCCCCTTCACTTCGACGTCCATATTGCCCAGGCGGCAAGGGCCGGCTGGCAGGCCAAGCGCTTCGATCGCGTCGCTGATCAGGATGAGTCCTTTCGGACTGGCCCGCCAGGCGAGCGCTGCTGAGGCAGGGTGAATGTGGTGGCCGTCGAGAATGACGGAGTAGAAAAGAGAGTCTTGAGAAAGAACGGCGCCTGCGATGCCGGGATTTCTGTGGTGGAAAGGGGTCATCGCGTTAAAAAGATGGGTGGCGAGCTTCGCTCCGGTTTGGATCGCCTCGAGGGCCTCATCGTAAGTGGCGTTCGAGTGGCCGAGCGAGGCGATGATCCCTTTTTCTTTCAGTTCGCTGATGATCCGGAGAGCGCCGGGCGTTTCGGGAGCCAGCGTCACGATCCGGACTCCCTGGAGCGAGCCGAAAAACGTTTCGACCGACTGGCCGTTATCCCAGGCGGTGATTTTTTTCTCTTGGTGGGCCCCGCGCTGTTTCGGATTGAAGAAGGGGCCTTCGAGATGGATCCCCAGGATCGAGGCGCCGGCGGTTTTCCGCGGCTGCAGGCGGGGGATGATCTCGAGATATTTTTCCCGGTCGAGCGTGACGAGCGTGGGAAGAAAAGAGGTGACGCCGAAGCGGGGAAGGAGCTTTGCCGCTTCATCGACGCGGGAGGGTTCGGAGGAAAAGTCGATGCCGAAGGCTCCGTTGATCTGGATGTCGATGTAGCCTGGCGCTGCGATCAGTCCTTTGAGATCGATGACTTGAGACGCTGTTTCGCTCGGCTCTGCAATTTTTCCGTTTTCGATCCAAAAGTCCCCTTTTTTCAGCTCATGGTTCTTTAAAATGAGCCCGTTGGTGAAGCGGGTCGCGGAGAAAAGAAGAGCAGGAAGGAGAAGCGACAGCAAACTACTTCTCAGCATGCAGCTGTCCAATGAAAGCGGCGGCTTCGCGGTCGAGATAGAGAGTTGCGTTGGGGTGGAGCCGGAGCGCTGTGGCGGGAAGGTCAGGAGAGATCGGGACGGAGAGGAGCTGCCGGATGATCTCGGCTTTTTTCGCTCCTGTGGCCAAAAGGATGATCTCTTTCGCTTGCAGAATGGTCGAGATGCCCATCGTCAAAGCGAATTCGGGGACGGAGTCGCTCCCGAAAGAGGATTGGTTGTCGCGGCGGGTATTTTCCGTGAGGCGGACAAGGCTGGTTCTATTCTCAAAGGAGCTTCCCGGTTCTGCAAAGCCGATGTGTCCGTTGGTGCCGATGCCGAGGATTTGGAGGTCGATCGGACCGAGCCTGGCGATTTCGCTTTCGTATTTTTGCGCCTCCGATGCGAGGAGCGGAAATTCCGTAGCTTCAGCTTCAGGCAGGTGGAGATTTTCTCTTTTGAATCCGCAGGGGCGCTCAGGGCTTTCGAGGAGTAGAGAAAAGAGGTGCGTTTCCATGAAACTGTGGAAGGATCTGGGATCTTGCGGGGAAAGGCCTGCGTATTCATCGAGATTGAAGGTGACGACTTGGGACAGGTCTGCATCTGATAGCTCGCAGACGAGCGCCCTGTATGTCGGGATCGGGGTGTTTCCGGTCGCAAGTCCGAGCACGCAGTTTTTTTTCCTCCGGATGAGGCTGGCGATTTTCCGGGAGCAGGCTTCGGCGACCTCTTCGGGCGATTCGAAAATTTCAACGCGGAGAGCGGGCTCTGCCGCCGCCAAAAAACCACAGAACAGAAAGAAAAAAATGATCCGCATGCCTATTTTTCCAAGTGTTTGAAATTTAATGGAATGGGGTATTATCATACCAGACGTTTTTATATGGCGAATTCAATTATTGTAATCCGTTCCACGGAAATTCGATGGCACGAGGCAACTCTCCGTTCTGAATGCGAGAAGCTTGCTGGAACGATGAAATACAAACAGAAGGCTCTCCATGAGGACGCTCCGCAGTCTGGAAATTGCGTGACGGCGGTGAACTATGCGGCTCAGCAGACAGTTCAAATGTCTCTCCTTCCTCCTGTGTGGATCGGCAACATGCCCCGCAAACTTCAGGAACGGGGCTGCAAAGTGTTAAAGGTTCCCTTAAGCGAGGTGCAGACGGGAGACCTCATTTTCGTAAAGGAGAAGGGAGAGAGGCAGCGCCTTGCCACCCACGCTGCGATCGCGCTGAGCGCGAAAGAGTTTTTCCACTGCTGCCTCACGGAAAAAGCGGGCGTGATCGAAACTCCGGATCGATTTTTCACCCGCTACGACCAGGCGGAAACAGCAGATAGTTTGGTCCGCTATCAGGATCCGCGAAGCGACTCTCCTCTCCCTTCCCGGGAAAGATGCTGCTGCCTCATTCAAAGGGTTTGAAGCAGCTCCGACACGATGGCAGACACTTTCGGCTCGGCTTCGTTGGCGTGGCGGATGATCTCTTCGACGTTTGCCGGCTGCAGCGTTTCGTGGTAGCAGCAGTCGGTGATGATCGAAATCCCCGCGACTTTCATCCCCATGTGGACGGCGGCGATATTTTCCGGGACGGTCGACATGCCGATGGCGTCGGCTCCAATCACGAAGAGCATTTTATATTCCGCTCTCGTCTCCAGGGAAGGCCCTGCCATCGCCGCATAGACTCCTTTCTTCACGCTGATGCCGTTTTTAGCCGCAATCGATTCGATCTTCTCGATCAATCCAGCGTCGTAGCAGTCGTAGAGATCGGGCCAGCGGGAGCCTACTTTCGGGTCGTTCGGTCCGATCAGGGGGTTCGCGCCAAGCAGGTTGATATGATCCTTGATCGCCATGATATCGCCCGGCCGGTACGTGGGGTTCACTCCGCCTGCGATATTGGTCAGGATCAACGTTTTCGCGCCGAGGGCCCGCATGACGCGGACGGGGAAGACGACCTGCTGTGCTGAATAGCCTTCGTATAGGTGGAGTCTTCCCTGCATGGCGACAATCGGCTTGCCCTCAAATCTTCCCAGAACGAGCTTGCCTTCGTGGTGGTCTGTCGTCGCAGAAGGGAATCCGGGGATTTCCTCGTACGGAATCGCCGCTTCTACCTCGATCCGCTCTGCAACGCCGCCGAGTCCCGTTCCGAGAACCAGGGCAACTTCCGGTTTCAAATCGGAAAATTGCCGGATGTGCGAGACAGCCGTTTCAATCGTTTCCGACAGGCTCGGCGAAATTTCCTGAATGGAAGCCGAAACGCCCTGGACAGACGCCAGGGCTGCGATGATCCATATCTTCATTGAATTCTCCGAATCAGGGTCTTTGCCAGATTTTTTTGCCGGTGTAGCGGTCGAGGCAGGTGAGGTAGGTCGAGTAGCCGGAGCGGTGTTTCGAGAAAACGATGATGTAGTCGTTCATGACCTGCCACGAGGTGACTTTCGCGAAGAAGGAGACGTCCCAAATGGGTTCGCCGAAGTACGAATAGCAGGAAACTTTGTCGTTGTCTTCGAAAGACGAAACGATGTAGATGCTGTCTTGCGTGAGCATCATCCGTTCCTGCTCGAAGTCGTAGTCGGAGATGCTTCTGGCGTGGGCGAAAGAGCCGAGCGAGAGAAAGAGCCCGATAAAGAGAGCCGTCATTTTTTTCATGGGTTGCTGCGTGGTTTGCGGTTTTAAAAAGGGGAAGACTCTACACAAAGCGATCGATTTTCTCATAACGATATTTGCGGAGAAATGGGCTGTGCGCCTAAACTTTACGGCCAAAAAGGAATTCTATGTCGCTTACTTTAGCAGCCCAGTTAGCCGCAAGCCCGATGGCATCGGCCATTAGTTTAGTCGCTGTAAATTATTTGGGAGAAGGGGAAAGAGACCGGATCATCGCGATCGGCAAGCGGTTTTTTCTGGGAGGATTTTATGCCGGAATCTTCTATGCAGTTTTCTCTATTCCCGAAGGCGTTGCGGATTCGGCGAAGGAGTCCCAGGCGCGGGCGTTGCTTTGGGTCGGAGCCGTCTCTCTAAAGACGGCGATTGAAACGGGAGCTCTCGCGATCAACGCCGCTACCGCAGCTTCCATTTACAATCGCTTTTTTCCGGCTCTCGGTTAGTACAGGCGGACCCCGTTTTTCACAGCTCTTTCTGGCTGGATGAGGATGACTTCGCCTTCGCCTCCGGGAAGGCCCAGAGTGAGCGCTTCAGAGAGGAATTTTCCGATCTGCTTTGGGGGAAAGTTGACGACGGCCAGAACCTGCCGCCCGACGAGTTCTTCTTTTTTGTAGAGGGTCGTAATCTGGGCCGAGGAGCGCTTGAGGCCGATCTCAGGGCCAAAGTCGATGAGGAGCTTATAGGCTGGCTTGCGGGCCTCGGGAAAGCCTTCAGCCTCTACGATCGTTCCCACTCGGATGTCTAGCTTTATAAAATCTTCAAAGTGAATCATTTGAGCTCCTTCTGGAATTCTTGCCAAAAATTTGATATAATCTTAGGCGCTATGCCCGCTTCCGCAGCTGTTGATGCAATCCCTGTTTTGCCCCCTCTCAGGATCGAACCTGGGCCGAACCCGGTCGACGAGCGCGTCGAAGGAGCGGCCCTGCCTTTGATCCCGCCCCAGGCCCCTCTTGCCATCCCGAAACTGCCCCCCA
Source organism: uncultured bacterium (assembly GCA_964415395.1). GTDB lineage: Bacteria > Chlamydiota > Chlamydiia > Chlamydiales > SM23-39 > CAYPZU01. Next base: position 7,041 of record CAYPZU010000060.1, read on the forward strand.
TTCAGATGGCGAAAGACGAATCGAACGAGAAGATCTTCTGGATCTTTGTGGCGATCGTTTCTTTCATCGCCTCCGGCTTCTGCCTGTTCTGCCTGATCCCGGCAGGGATCGCCCTTGCAAGGCTCGGACAGATGTCGATGCGGCCTTCTCAAAAACAGCTGTTAGAAGATAGAGAAAATGCTTTGCTTTTGCAAAGAGAATCATTGGCTCTTCTGCTTACCCAAAGAGAAGGCGCCAGGGACTTTGAAACAAGAGCTCTCAAGGCAAGGATCGAAACGATTGATTGGGAACTGACGAAAAACTCCCTTTCCTTGCGCGTCGAGATCGATAAAGAGCGATTTGATTAATGGGCGAGAGCCCAGAAGAAGAGAAACGCCGCGGCGATCTTCGCGCCGACGACGACTACGATCCGGTGGAAGTGCCGGTCGACGAAATCCTTTAATTTTT
>CAYPZU010000060.1:7497-13577 GCA_964415395.1 uncultured bacterium
GCCAGCATCTCATCGGCGGCGACGACGAGCCCGACACTCTCTTCGCTCTCTCCGAACTGTGGTTCTACCACGCGGTCCACAACATCGAACGCGCCAAGAACCCGGCGTCGAAGCTGGCCGCGCGCACGCGTGCGGATCGGCGACCGGCCTTTCTCGCTTCGGCCTTGTACGCGTACGCGTAATTGTTCCCCGCCGACAAGAGCAAAGCGGGCCACGCGCGCCGTCAGAAGGTAGACGACGAAGGGAAGGAACGCAAGGTGGAAAACCCCTGCCGTCATGCTGATGGCTTTCAGCGGAAAGGGTAGGAGGGAGCCGAAGAAAACAGCCCAATTTTCATATTGCTGCAGATGCAGGGAGACTTTGTCGAAGAGGGAAGTCGAGACGAGGTGGGGAACGACGTACGTGCCGATCAGATCCCAGAGGAAGTGCCCGAGGAGGTAGCCGATCACGCCGCTGACGACGGAGGCGGCTGCCGCGATCGCGATATAGAGCGGGATCTTTTTCCGGTTCTGGAGGCAGAAGAACATCAGGATCGCGTCGAGAGGGATGAACAGGATGATCTCAAGCGAGAAGAGAGCTCCGATCCAAAAAGGGGCTTTCGGAGAGTTCGCTTTCTGGATGGCCCAGTTATAGAGTTTTCTTGTGCTTTTTTCCATAGAAAGGAAAAATTTTCCTGCATCGCCTTTTTCACCCTTAATTGTACCTTTTCGCGCGATAAAAAGATACTTTTCAGAAGCGGTTGAATCTGAGAGAGAGCGTTCCTCTCATTGACGATTCGAATAAATTCTTGTAGGTTGGGCGAAAAGGGAGTTTCAATGAAACACTTGTCAGCCAGCCAGCCGAAAGGGCTCTACATGCTCTTCTTCACGGAGCTATGGGAACGGTTCGGTTTCTACACAGTCCAGACGATCCTCGTTCTCTACATGAGCAAGGCGCTAGGCTATTCGGACGACAAGGCTTACCTGCTCTACGGAGCCTTCAGCTCGATGCTCTTTTTGACTCCGGTCATCGGGGGCTATATCGCCGACCGGTACATCGGGTTCCGCCAGTCGATCGTGATCGGGGCGGTTCTGTTCATCCTCGGGTATGGGATCATGGCGCTGCCGAATGAGAGCGCGATGTTTCTGGGTTTGAGCGTCATCATTGTCGCGAACGGGTTTTTCAAGCCGAACGTTTCGAGCATCGTAGGCGATCTCTACACGGGAGACGACCCGCGGCGCGACGGGGGCTTTACCCTCTTCTACATGGGGATCAATATCGGCGCCCTCATCCCTCCGCTTTTTGCCGGAGCGCTGGTGGCGGCCTATACGTGGGGATCGGGATTTGCGATCGCGTCTGCCGGAATGGTCGTTTCCCTTCTCACCTTCCTGATCGGGATCAAACGGATCGGCGCGGCGGGTAAAATGCCGGCGGAGAGTCCTTTGCATCACAGGGGCAAGGGGAAATTCTATCTTCTGCTAGGCCTCGGCACGCTGGCTGCCATTGCAATTTTCCAGGGGATCCTCCTTTTGCCCGGCTGGGGAAATCTGATTCTGATCGTCGCATCTTTGGGAATCGTCGGCTGGGTTCTCTATTATCTTTTCCAGGAGAGTCCTGATCAAAAGAAGCGGCTCACGGCGTGCCTGATCCTGATTCTGCTTTCGGTCGGCTTTTGGTCGCTCTACAACCAGACGTTCACTTCGCTGATGCTTTTTGCGGACCGGAACATGTCGAAAGAGTTCCTCGGGTTCACGATCGACGCTGAATTCACCCAGTTTTTCAACCCGTTTTTCATCATCGTCTTCAGCCCGTTTCTCAGCTGGCTCTGGGTGAAGCTCGATGAGAAGGGGATGGATCCTTCGACGCCCTCTAAATTCGCGCTCGGGATTCTCTGCATGGCGCTCGGTTATCTCTTCCTTGCCGGAGGAACGGCCTATTTCAACGAAGGGGGAATGTCGTCTCCCTGGTGGCTGGCGATCAGCTATCTGATCCAGACTCTCGGGGAGCTGTTTCTCTCTCCGATCGGTCTGGCTATGGTCACGCGCCTCGCGCCCCATCACCTGGTGGGGATGATGATGGGCGTTTGGTTCCTCACCAACTCGGCCGCTTTCGCGATCGGCGGCGAGCTGGCGATGCTCTCCGATGTTCCGAAAAACGTCGTCGGAGAGGCGTCTCTTGCGATCTACAGCCATGCGTTTTTCCTCTATGGGTTGATGTCGCTCGCTTTAGCCGTTTTGAGCTTTGCCCTCGTTCCCTATTTGAAGAAGCTGATCGGATTTTCCCAAGATAACAAATGAAATACCGGACGAAGCTCTACCTGAATTTCCTCGTTCTGATCTTCTTCACCACCGCTTTCGGGCTGGTGCTGATGTATTTCAAGGCGGAAAAATATCTCTTTGAGAATTTGCGCGGGAAGGTGCTGATTGTCGCCAAGACATCCGCTGAGATGATCAATGGAGATCTTCTCAAGACGTTTGAAAAAGACGAGGAGGTGAAAAACCCCGCTTTCCAGACGCTGGCTTCCCGGATGCGGGCGCTTCGGGATGCGAACCGCAGAAGCGATATCTATGTCATCTATGTCTACACTGTCCGCCCGATGCCGGGAGATCCGAAGAAACTGGAAGTGGTGGTCGATTCTTCAGAAAATCCAAATGTCTTCGCTCCGCCCGAAGAGGCCTATCCCGAAGGTGTGAAGATTGGGATTCTGAGCCATTTGAACGAACCCTGGTCTCCCGAGGAGCTCGTGAGCGACCGGTGGGGGAAATTCCTCCCAGGCTACGCCCCGATCAAAGATTCCCAGGGCAACTATGTGGCGACGCTGGGCGTCAACCTTTCCGCCGAATACGTCATGAAGACTCTCGATTCCCTCAAACTGCTTGTGTTTGGGACGCTCTTTTCGATGCTGCTCGCGGGGTTCCTTTTCGCAACCTTTCTCTCCCACTTCGTAACCCGCTCCCTGGAAACGCTCCATGACGGGATCCAAGAGATCGGCAAGGGGAATCTGAAATCGCGCCTCCACATGAAAGAAGAAAATGAATTCGGCCAGCTCGCCCATGCGATCAACGATATGGCCAAAGGGCTTGAAGAGCATGAGAGGCTCAAGATCAATTTTATCCGCTACGTTTCGAAGCATGTAATGGAGAAAATCCTTGAGAGCGAAACGCCGCCGGCCCTGAAGGGGGAGCGGCGGAAAGTCACAGTCCTCTTTACCGACATCCGCGATTTTTCCCGTCTGGTCGAGTCGCTCCAGCCGGAAGAAGTGGTCGAGTTGCTCAATGAATATCTCGAAGCGATGCTGAGCGTGATTTTCGAAAACCATGGGACGCTCGACAAGTTCACGGGGGATGGGCTGATGGTTGAATTCGGAGCGCCGCTCGACGATCCCTCGCAGGAAAAAGACGCTGTTAAAACCGCGATCGAAATGCAGCTGGCTTTGAAAGCGCTCAACCGGAAGCGGGCTGCGGCGGGCAGGCCGATCCTTGAGATGGGAATCGGAATCAACACCGGGCTTGCCGTTATGGGCAACATCGGCTCGGACAAGAGAATGGAATACACGGCGATCGGCGATACGGTCAATGTCGCTTCGCGCCTGAAAACGGCTTCACGCGAAAAGAAGGCGGCGATCCTGATCAGCGAAAGCGTGAAAGAGGGGCTTGGCGGGCTTTACCATGCGAAGGATCTGGGTCCTGCGATGCTTCCGGGAAGAGCGGACTCTATCCGGGTGTTTGCAATCGAGGCGGGAGAGTCATGAAGTATCGGACTCAGCTCTATCTCTCCTTTTTAGGGATCATCCTCTGCACGACTTTTGTCTCTTTGGGGATTCTCTATTGGGGAGTCCATCATTTTCTCTGGAAGGAGCTCCAGAGCAAAGTGCTCACCGCTGCATCGACGGCGGCAGCCGGAATCGATCCGGAGGAGATCGAGGAGATTCAGAACGCCGGCGGCTCCGAGGGGCCCCTTTTCGATAAAATCGTCCGCCGCTTCATCGCGATCCGCGACGCCAACCGCAACGACGACATCTATATTCTTTGGATTTACACGATCCGCCCCAGTCCTGAAAATCCGAAGGAGCTTGAATTCGGCATCGATCCTGACGAGAACAATCCCGACAAATATACATTCAGCCGCGTCCCCTACCCGGAGGGACTTCAAATCGGCATCGAGGATCATCTGGGCGCCCCCTGGGTGACTCCCCATCTCTACATAGACGAATATGGACATTTTCTATCGGCCTTCGTCCCCATCCTGAACAGCTCCGGAAAATATGTGGCGACGCTCGGGGTCGATGTCACGGCGGCCTTTGTGGCCAAGGATCTGGCCGGGGTCAAAATTCTCGCCTGGATCACGATCGCCATCACTCTGGCCGCGGGGATTCTGGCAGCGGCCGTTCTCTCCATTTACGTCAGCCGCTCGCTCGAGATGATCGCTGCATCGGTCAGGCAGATCGGCGAGGGGGATTTTAAAGCGCGGATTCGAATCGATTCCCAGGATGAATTCGGCGAGCTGGCTCAGGCGATCAACGAGATGGCCAAAAGCCTTGAGGAACACGAACGGCTCAAGCTCAACTTCGTCCGTTATGTATCGAAACATGTGATGGAGAAGATTTTGAGTTCCGACGTCAGCGGCGTTTTGAAAGGAGAGAGAAAGAAGCTGACGGTTCTTTTTTCCGATATCCGGAAATTCACCTCCCTTTCTGAAAAACTTCCGCCTGAAGAAGTGGTATCGATCCTCAACGGGTATCTGGAAAAAATGCTCAATGTGGTCTTTTCTTTCAACGGGACCCTCGACAAGTTCATGGGCGATGGACTTCTCATCGAATTCGGAGCGCCTCTGGACGATCCCGATCAGGAACTGAACGCGGTGAAGACGGCTCTTGGGATGCAGAAGGCTCTCCGGGATCTTTGCCAGGAGTGGGCGGGAAAGGGGCGCCCCCAGCTCAAAATGGGGATTGGAATTCACACCGGTTTCGCCGTTGTCGGCAGCATCGGATCGGAAAAGCGGATGGAGTACACGGCAGTCGGAGACACGATTCAGACTGTATTTCGGCTTGAGGACGCAACCAAAGAGTTCGATCTCCCGATCCTGATCAGCGAAACTACGGCCGCAAAAGCGAACCGCCATTTTGCGCTGAAACGGCTTGGAAAAATTTCAATGGACGGAAGAGAAGGGCCGATCGAAGTCTATGCAATCGAAGGAGAGGTATGGTGAAGTCGAAGCATGTGTTCAAAACCAAAAGACTCAAGCCTCAGGCGGTTTTGAAAGGGGGGAGCCGGGCGGAAATCCACCAGGGGCTTTTTCCCATTCTGAAGGGGCTTTCCCTCTATCTCCTCCGTTTGAAAAGAAACGGAATACGCGAACCTCACTGGCACCCGAACGCCCATGAGCTTGCCTATTGCGTGAGCGGCAAGTACGCGGTGCGGATTTTCGGGCCCGACGCGCTCCATGAAAACTTCCTTCTGACCGAAGGGGAGATCGCCTTCATTCCGAAAGGATATCTCCATATGATCGAAAACATCGGCCCGAAAGAAGGGCTTCTCCTGATCGGGTTCAACCACGAGATGCCGGAAGACATCGGCATTTCGGCCGGCGTTTCTTCGATGCCGAACGATGTGCTGGCGGCGACCTTCGAGACAAGCCCCCAGCTCTTTAGCCGGTTCCGCAAATTCGAAAAAGACGCCCTCATTTCCGAAAGGAGAAAGGGAATCCGCTCAGAGATCCCTCCCAAGGCCGGCAAGCACCGCCACAAGCTTGAGGCGAACGATCCGCAAGTCGACGCAGACGGAGGGACGATCCGGCTTGCAAAGAAGGAGTTTTTCTCCGTTCTCGACAAGATCACCCTTTTCGATCTGCGCCTGACTCCCGGGGGCATCCGCGAGCCCCACTGGCATCCGAACGCCGCCGAGATGGACTACGTTGTGAAAGGGAGGGCGCGGATGATCATTCTCAGCCCGGATGGGGAAAGGGACGAATTCATCGTCGAAAAGGGAGATATCGTTTTTATTCCGCCCGCCTATTTCCACTACATCGAAAACATCGGGAAGGGAGAGATGCACTTCGCTATCTATTTCAATCACGAGTCGCCTGAAGACATCGGCGTCTCC
>CAYPZU010000061.1:0-13447 GCA_964415395.1 uncultured bacterium
ACATCCAATCCGATCCACAGAAAACCGAAACGCCCCTCGTCAGCCTCGCTGTCGGCGGCTCGATCGAATCGACAAGGATCGTGAACGAAGGAGGGAAGATTTTCATTCGCTCGGGCGAAGGACTTCTCGACATCGCCGAAAATGCCGCGCTGACCGCCTCTGAAAACGGAAAAATTTTCATCGAAGCGGAAGGACTTCTCGAGACCAGAGGCAATCTCTGCGCCCCTTCCGGAGAAGTGCGCCTTCTGGGAAAAGAGGTGCGGCTTCTTGGTAACGCCCAAATCGACGTTTCAGGAGAGACGCAAGGCGGAACAGTCCTCATCGGCGGCGATTATCAGGGAGCCAATCCGGAGATCCGCAACGCCGACGCTGTATACGTCGCCCCGAGCGCTTCCATCAACGCCGACGCGAATCTTTTCGGCGCAGGAGGAAAAGTAATCCTCTGGGGAACCGAATCGAACCTCTTCGGCGGCGCCATCACCGCGAAAGGCGGACCCGATGGAGGAAACGGCGGTTTCGTAGAAATCTCGAGCCGAGGCGGCTTGCTGGCGCAAGGACCCGTCACAACCCTGGCCCCAAAAGGCAAGGCGGGAACGCTCCTCCTTGACCCGACGGATATTTTGATCGCAGATTTCGACATGAACATCGCGACGTTTCCCCCTCCCGATTATACCTACGCTGCAGGCTCTCCCGTTGTCATCGACACGGTGCAGCTCGGCGCGGTCTATCTGGCTGGCGGCAACGTTGAAATCAATACTTCGACCGCGATCGATCACGGCGATTTGGGCACGATCACCATTTCAAGTCCGATCAGCTGGTCGTCCAATTTGCTCACTCTGAATGCAGCAAACGATTTGATCATCAACAACACCCTCACGCTCACAGGGACAGCCGATTTCTTCGGCATCGTAGCAAACGACATCATCATCAACAGCGCTCCATCGTGGGCAGGGGCCCTGCTTCAATTCAACGCAGGCGGAACTCTCCAGGTCACGACCCCGATCAGCTGGTCGGCGAACACGCTTCACTTGATTGGCGGCGTCGACCTGATCATTGACGCTCCCCTCACAATAACCGGGACGGGAATTCTCGTCGCTTTCGCGCAGACCAACCTGGAAGTAAACAGCACCATAACCTGGGTGCAGCCCACGCTCACTCTAGACTCGATGACGGATCTCTTCATCAACGCTCCGCTGACCTGGTCTGCCAATAACCTCGATCTAATTGCAAACGGGGATCTCTATATCAACGACACTCTTACCCTATCCGGCGCTGCCACTCTCGGGACCAACATACAAGGAGATCTCCTCCTTAACAGCGCTCCGTCCTGGTCGATCCCTGCGCTGAGTTTGAATGCCGTTACGGATCTGATCGTCAATACCCCAATCAGCTGGTCGGCAAACTCGCTCAATCTTACTGCAAATAATGAAGTCCAAATCAACGCGGCGCTGACTGTCTCCGGGACTGGCGATTTACTGGCTTCCGGGTTGGTTAACACACTCGTCGACGCTCCCATCAACTGGTCTTCTTCGAATGCGCTTTCAATATCCGGAAATAATACAATCACGATCCAGGACGACATCACGATCTCTTCAACTGCCGATTTGAACGTTTCGGCGCCAGACGATATTTTCATTATAGGCTGCACGCTGGATCTATCGGGAGGCGGCAATCTCTTTTTATCTCCAACGGTAGGCGGACAGCTGTTTCTCGATAATTGCTCGGTGATTACCCTCGATACGGCAAATGACCAAACCTACGATGCGCCTGCCACTGTGAACCTCATCGGCACGCTTAATTTCACAGCCGGCAATATCGGCTTTTACGGGACGCCGAACACAACGATCCGCAGCACGGACGCCACCGTCAACGCCACATGTGGAATTTTCCAATTTATTAATGGGGTCTCGGGAAGCCCCACTTTAGGGCTCACCCTCAATGGCTATAATGCTCCAAGTGTCAACAACGTGATCTTATTCAGCTCCGCAAGTTCTGCTGAATTTTTCAACATCACCTCGCAAAACAACATCGCGCTTCAGCCAGGGGCTTCGATGACTAGCCTGGGAGCGACAGACGCCCATATCACCATTAATGCCGGGAACGGGTTCTTCGTCGACGCAGGATGCACCCTCCAGGCAAACGGGCCCGCCATGACCGGCTCGCCTGTGACGATCACCGCTGGAGACCGGATCTGGTTTGTCGGCGATGGCTTCACCCTCCAGTCGATCGGCCCTATGACGCTTATCGCGAACAACGACATCTTTTCTCTCGCAACTACCGGAACCATCCAAACGACAGGCCTTTCAACGAACACGCTCACCCTCGTCGTCGACAATGCGAATCCCAGCCGCCCGAATATCGGAACCGGAGTTTTCACGCTGCCACAAAATGCGACCTTCAACATGTCCACAACGGCTGGCGGAAAAATCCTTCTCTATGCCGCAAGCCCGGAACTGGCCAACACATTCCCCACAGTAATGAATGGCGTCGCCTACACTCCCGGCTCCTTCAGCGGATCGACCTACAATACCGGAACGAACGAATTCCTCGGCTTCTGGTATCCAGAGCTTCCCGTCGATCCTCCCTATGAGGTGATTTTCAAATTCTCGAATGCGGCAGTCACGATTCCGCCTACCACGATCGAAACCATCCAAACGGCTCTTGTCGAACCGGTCGCCAACCCTCCTCAAATCACCCAGGTGCTTGAAGGCCCGCAAATCGGCTCAGCCGCGCCCGATCCAAAAGCCGTATGCCGCACACCTCCCGTCGCAATCCAGGCCAATTGATGAAGAAAATCGCACTCCTCCTCGCCTCGCTCTGCCTGCCTCTCTTTGCACAAAACGCGCCGGACTCTTCCAAGGAACTCATTTACGCAGCGGGCAGCCCGAGAGTCGTAAAAGACGAGGAGATGCTGATTGAAGGCCTTGCGATTGTGCCCGGCGGCACGAAAGTCGATGCCGTCTCCCGCCAGCATGGCATCAACATTTACCTGGAAGAAGGAAATTACGAGTCTCTTGAAACCTCCCTTCTCGAATTCCTCAACCAGCCGCTGAACGAATCGATCATCGCAAAAATCAAGGATGCAATCGTCCAGTATTTCCGTTCCTCGAGGAATCAATACGTAGCAGCCATCGTTCCCGTGCAGCAGGTCGTCAACGGCGTTGTGGTGTTGCAGATTTTGGAAGGGAAAGTAGGAAAGATCGATTACCGCGGCCAAAAATGGTTCTCGAAGCGAGTCATCAAGAACGGACTCGGGATTCGGCGGGGCGATCCCGTCATCGAAACCAATTTTTTAAACGCCGTCACCTGGGTGAACCGGAACCCGTTCCACAACACCCGAATCGTTCTCGTGCCAGGCCAGGAAAAAGGGATCACCGACCTCGTCTTCATGACGAAAGACCGCTTCCCCGTCCGCTTTTTTGCAGGTTCTGACAACACAGGCTTCCTTTCCAACAGCGAAACCCGCCTTTACGGCGGCTTCAACTGGGGCGACGCCCTCATGCTGGGCGATCTCCTTTCGTACCAATACACCGCCTCGCCCGATTTCCATAAATTCCAATCCCATGTCGCCAACTACACCTCATTCCTCCCGTGGAAACACATCTTCACCGTATTTGGCTGCTATGGACAGGTCTACCCGGCCATCACCGGCTTTAAAACCCAAGGCGTCAACATCCAGGGATCAGGCCGCTATCAAATCCCGTTCCGCCCTCTCTACGGAGATTTCCGGAGCCACCTCGAAATCGGATTCGACTGGAAATACCTCACGAGCAACCTCTTTTTTGCAGGCGATATAGAAGAAGTCAGCCCCGTCGCCAATCAATACATGACGATCACCCAGTTCCTTCTCGGCTATCGCTTCCAGCAAAACTGGGGGGAAAATCTCCTCTCGTTCCGGATGGACATGATGCTCTCTCCGTGGCAAGACTGGTGGTTCCCGCACCAGACATCCGCCGAATACAATTCTCTCCGCCTCGGCAGCCATGTCCGCTACGCCTATTGGAAAGGCTCGATCGGAGACGTCTACAGAACGAGCGGCAAATGGACTCTCTCCGCCCTCGTGCGCGGCCAGCTTGCCACAGGGACGCTCCCGACCGCCGAACAGTTCGGCCTCGGCGGCGCGAACACCGTCCGCGGCTATTACGAACAGCAGTTCATCGCCGACAACGCTTTCTGTTTCAATTTCGAAGTCTACACGCCTCCTTTCGGCCTGTTCAAAACCAAGACACTAAGAAACGAACTCTCTTTCGTCGCCTTCGTCGACTACGGCTACGGTTACAATTACAGCGTCGTCGCTCCGGAATTCAGAGAGCAGCACCTGATCGGCGTCGGACCGGGCCTCCGCTACGACATCTCCACCTACTTCAGCCTCAAACTCGACTACGGATTTCAATTGAAAGGCATTACGGGCGACAGCCAGTTCGGACGTCTTAATTTCAGCGCAATCGCCAGCTATTGAAGGAAGGAACTATGCGCATTTTTTATTTTCTTTGCCTCTTCCTCTCCCAACTCCTCCTCGCCCAGGAATCGATCGGGAAAGCGATGGCTGTCGAAGGACTTGTCAAAGCCCTCTCCGCCGAAAGCGCCGAGCGCATTTTAGCTAAAGGCTCCGACATCTTCGCCCAAGAGACCATCCTCGTAGGAGCTTCCTCGCGCCTCCAAATCCGGTTCACCGACGGCGGAGTCGTCAATCTGATCCCCGACACCGAATTCAGGGTCTCTTCCTACCGGTACAAAAAAGCGATGCAGAAAGACCAATCGATTGTAGAGCTTACGAAAGGAGGATTCCGCGCCCTCAGCGGTTCCATCGCCAAAAAGAATCCGCAAGGCTATGAAGTGAAAACTCCCTCCGCCACAATGGGGCTTCGGGGCACCCTTGTCGAAGCCGTCGTCAAAGACGAGGAAGTCTACTTCGGCGTCGAAAAAGGAAAAGCTCTCGTATGGAATGATGCGGGTTCTCAAATGATCGGAGTCGGCCAAAAAGCCAGCTTCGCCGTCGTCCCAGGCAAATCCACTCCTCCCGAACTCCTTCTCGAAAGACCAAATGAACTCAGAGCCGCCGCATTCGCCCCTCCTCAAGGAGCGATGCCCCTCGAATCGGCCCAAACGCTCCAGGAAAGACAGGCGGCTCCCCCTGCGCTTGATACGCCAAGGCCCTCCGGCGCGCCCGATGCTTCCACTGGCGGAGTCCCCTCGATCGGCGAGACGGAAGACAGCGGCGAGTGGGAATTCCAGCCCTCGGGCAGCGGCGCCTCAATCCAGGGCGGCTGCTGAGCTGCCCGCGATCATCCCCGTCGTCCAGGCGTTCTGAAAATTGAAACCACCCGTCACGCCATCGATATTCAGGACTTCCCCGGCAAAAAAAAGACCCGGGCAGAGTTTGCTCTGCATCGTCTTGAAATCGACTTCTTTCAAACAGACGCCGCCGCAGGTGACGAATTCTTCCTTATTCGTCGTCTTCCCATCGACCCGGTAAACATCCCGATGCAGTTTCTCCGCCAGCGCCTTCAATTCCTTGTGGGAAACGTCTTTCAGAAACTTCTCCCCCGCCATCGTCCGCCAGAGATTCTTTGGCAGAGAAAACAGATTTTCCGTCGCGAGCATCTTCTTCGGGCTTCTCTCTTTCAACCCTTTTAACGCCTCAAACAGCTCTTCCTCGCTTCTCTCTGGCAGCCAATTCACACACAGCTCTACCTTATAGCCCGCTTCGGCAAAATGGCGTGCGCCCCAGGCCGATAATTTCAAAGCCGCAGGCCCGCTAAAACCGAAGTGAGTGATCAAAAGAGGGCCTCTTTGCCTTAAGCCGGTCCCTTGAATCGACGCCTCCGCATCTTCGACTGCAATTCCGCTCAATTCTTTCAGCGGAGAATCAGGCACGTTCAACGTGAAAAGGGAAGGAACCGGCTTCTCAATTTTATGCCCGAGCTTCTCCGCCCACGCATGCCCTTCAGCGCTGCTTCCCGTCGCAAGCAAAAGCCGCTTTGCCTGCAAAACTTCTCCCTTCACTCTGACTTCAAACCCCTTGCCCACATCCTCGATCCGCTGGCGCAGCCGGATCTCCACGCCTACCCTATCTGCCTCTTTCAGCAAACAATCGATGATCGTCTCCGAGCTATCGGTCACAGGGAACATTCGGCCATCTTCTTCGGCTTTCAGCTCCACGCCCCGCGACTCGAACCACTCCACGGTATCCTTCGGCTGGAACCTGTGGAACGGACCCAGAAGCTCTTTTTCTCCCCGCGGATAATTCTTCACGAGCCGCTTCGGATCAAAACAGGCATGCGTCACATTGCACCGCCCGCCGCCCGACACTCTCACTTTGGCAAGCAAAATAGCGCTCTTTTCCAGAACAGCCACCCGCGCGCTCGGCTGCGCCGTCTTCGCCGCAATCGCAGCGAAAATCCCCGCAGCCCCTCCTCCAATCACAAGCAAATCAAACATAGGCGGCCATTCTACCACATCGGCATTGCGCCCCGATATCAAATCATTTCTTGACATCCTATTTGCAAAAAATTTATTTTAGTTCCTTTCTCTAACCCAGGAGTTAACCATGTCAACATCCCCAGTCCAATCATCCGTCGCAGCAGGAAGCGCAGCAGCTCTTCCTCCAGCAGCCCCCCTCAACCTCGTCCCGCCAGTGGCCGACCGGGTACCAACGCCTCCGCCCCAGGAGCAGCAAGCTGCCGATCCAGCAGCGGCGTTTGCAAGAATGCATCTTTTTTCCGCAGAAGACCGGAAAGCGGTCGAAGAAGACTTAAGCGGAGTTTTACAAGGCCCTCACTCCCCTGTGAGAGGAAATTTTGAAGAAGACGACAGCGACATTGAAGAAGCTCCAGCTGCGGCAGCTCCGCTTTCGCTATCGGTAGGAGCGCTTCCTCCTCGGCTCAACACGGCAGCCCCGGCAGAAGACGAAGAAAACGCCTTCCCCGCCCCCGCGTTAGTGAGAACGGTCTCTTCGCAACTGGTAGGGACAGCAGCAGCGGCGCCTGCGGCAGCCCTCGAGGCCCATCCGGAAGAAGATCCTTTCGCTTCCGATGGCGATGATGAAGCGCCAGCGCTTGCTGCGCCTGCGACAAGCCCCGCGTCGAGAGCGGCGGAAAAAGCCAAGGAAGACTAAGAGACTTTTAACGGAAACCGTCTCTATTCCACTCTCCTCGAAATCATTTCGGCATCAGATGCCGAAGGACGTAGGGGAGAATCCCCCCATGTTCGAAATATTCCGCCTCAGTCGGCGTGAAGATGCAGGAAATCAGCTTCGCCCGCCTTTTATCCGAACCCTTCTGCATTTCCAGAATCACTTCCTGCCTTGGGACTAGCTTCTTTTCCAGCCCGATAAGAGAAAACGTCTCTTCGCCTGTAATTCCAACCGATTCCCAGCTTTCCCCTTCCTGGAATTGCAAAGGCATAACCCCCATCCCGATCAGGTTGCTCCGGTGGATCCTCTCGAAACTCTGCGCCACCACCGCGCGCACGCCCAAAAGAGCCGTTCCCTTCGCAGCCCAGTCGCGCGAACTCCCCATGCCGTAATCTTTGCCAGCGAAAATGATCAACGGAACATTCTTCGCTGCATATTTTTGCGCAGCCTCGAAGATCGACATCACCTGCCCCTCGGGAAGTAAACTCGTAAAGCCCCCTTCTTTCCCCTTCGCGAGCTTATTTTGAATCCTCACGTTGGCAAACGTTCCGCGCATCATCACTTCATGGTTGCCGCGGCGGCTTCCGTAGCTGTTGAAATCATCTTCTTTGACTCCCAGCCCGTTCAAATACTGCCCTGCAGGCGCATTCGGCTTGAACGCGCCAGCCGGCGAAATATGATCCGTCGTCACCGAATCGCCGAGCAGCGCGAGCGCTCTCAGGTGGGCGAATTCTTTGCGCGGAGGCAGCTTCGATGAAAACCCGTCGAAATAGGGCGGCTTCCGGATGTAGGTGCTCATCGGATCCCACGCATATTGAGCGCCCCCTTTGACCACAATTTTTTCCCAAACCGGATTATCTTCGCGGATGTGGGCGTATCGCTTCTTGAACATCTCCGGCTGAATCGCCTTCGCGATTGCTTCTTCTATTTCTTTTGCCGAAGGCCATAGATCTTTCAAATAGACCGGCTGCCTTTTTCCATCGAACCCGATCGGCTCCTTCTCGAAATCGATATCGACCCGGCCCGCCAAGGCAAACGCCACCACAAGAGGCGGAGACATGAGGAAGTTCGCTTTCACCGACCCGTGGATCCGCGCTTCGAAATTCCGGTTGCCGCTCAATACGCTCGCGGCGACCAGATCATGCTCCTTGATCGGGTCTTCGATCTTCGCATCCAAAGGCCCGCTGTTGCCGATGCACGTCGTGCAGCCGTAGGCCACGAGCTGAAAGCCCAGTTTGTCCAAATATTTCTGCAGCCCCGCCTTTTCCAGATAATCAGTCACGACCCGCGATCCTGGAGCGAGGCTCGTCTTCACAATCGGATTGACCTGCAGCCCTTTCTCAACCGCTTTTTTCGCTAAAAGCCCTGCGCCGATCATCACCTGCGGATTGCTCGTATTCGTGCAGCTCGTGATCGCCGCAATCACCACAGAGCCGTGGGACAGCTTGGCATGATAGGGAACCGACTCGGCATATCCGGGCGGCGCGACCGGCGTCGTGTAGGGCCGGTTCGTGATCATCTCCTCTTCGCTCCACCCCTTTTTGCCGCCCGTCTCATTATCTTCTTTCCCTCCGGAATCCTTCGGCGGAGCCTCGTATGCGAACGATCCTCCCGAGTGGAGATAAACCGTCTTTCCCAATTTCTGCGGACTCAATTCATACCCGCCCGCTTTCACCGGCGCCGTTAAAAGCTCTTTGAACTTCCCCTTCACGTCGTTCAGCGCAATCCGGTCTTGAGGCCGCTTTGGCCCCGCAACGCTGGGGCGGATCGTCGACAGATCGAGATCGAGCGTCTTCGTGAAATCGATCTCTCCCTTCTTCGGAATCCCAAACAGCTTCTGCGCCTTCAGATACTCCTCGACCAGCTCGATTTCCCCCTTCTTGCGCCCCGTCATCTCCAGATATTCAATCGTTTTCCGATCGACCGGGAAAAAACCCATCGTCGCGCCATATTCAGGAGCCATGTTGCCGATCGTCGCCCGGTCGGCCACCGTCAAACTCTCGGTCCCTTCGCCAAAAAACTCGACGAATTTGCCGACGACTTTTTCTTTCCTCAGCATCTCGGTTACCCGCAGCGTCAAATCGGTCGCCGTCGTCCCTTCCGGCATCTTCCCGTGCAAATGGACGCCGATCACCTCCGGCGTCTGCAAAGCCACCGGCTGGCCGAGCATCGCCGCTTCCGCCTCGATCCCTCCCACGCCCCAGCCGACAACGCCGAGTCCATTGATCATCGTCGTATGGGAGTCAGTCCCCACCAGCGTGTCAAAAAACGCCACTCCGTCCTTCTCCATCACGACGCTGGCGATATTCTCCAGGTTCACCTGGTGGACGATCCCAATCCCGGGAGGCACCACCTTGAACGTCTTGAACGCCTGCTGGCCCCACTTCAAAAACTCATACCGCTCGCGGTTCCGGTCGAATTCCACCTGCAAATTAAATAAAAAGGCGTCGTCCGTCCCGGCCCGATCCACCTGCACCGAGTGGTCGACCACCAAGTCGACCGGCACTTCCGGCTCGATCAGTTTTGCATCGTGTTTCCGCTCCGCGACTGCATCGCGCATGGCCGCCAAATCGACCAATAACGGCACGCCCGTAAAATCCTGCAGAATCACCCGCGCCACGCAAAAAGGAACGTCTCCCTCATACGGCTTCGACGGATTCCAGTTCGCAAGCCGCTTCACATCCTCTTCCGTCACTTTCTTCCCGTCGCAATTTCTCAAGAGCGACTCGAGCATGATCCGGATCGAAACGGGCAGCCTTCCGATCGGCCCCAATTTCTCGAGCGCCGTCAGCGCGTAGTAATGCTTCCCATTCGAGAGAGTTTTTAAACTTTGAAACGGATTCGCGCGCGCCATAATTCTTCCCATGTATTATTCCCACTCTACGCGAGAGCCCCTTTTTTCGAGAAGGTATCCGGATATAAATAAGACAAACAGGATGGACAGGATGACGGCTCGCTCTGCGAGCCTAAGGATAGACATGATAGAAAAAAACCGCCGGCGCAGCAGCAAACTCCGTTTGCGTCCGCCGGCTTCATCGAGCTATTTTCTCACTTCTCCGACAAGCAGCCCCTATCTTTTATCCTATCCATCCTGCTTATCATGCCTGATCCTGGAATCCCGCGGGGCCCCCTTTGGGGTGCGGGATTATCCTGTTCCTTCTTTTAAATGCGCATAAAAAACTTGTCATAAACAGCTCTTGATGATTTATGAGGAATAAGACTCTTGGGAGGGTTGATCTATGACATTTCTGGAAAGCTTACTGATCTTGCTGGGCAGAATCTGCATCAGCGCTTACTTCTTTCTTTCGATCGCAGATAAGGCGAAACACTGGCAGCGCACGCTGACCTTCATGAAATCGAAAAATGTGCCGAAGGCGAACATCGTCCTTCCGATCACAATGGGGATCAAAGTCTTGGGCTCCCTCATGATCCTCGTCGGCTTCGTACCCCGCCTCGGCGCGCTGCTCCTCGTCCTGATCATGGTTCCCTCAGTCATCCGGTTCCATGATTTCTGGGCGATGCACGGCGAGGAGAAACATAATGAGATGAAAACGTTCATGAAAGAAGTGGCGATCATTGGCGGCCTTCTGCTTCTCGTCGCAGTCGGCGCCGGCTCGTTCGCAATCAGCAGGACCTAAACGTCTGCCGTCTGGATGAGCCGCTCGAAACCGCGGCGCGCCATCCCGACTGTGATGAAGCTTCTCCAGTGCCGGTCGCGCAGCCGCAGCCCGCGGATATTCGGAATCCACGCGCTCGGCGTCACCACCACGCCTTTCTGAAAGCCGGGGGCCCACATGTTGGCCCACGTTTTCCTTCTGCAGAAAGTCAGCGTCGGAATCCCAACCGCAGAGGCCAGATGGCCCAGCCCCGAGTCGTTGCCGATCAGATACCCCGATTCGTAAAGGAATCGGGTGAGTTGATCCAGATTGGCGAAATCAGCCAGCTCGATTCCCGTATCCATCCACTCCGCCTTCTCTTTCGCGCCGGGGATAAAGACCGGATCGTACCCCTCTTCCCGCAAATGTAAAGCTAGCTTTACAAACTTTTCCTTCGGCCAATTCCGGGTCACCCGCGCGCTCGTTGGATGAATCGCGACCCGCTTCCCATACTTCCTAAACTCCAGCCCTGTCGGTGGGATAAAACCGTTGCTTTTCGTGATCTTCGGCAAGTGCAAAATCTTCTCAGAAAAAAGACGCATGTTCTCGGCGATCGTCGCCGCCGGATCGGTCAAGCAATCGGAGTAATAAGGCTCGTTCACGATATTCCTCGACGGATAGAGATAGATCACCTTCACCCGGTCCGGAAAGCGCCGCTTCCCTTCCTGGATCAGCTTGATCACAAACTCGAACGCGTCGTTCTGCACGACGAAAAACCAGTCGTAGGAAGATAAAATCCGGGGCAGCTCTTCCACTTTCGGATAGGGGAGGACGGGCAAATGGGGAAACCAGTTCTGCATGGAGCCGATCGTATTCTGATAGGTGTCGACCTTCCAGCCGTTCAAGTGAAGGTTATTGGAGAGCACCAGGCAATTGACGCCATCGCCTAATCCATTATGGCAAAATACTCCAGCTCTCGGACCCATAATTTAACTCCCTCATTTAGAAATAAGAATCGATACTATCTCCCTTTCTGTTTGTTTAAAAGAGAATCTCTTGCTATGGGCAGAGGTATGGGACAGATCAAACTAAAACTTGCTCCGGACCGGAAACTGATCATCACTCAGGCGCTGCGCCAGGCGCTTGAAATCCTCCAGATGCCCCATCTGGAACTGGCCCAATGGCTTCGGACGGAAATCGAAAAAAATCCTCTTCTGGAAATCGACTCTTCAGAAACGAGCCAGCCCCGTCCAATGGAAGCCTCCCACATCCCTTCGCAGCCCCATCTCTACGACCATTTAATGCACCAGGTCCGCGAACGCTTCTCCTCGCCCCTCGATCGGATGATCGCCGAAGAGATCCTCGACCATCTCGACGAAAAAGGGTTCCTTTCAGCCCCTCTCGAGCAAATCGCCCTCTTTTTCAATAAATCGTCCGCTCAAATCGAATCGATCCTCCGCGTCCTCCAATCGTTCGACCCGCCCGGCATCTGCGCCCGCAATCTTCAGGAATCGCTTCTCCTCCAGCTCAAAGCGCAAAACCAAATCGATTCACCCGCCTACCTCCTCGTCAGCGAATGCTTCGACGACCTCCTCCACGGCCGCTACCTCGCCCTCAAGAAAAAGCTCGGCCCGATAGACCTGCCCCAGGCGATCCAAAAACTTGCCCGCCTCCACTTCCGCCCCGCTTCCCTCTTTTCCCATGACCCGACCCCCGTCCTCTACCCCGATCTCCAAATCACCAAAGTCGAAGGAGGCTGGACTGTCGAGCTGATGGAAGACGAACTGCCCGAATTTTCCCTCCAATACCAGGACGTCATTCCCGATACCCGCGAAGAACTCGACGCGCTCCGCTCCTTCACCACCTCGGCTAAATGGCTCCTCCGCTCCCTTACCAAGCGGCGCAAGCTCCTCCTAAAAGCCGGACGCTTCCTCACCTGCAAGCAAGCCCGCTACCTCAATCAAAAAGGCTCCCTCCTTCCGCTGACCCTCAAGGAAATAGCCGAAGAGCTTTCCCTCCACGAGTCGACCGTCTCGCGCCTTCTCTCCGGCAAATACGCGGCGACCCCGCGGGGCATCCTCCCGCTGAAATCGCTCCTCACCGTCTCTCCGGAAACGGAAACTGCGAAAGCCGCGCTCTCCCAACTGATCGCCCATGAAGATAAAAGGAAGCCGCTCACCGACGATGAGCTGGCGGAAACTCTGCGCGCGCGCGGCCATCTGATTGCGCGCCGCACGATCGCGAAATACCGCAAGAGCCTCAAAATCGGCCCCGCCTCCCAAAGAAAAAATTTATCTTAGAATTCTCTTCGCCGATTCCTGCGGCTCGAACAAAGAAAGGAACGCCTGCTGAAAGATCTCCAGCGGAAGGCTCAACGCCACGCAGTCCGGCAACACTCCAACCCGCGGAATCAAAAGCGGCAGTCCCCACCGCCTCATCTCATGATATAAAAAGTTCAGGCAATATTGCGCATTGCCGCGGGGCGTACGGCAGATGTTCGCCGCCAGCCAATAGACATGCGCCAGTTGGTCATAAAATTCCTGCGGCGGCTCGCGTCCCATTGCCTCGCCGATCTCCCGTAATTCAACATAAAGCTCATCGAGATGGCGCAGCAGGGCTGGAATATAGCGGGCTTTTGTATGGTACCAGAAACCATCGCTCGAATGGGGAAGCGCATTCTCTCCCGTCTTCACGGTCAGCTGCCAAAGCTCCTCTG
>CAYPZU010000062.1:0-13390 GCA_964415395.1 uncultured bacterium
TTCTGCAAATCGCCTATACTAAATCGCATATGTCCGATTTGCAGAAAATCGAACCAGCTTTGAAACCATCGAATTTGCACAGCAAAGCGATTTATTCAACGGTCTCATTTCAAAGTGTCCAGAAACCGTTTGGCATCTTGGCGGATCTGTTTTTTCTTCGAGGCGGAAAAACCTTTGAGCGTTTTATAGGCCATCGCGAGCCGGATATTGCTTTTCAGTTTCTTTTCGTTTCGGAGAAGGAAATCCCAGTAGAGATAGTTGAAGGGGCACGCTTGGGGACCTTCTTTTTCTTTTACTTTATACGCGCACGATTTGCAGAAATCGGACATCCGGTCGATGTAGCTTCCGGAAGAGGCGTAGGGTTTTGTAGCGAGAAACCCTCCGTCTGCGAATTGGGACATTCCAAGCGTATTGGGGAGTTCGACCCATTCGTGCGCGTCGGCGTAGACGCTTAAGTACCAGTCGCAAATTTCTTGCGGCAGAACGCCGATGAGCAGAGCGAAGTTGCCGGTGATCATCAGTCTCTGGATATGATGGGAGTAGGCGTATTTTTTCGTGTGCCCGATCGCCTGCTTGAGGCAGTTCATTTCGGTTTCTCCGCTCCAGTAGAACCAGGGAAGTTTCCGTTTCGCGTTGAAGAAATTCATCTTGGCGTACTTGGGCATCTTGAGCCAGTAGACGCCCCGGACGTATTCCCTCCAGCCGAGGATTTGGCGGATGTAGCCTTCGGCGCTGGCAAGCGGGATTTTTTTTGCAAGGCAGGCTTCATGCACTTCTTCGCATACTTTTTTGGGATCGAGAAGCCCGGCGTTGAGATAGTGGGAAATGACGCTATGATAGAGAAACGGCTCGTCGGACAGCATCGCATCCTGATAGGGGCCGAATTGGGGGAGGTGGCGTGTTAAGAAAAAGCGGAACGCTTTTTCGGCGTCTTTGCGGGTAACGGCGAACCAGAACGGGAGTAGATCCCCGAACTGTTTTGAAAACAGGGCCTTGACCTGTTCGAGAACTTTTTTTGTGATCGGATCGGGCTTGATTTCAAGAGGGGGATCGATATCGGGTTTCGAGCGGAGGGGATTCCGGTTTTCCTCATCGAAATTCCACTGGCCTCCTAAAGGATCGCCTTTGCGGTCCATCAGGAGTCCTGTTTTTTTTCGACCCTGCTGATAGAAATGCTCCATCAGGAGTTTCTTTCTTCCTTTTGCCCAGGAGCCGAATTCATCCCGGGAGAAAAAGAAGCGGCTGTCAGGGAGGATTTCGACAGGAATTTTTATTTTTTTTTGCCAGGAATTGATTTCTTTGAATACCCGGTATTCTCCCGGTTCTGTAACGACGATCCGTTCCGCGGGGAATTCTTTGAGAGCTTTCAAGACTCCGCTCGTGAGAGATTGTTCTTTGGAAGCGATCTCGGTGTAGAGGATTTTAAATCCTTTCTCTTTCAGCTCTTCGGCGAAATGGCGCATCGACGAAAAGAGAAAGGCGAGCTTTTTCACATGGTGGTTGACGGAGGTAGCTTCGTTTATCGTCTCGAGAAAGAGGATCCGGTCGTTTTTCGGATCGGCCCCTTCAAGAGTTGCGATGTCGGGAGATAAATGATCCCAGAGAATGAGGTGGAGCGCTCCTTTTTTCATACGGCGCGGTCCGGGACGGGGGCCGCTCTTCTCCAGCACCTTTCGAAGATGCGGCAAAGGGCGCCGTTGGCGACGACGTTGGAGCAGGTGATGAGCGGATCGAGGATCACGTTGAAGGCGAGGATCATTGCAATCATCTCAGGACTGAAATGGAGGAACGATTCATAAAGCGGCAGCATGATGAAGATCGCTCCGCCCAGGACGGCTGCGGTGGCGAAGCGGGCGAGGACGAACACGGCGGAGAAGGGGAGCCAAAGGGCCAGGTTGGGCGCTGCGCCGTGGAATTGCCGGTAGATAAGGAAGCAGAGAAAGGCGTTCGCGATGCAGTCGCCGTTCTGCTGGATGTTCGTTGTAGCGGGAATGACCGCATTGGCCAGGTCGGGATTGTGGAGATTCTTCGAGGTCCCTTCGATCGTCCAGGGCATGGTCGAGAGGCTGCAGCCGGAGCTGAAGGCGACGCCCGCTGCGGGGAGGAGATTCCGAACATGGGAAAAGAAGCGGGAGCCTGCGCCGAGAAAGAAGAGAAGCGAGATGTAGAAGAGAATCGCGCAGAGAAGCCAGAGGAGCAGTTCGGCGTATTGAGAGAAGAGCTGGCCCAAAAGGTTCGTCTTGAACATCCGGGCGACGAACCCGAGGACGAAAAGGGGAATCAGCCGCGAGAAAAAACGGGTGAGGATTTTTTCGGCGAGCGATTTGCCTTTCCCCAAATAGAGGAGCAGCGAGGGGAAGCGGAACGCTGCGGCCAGTCCGAACGCGATCCCGAAGAGAGTCCCTTTGTCGGCCGACCACCAGGCGGGCTTGAGGGAAGGGAGGCGCCAGAGCGGGGCGAAGAGTTCATTGAGCTGTTTCGGCTCGACGGCGGGAAGGAAATTCGAGGCGAGATGGCCGCACCCGTAGGCGTACCAGACGCTGCAGCCGTTCGAAACCGCCTCGAAAAGGAAAAGGGTCAGAATGAAAAGAGGCGCTTTCTTTTCAAACGAGCCGATCGCGTGGGCGATGAAGAGGCCGACGCTTAAGGGGAGCATCCAGAGGAGCAGGTCTTTGATCAGGAGGCTGAAAGTGTAGAAGGCCTGGTGCGTCCAGTCGGGCAGATAGGCTGCGGAAGCGAGGTAGAGCGACAGGACGAAAAGAATCTGGAAGCTTCGGTTTTTAAACATATAAAGGATACTAGGAAGAGACGGGAATTTTTCCCAGAGGGATTTCTGTTTTGAGGGCGAATGGCTCGTAAATCAGGCCGAGTTCAGGATGGGGAACAGGCGGCCGGTAGGCGATTTCCGATTGCGTTTTCCGATAGACCGCTTCGGTGACGCGGATGCCGGAGCCGGCGGCTTCTTTGAGGAGGCGCACATTTTTTGCCGGGCCGCCAAAAGCTGTGTAGCCGCCGAAATCTCCGACGAGAGCGGAGCCGCAGTCGATCCCGATGCAAACCGGTTCGGTGAGCCGCGCCTGGAGATCCAGCGATGCCTTGACCGCCAGGTACGCTTGCCTTGAATCAGGGAGCGGCGCGCCCCAGAGCGCCAGCGCTTCATCTTGAAACGTTTGGGCCAGGATGCCCCGATCTTCGAAGACAGCTTCGCGGAGAGAAGTGAAATAGGTTTGGAGCGCTTCGGGAGAGGAGGGGGTGTTTTTCAGTCTTGCGCAAAGGATCGAAATTTCTTTTGTGTCTCCTGTCAGGAAGAGTTCGTTTTTTCTCTGGGTGAATTGCTTCAGGCTTGAGGCGGATGCCGAGCTGCCGAAAATCCGGCGGATCTCCTGTTTTTGCTCGCGGTCGGAAAGGAGCATGCTGACGAAATCGAGGAGGAAGATGACAGCCAGAGTGGGAATGGGAAAAAAGAACGAGAGGACGAGCGCATGGCGGGTCCAGAGCCAGTAGTTGATCCCTTCCATTGCGAGGAGAATTGCGATGGAAATGGCAAAGGCTGCGAGGCGGCTGATGAAGGGGAAGACGAGAGCGGCGAAGACGCCGATCGCGAGGACGAGGCCGACTGCGGCGCCCCTTCCCCAATTCGGTTTGCGAGGCAGGTAGCCGTCGATGATTCCGCTCGCGATCGAAGCCTGGACTTCGACTCCGGGAAAGACGGGAGAGATCGCTGTCGCCAGGAGGTCGGTCGAAGCCGTTGCCGTCAGGCCGATGAAAAGGAGCTTCCCTTCCACCGCTTCGCGGGGAGCTTTGCCTTCTAAAACATCGAGGGCGGAGAGGTAGGGAAACGAATTCGGGGGGCCTCGGAACGGGATGAGGATCCGGCCCCAGGAATCGGTCGGGATCTCCATCGGCCCCATCTGAATCCCTTTGAGGATCTGGCGGCCGCCAGATTCGGTCGAGAGGATTCCTGCGATGGGGAGAGAGAGGAATGTTTTAGCCGCTTCCAAAGCGAGCGAGGCGTAAACATTTTCTCCTTCGCGGAGGAGGAGCGGCGAAAAGCGGAGGATCCCGTCCGCATCGACCATCGCGTTGAGGAATCCCGCTTTTCCTGCGCTTTTTTGAAATGCCGGAAGATTGCCGATAAATCCTTTCATTTCATAGATGGGCGAGCTTTCCCCTTGCTTCAGGGTAAAAAGAGGATTGGGCAAGAGTCCGGATTGACTTCCGTCGGACGCCAGAGCAAAGCCGAGGAGGTTCGTCCCTTTTTGGAGCTGGTCTGCGAGCGCGGCGTCGGCGTCGAACGCGGGTTCAAGCCGTTTTAATTCTTCAATGAGGGCCGTATTGTCCGCTTTAGCCAGGACTTCGGCGGCCGGATTCGGCTGCGCTTCGGAAAAAACCATATCGAAAGCGATGGCGGAAGCGCCGAGAGCCTGCAGTTTTGAAGCGAGTTCGGCGATTTTAAAGCGGTCCCACGGCCACCTTCCGAAAGCCGCGATGCTCTTGTCGTCGATGGCGACGATCGCAATCGACGGATGGGGCGGGAGCGGGCGGAAATGTCTTTTTAGCTCTCTGTCGTAGGAGTCGCTTTCGATCTGGATAATCCAGCGGCTGAAAAAAGCGGGCTGGAAATAGAGAACTGCAGCGATCAGAACGGCCGCTGCAAGAGAGATCGCTGCGAGAATTTTTTTCTCTTTCTCCATCACTTTCTCAATGCACGAACCGATTTTTTATGTCGAGCGGTATAGATTGACAAAAATCGAAGAGAGGCCGAGCATCCAAATAAAAATTTCGAGGAAAATATGAAAGGGTTCTTTTTGAGCATTCTTTTCTGCGCGGCGCACGTTTTTGGATTGGAAACGGTCGGGCAGGTTGTCGCCGTCGACGGGATCATGCGAGCCCAGAACGGATCCCAGGACGAGAGGATTTTGATGCCCGATTCGGAAGTCTACCTGGGCGACGCCCTTCTGACGGAAGGATCGGGGAGAGGCCAGATCCGCTTCACCGACGGGACGCTGCTTTTGCTGATCCCCGGTTCCCGCTATGTCATTGAAGCCTATTCGAGCGGTTTAGGCAGAAGCCGCTATAAAGCCAAGCTGATCGACGGCGGAGTGAGGATCTCTACGGGAATGATCGGGAAAAAGAATCCCGAGAACTTCGAAGTCGGCACGCCCAATGCGACGATCGGGGTGCGGGGAACGATTTTGGAAGCGAGGATGGTCGACGGCACGCTCTATGCAGGTTCCTCTTCAGGCAACCTCCAGGTGAAGAACCGCGGAGGGAAAATCGATCTGGGAACGGAAAAATTCGCTTCAGTTTCTTCGATAGAAACGGCGCCGGAAGCCCTTGCCCGCAGGCCTGGGGCTCTGGGTTTGGGAATCTTCGCGCTCCCTGCGGGGGGAATCCCTTTCGGAACATCTGGAACTCCCTCAACCGGAGCGGCTTCCCTCGCTGGAAGCGGAGCGCCGGCTGACTCGTTCGGATGGGCTCCCGCACTGGGAGGGATTGTCGGAATTGGAGCGGTTGTCGGGGTGGTTGTCGGGGCCGCAACAGGGTCGCAGCCTACCTTCTCCCACTAATTTTTAGCAAAAAATGTGTGATTTGCTATACAATGGGGGGCACTTGCGATTCAACAAAAAAGGATACGATCGTGACGAAGTCAAAAGGTACTATTAAGTTTTTCAATTCTCAGAAAGGTTTCGGATTCATTACGCCTGACAACGGCGGCAAGGACATCTTTGTTCATGCCAACAACGTTCAGGGGGATCCAAAGTCTCTCCGCGAAGGTTCTAAAGTAGAATTCAGAGAAGCCCCAGGCCGCAAAGGTCCTGAGGCCGTCGACGTTTCGATGATCTAATTCTTCGACTACGAGCTGGACTTTCTTCCGCGAAGGAAGAGGGTTCCAGCTCCTAAGATGAGGCAGGCGACTCCGCCGATCATCAGCCAATGAGCGACATTGGTGTAATAATCAATGTCTCTCTGGCCTTCGTCGATTTTGTTCTGCACTCCGCCAGTCAGCCCTTTTCCCACTTCTTTAGAAACGGGATTCACTGAAAAGAGCTTATTCCCTGCATCTACTTTGCTCTGGGCGCTGTCAACCTGCATTTGCCCTTGAGCCACTTCATTCTTAATGTAATACGAGAATCCGATCAGGACCACGCCTGCGGCCAGAAACAAGATTCCCAATAGTTTTTTCATGCACATGTAAAACCTCTAGGTTCCTAACGTCCTCTTTGCATAGATCGGAAAAATTGTAAAGAGTTGGTGAAAAAGACAGGGTTTTGCTAAAATCAGGCTGTTCTCAATCCTTTTGGAACAGGGAGAATTTATGAATTTGGTTCAAGACAGTTTGCTCATCGTCCAAGCCGCTTCTCCTTTCCATCATCATCATCATTCAATCTAATTTTTTGACCCGGCTGTGATCAGCCGCGGCTATTTTTTCTAACATTTTGATTTTTAGGTGTTTATGTTAAAGAAATTACTTATTTCTTTTCTTTTTCCTTTGGCATTTGCAGCAGCCAGGGAACAGTCATTGACCGTTGGAATGACCAGCGGGTATGCGCCTTTCGTCAGCCTCAATGATAAGGGGGAATACGAAGGGTTCGATATCGATTTGGCGCAGGAGCTGTCCAAGAGGCTGGGCCGCAAGCTCGTCTTGAAAGATTTGGGAAGTATGCCAAGTCTGATGCTCGGGTTGAAGCAAGGGCAGATCGATGCTTTGATTTGGGCGGTCTCCATTACGGAGGAGCGCAAAAAGAACATGGAGATGATCTATTACCAGGGGGAACAGGTCGCTCAAATGCCTCTTGTATTCTGGAATGAAATTCCAGGGGGGATCGAAACCTGGGCGGATCTGAAAGGAAAATCGGTCTGCGTCGAGGCGGGATCCTATCAGGAAAGCGTTTTGAAGAAGATCGAAGGAATCAAGCTCAAGTATCTGGATAAAGCCGCAGATGCGGTGCTTGAGCTCAAATATGGGAAATCGGTTGCGACCTGCCTCGACGCATCGCTTCTTCCCAAACTCCAAAGACAGTTTCCCAAACTGAAAATAAAAATGATTCCTCTTCCTCCTGAAGAGCGCTCCCTGGGCAACGGCATTTGCATCGCTCCCTCCAACAGGGAGCTGGCAGCTCAAGTCGAGGCTGCCGTCGAGGCCATGCGGGAAGAAGGAATCATCGCTGAATTCGAAAAAAAATGGGGGCTTTCCCCATGATCGATAGCTATTTTTCATGGATCGTCCGATGCTCCCCCTTGCTTGCCAAGG
Organism: uncultured bacterium; assembly: GCA_964415395.1. GTDB lineage: Bacteria > Chlamydiota > Chlamydiia > Chlamydiales > SM23-39 > CAYPZU01. Next base: position 7,256 of record CAYPZU010000062.1, read on the forward strand.
GGGCCTGGATGACCCTAAAAGTCCTTTGCTTCTCTTCTGCTTTGAGCTTTTTTTGGGGTACGCTTTTAGGGGCGCTCTGCTCCAAAAAGCTGCGGATTCCCTACTTTTCAGCCGCAGCGGGAATTTTTTCTTTCGCCGCAAGAGGGACTCCTTTTTTTCTTCTACTGCTCATCGTCTATTTTGTTTTGCCCGATCTGCTGGGGATCAATTTTGAACAGTTTTACGCGGCCGTTTTGGCCTTAGGAGTCTCCTCTTCAGGCTACGTAGCTCAGTTGATCCGCGGCGCGCTGGATGCGATTCCGACCGCTCAATGGGAAGCTGCCCAGATCCTTGGATATTCCAGGCGGCAGCGGTTATGGCATATCATTCTGCCTCAGGCTTTCCGGATGCTTATTCCGCAATTCAACAACGAACTCGACAGCTTGCTGAAGAGCACGGCGATCGTCTCTTCGATCGGGCTCCTTGAACTCACCCGGATGGGGATGAACATCGTCTCGCGGGAGATGGATCCGGCTCCCGTGTATCTCACGCTTGGGGCTATTTATCTCTTTTTTTCTGCTGCGTTCAACCGAATCGGGAAAACAATCGAAAGGAGGTTTCCGTATGTTAAAAATTGAACGGCTCCGTTTTAAAAAGGGGGAACAGACAATTCTCGATGACATATCCCTTGAACTGGATACGGGACGCATTTTCGTTCTTTTGGGAAAGAGCGGTTCAGGAAAGACTTCGCTTTTGCGCTGCCTTGCCGGATTGGAAGAAGCTGAAGGAATAATAACGCCCCAACGGAAGGCCGGATTCGTTCCGCAGCAGTTTGCGCTATTCCCGCATATGACCCTTTTGGAAAATTGCGCAGCTCCGCTGATCCACCTCCGGCTGCGTAAAAAAGGGGAGGCTCTTGAAGAGGCGCTTAGAGGACTCAAGGATCTGGAGATCGGTGGTTTCGCTGCGCGCTACCCCAACGAGGTTTCCGGGGGCCAGCAGCAGAGAGCGGCGATTGTCCGGGCCCTTCTTTTGAACCCCTCTTTCCTTCTTCTCGATGAACCGACGTCGGCGCTCGATCCTGAAAGCTCCCGTCTGCTGATTCAGGTTCTGATGAAACTCAAAGAAGAGGGGAGAGGAATGCTGATCGTCAGCCAGGACATGTTGTTTGCGCAAGAAATCGCCGACGAGTTTTTTTTGATGGAGAGCGGGCGCGTCGTAGAGAGGCAGAAAAAACCATTTTCTTCAGAAAGCAAGATAAGACATTTTCTTGGAAATTATGATAGGATATGACAAAGGGACTGAATGAAAAAGAGATTCTTCCTCATTTTTGCAGGAGCGGCGCTCTTCGCGGATCCTCCAGGGGATTGGCAGAGGCAATACCACCAGAAGCTCTACGATTACTACAACATCCAGCTCAACGAGGCGGAGTACCTTCTGAAACAGGCTCAGGGGCTCACGACCATGACAGGGAACTGGAATGGCGCGCGGACCTGGCTTGGGGAAAAGGGAGTTGTCGTTTCCGCCTCGTACGTCACCGACATGGTGGGCAATCCGTACGGCGGGCAGGCGCGGGGATTCGCCTATGCAGGCTCGTTGGGGGTGGGAGTGGGAGTCGATTTTGGGCAGGCGGCGGGCTGGGAGGGGTTTACTTTCTATGGCTCTGTCGTATGGCGGACCGGGACGAATCTCTCGCAGCGCAAAATCAACAACCAGTTCGTTGTGCAGCAGGTGTACGGCTCGCAAACGGTCAAGCTCAACGAACTCTTCGTCCAGCAGTCGATCCGAAACAATCTCTTCGTGATCAAAACAGGGCGGCTTGACGCCGGAAACGATTTTCTCGCCTCGCCTCTCTATGCCGAATATGTAAACAACGGATTCGACGGGAACCCTGTGGGCGTGTTCTACAATTTTCCGTCCTTCACAGCCTATCCGAACGCTACCTGGGGCGCTTACCTCTCTTTTTGCCCGATCAACTCGCTCGTGTTTAAATTCGGCTGCTACAACGCCAACAGCAACATCTCCAAAAACCGGTACCACGGGACGAATTTCACGTTCAGCAGCACCAACGGCGTGATTTGGATCACCGAATGGGATGCGATTCTCAATCAGGAGCCGGGCTCCCGCGGAATGCCTGGCAATTATAAACTGGGCTTTTTCTACCAGACAGGATCAGCGCAAGAGTTCAAAGACGGCCCCGTAAATGGAAACTACTGCGCGTATGTTCTCGTCGACCAGATGGTCTACCGCCCGGGCGGCCCAGGAACGGATCGGGGGCTTACTCCTTTTGCGGCGCTCCTCTTTTTCCCCAAAGACAAAAACCCGTTTCCTTTTTTCTGTACAGCGGGGGTTGTCTACAAAGGAATCGTCCCAAGCCGTCCGAGAGACTCCGCCAATATCGGCGTAGCGTATGGCTCGTATAGCTCCGACATGAGAGAAGTGCAGCGCATGGCGAAAAATGAAGGCCTTCTGGGGCCTTACGGCAACCGCCCTCAATCTTACGAAGCTGTGCTTGAGGCGAACTACTGGTTCCAGGTGAACGACTGGTTCACGTTCACTCCCGACGTGCAATTTGTCATCAATCCGAAAGGCTATGGAGACATTCCGAATGCGCTTGTTATCGGCGCACAAATCGGCTTCGTACTCTAATTTTTTTCTTTTCTCCAGTTGATTTTGCAGAATAATCTTGTAGAAATTCAAAAAAGATCTTACATCAGTGAATAGACACAAGAGAAATCCGTGTAGAAGATTTCTCTAGATTTTGAAAACACTGGAGAAGGCATATGGCCAAAAAGAAAGTAGCAAAGAAGAAACCAGCAAAGAAAAAACCAGCGAAAAGAAAAGGCGGAGCAAGAAAGTCGGGCCTGACCACGATGACCTGCGAAATGTCCGCTGATCTCGAAGCGATTGTTGGCGCGAAGAAAGCGACCCGTCCGCAGATCGTGAAGAAAATCTGGGCCTACATCAAAGCCCACAAACTGCAGGACACGAAAAACAGACGGATGATCAACCCAGACAAAAAACTGGGCACCGTTGTAGGCAACAAGTCGATCGACATGCTGAAGCTCGCCGGAGCCATCAGCAAGCACATCAAGAAGTAACTTTGCCGCTTCTTAACCCTCTCTTGGATCGCTCCAACGAGAGGGTTTCTTATTTCTATTCATCTGCGCGTTTCGCGCCTCTGCGCTCTCGGTGGTTGATTTTTTTCTTAAGCGGAATGCGTTTCTTCTGGTAGCCTCTCTGCGTTTTTCTCAAACGAGGGTATTTATGAAAAGATGGCTGGCTTGCCTGTTTCTGTGTTTCGCCGCAGCTGCTTTCGGAGAGCTGCGCAATTTCGAGAAAAATGGAATTTCTTACGAGTGGGAAGAGGATCCCGATTTCTATTTATGCAAGATGTTCTTTTCCGACGCTTTTATCACCTCCTACAGCCAGGTACCTCTGGAGGATCTCGGGTTTTATGGAAGGGCCTCGATGGTGCAGAAAATCAGCGATGTCTACGATGAAATCTATCTCCAATTGACAAGCAAACAGTCTGGAGTGCGCTGGCTAACTGCCAAGGAAGAAGGAATTCCGATTGGGATGCTGGCTGCCGATCTGTCGAAACTTCCGGAAGAAGTCTATCTGTCGCTATTGGCGGTTGAGAAAACGCATCAAAGGCAAGGAATAGCGTCTGCCATGGTGAGCGCTCTTTTGGAGCAGCTTCCCGAGGCAGAACGGTTTACAGTGGTTACTCGAAAAGCGAACGGAACGGCCAGGGCTTTTTACCGCTCTTTGGGGTTTAGCGAGTGCGGCTACACACATGAGGGCTACAGCCCCGAGTGGTACGCCGGCTACGAATATTCCCCAAAGTGACTCGTCTCTCTTTCTATCCTGTTGATCCTGCCGGTTCGCTCTGCGAACCGATGATCCTGAAATCCGGGGGTCCCCGAAGAACGCTCCGTTCTTTGGGGAGGGATTATCCTGTTATTTCTTCTCTCTTGAGACCGCTCTATTTGATTATTTCTGGCGGATGGCGGCGGGCACGGGCCACGATGCGGGGTCGGAAAGAATCCCGATCGCCTCTGGTTTGGGAGCGTAGGCGCGCGGAACCAGATAGAAGGCGCCCGAAGGAGCCGGCAGCCAGTTCGATTCTTTCTCTTTGCCCGGGCTTTCTTTCTGGATGTAGATCGTGAACGAGCCGTCGCTGTTTTTTTTCAGCTCTGGAGTGTCGCTCCCGAGCATGTACCGGTTGATCGGATTGGGGACGGTGTAGTTGTTCTTCGCGTCGTAGAGAGTGATCGACCAAAAGCCGGGTTCGTAGCAGGGGAGCTCTTCCTTGAAGGTGAGCGTGTATTTTTTCGAGCCGGAGAGGAGATGCCCTTCGCTGTCGAGGGTGTACATCCAGTAAATGGCTTCATAGGGCGTGTTGGCGGTAAGGCCGACGCGGGCGATCACGGCGCGGGTGAGGTAGTCGGTGCCGGGATCTCCGATGGTCGGAGGTGGAATGAAGGCGCCCTGGTGCTGGGTTCCGAAGGGAAGATGGGCGAGGACCGAGCCGATTTCGATCGCGCCTTCTTTCATCGATTCGATGACTTCCAAAGAGAGTTTTTTCCGGTCCCATTTCTTGCCATATTCGACCCCAAGCGGTTTGAAGAGGGGAAGGAGCGCGGATATTTGGTCTGAAGGGGGAGGATTTTCGTTCAGGGCGGAGGAGAGGATGTCCCAGAACTGGAGCGGATCTTTGAAGTTGATGTCGCTCACGGGCAGGCTCGGATTGACGGGAACGGGCGCGATGTAGTCGTAGACAGGCTCGGGGGGCGGCGTTTGTCCTGTGAAGGCGGCAAGTCCGGTCGGTTTGATCTTGCGGAGGATTTCCCGCGCGCCGGGGAGGTCGAGTTTTTTGTTCAGATACGCGTGGACGCGCGGCTGGATGAGAATCCACGGCGTGGGGCAGTCGATCCGGACCATTCCGGGCGGAACAGTCCCGTTCCAGCCAGGGCCGGCGAGGAGGAATCGGCCCCCTTTGTAGCCGGTCGCTTTGCCTCCGACGTAGGCAAACGAGTTCGTCCACATGTCGACGATCTGGATCAGGTAGTAGCGGTTGTTCGAGTCGGGCGCTTCGAGGACGATCGGCTCCTGGCGGAGATCGAGAAAGCCGAAACCGTAGATCACATTGACATTCGGGGTGACGTAGCCCGCTTGTTTCGCCACTTCCGGCGTGGCGATATCTTCCATGCGCCAGATCGTATCGGGCGGGGCTTTTGGGTTGGGGCCGAAGGAAGTGTGATGGCGGAGGGCGTACATTGTGACGAGGGGCCCGCCCCACGCGGCTGCCTGCAGCGAGAGGGAGGAAGCGTATTCGGCCGCCGCTTTTTTCTCCATGGAGACAAAAGGATCTTTGGCTGCGAATGCGCTGGCTGCAACAAGAAGAAAAATCGCTTGGCGGATCATAGTTACCTAGATACGCAAGAAGGGGTTTCAGGTCAACCATTGACGGGAAAAAAAACTCTCCGTATGCAGGAACAAAAGAGGGATAGATGCCGCTGATCCAGATCCACCTGATGAAGGGGAAAACGCCCAAATATATCGCTGCGCTGCAAGAGGGGATCCATCAAGCGCTGAAGGCCGCCTGGAAGATCCCGGACAATGACCGGTTCCAGACAGTGGCTGAATACAAAAAGAGCCATTTTTATTTCGACAAGACGATCTGGGGCGTGAAGCGCTCCGACGATCTGGTTCTGATCTACATCACCTCGATCAAACGGACGCTCGCCATGAAGCGGAAGCTCTACAAAGAGCTCGTCAAGGTTTTGGGGCGAAATCCGGGGTTGAGAAAAGAGGATGTCTTCGTTTCCATCGTGCAGGTGGATCTGGAAAACTGGTCGTTTGGAAATGGAATTGCGCAGCTTAAGCCGTAAATTTCTTATTTTTCTCCTCCCTGTCTTTGGCTTCGCCCAGATCGACAAGCGGGGCGATTTCCAGATTTGGCAGAGGAATTTCCTCTCTAAGCACATCAATGACAAATGGACTCTCCAGTTTTACAACGAGTGGCGCTTTGGGGACGACGCCTCGAAGTTTTTCTATGTGAACCTGCAGGCGCAGGCGAAGTTCAGGATCTGTTCGTGGCTGACGACGACTCCGGGATACCGGCAGGTGCTCCGGCGCATTCCTGTGAAT
>CAYPZU010000063.1:0-12869 GCA_964415395.1 uncultured bacterium
CGGATTGGGTCTTTTATTGGCATCGGTTCCGACGGCGAGCTGGATATCGCCTCCCGCCCGGATATCGATATTGTATGATCCAAGGAAAGTTTGTTCGATGGAATACCCGAGAATCGCCTGTCCATTCGCCCCATTGGTCGCTGTGATGTCCCCTGTTGCAAAAATGCGCGTGCTCACTGGAGTGGGCGCGACGGCGTTCGCGAGGTTATACGTCCCGATGTAGATGTCGCCTGAATTGCCAGCCAGCCCGTTGGGGTTGAGAGTGATATTTCCTCCCGCCCCCCCTGCGGCGACGCAGACGTTTCCTCCCGCGTTGATATCTGCGATGCAGGTGGTCGCCGGAGGAGCAAAGATCGAGAGCGAAATGCCTCCGCCTCCAGAGGCGATAAAGAGGTTGCTGTTATCAAAGTCGCCTGCGGCCTGCATCCCTTGCATCCTGACTCCAATCAGGGTTTCACCCGTAAATGTGTTCATGGTGATGCTTCCGCCTGCAATGACCGCGATGTCTCCTGTGTAGACAGCAGATCCCGTACCCGTTTGGAATTGGCTGCCGATATAGGTTCTCTGGCGCGAATTCATCAGGATATTCCCGCTAGCCTGCACGGTGATATTCTGCGTCACGCTGGGACAGTTCGGAGGGGGCGTGAAGTAGAGCGCTCCAATCCCTACCGATTGACTGGTTCCAGCGGCGTTCCCATCGAGGTCTAAATCCCCGCAGCATCTAACATGAATATCGCTGATAATGGTCCCGGAAAAAAATCTTTGCCCTCCTCCATGGCCGATCAGATTCACGCAGTTTACGTTGGTCATGTTGGAGGAAAGGGCTATGCTGCCGGCCGATGTCACGGTGATGTCGCCGCTCATTGTGGGGAAAAAGAGATCTCCAAGAAATCCCCGCGAGAGGAATCCGTGGCCGATGCGTGTCATGCCGCTTCCCCCAAGAGGGTTTGTCAAGGTGATCGGACCCCCGCTTGCCACGGCGATATCTCCGTCTTGGCTTGCGTCAGTTGCGCTACTCGGATCGTATTGCCGGCTTCCGTGCCCGATCGTAATGATGGGCGATCCTGATAAAGTGGAATTGAGATTGATATAGCCCGTTGCGTTCACTGTGATTGTAGCCGTGTTGGTCGTCGAGGAATTCACCTCCCCTTGTGTAAAAGGAGGCATTATAGGGACTACCCCGCGGCAATCTCCATGGCCGATTTGGGCAGCGCAACCTTGGATGCTGCCTCCAAGCATATCCAGATTGTTGCAAGCTACATTGATGGCTCCTCTGCCGATATCCCCGTTCACAGTTCGATAGCCGATTTGGGAGGTCGACCTGTTGGCGGTTGTCTGGAGAAGAATATTCCCGGTTGCTGTCGCTTGGGTGAGTCCCTGAAGCGAACCGACGGAGGCGCTGCCGATAGAGATATTTCTCCCGGCATTCAGAGCGACCCCCCCTATGCTTGTCATCGTGGGGCCGTTTTGGATGTTGGCCGCGATCGCGATATCGCGCGCGGAGTTCAGGGTGAGTCCGAATGCCGAATCCCACGTTACGCTGTTCGATACAGTGATGTCGCCGTTTCCTGCTGTGGGGCTGCCTACGGTTGTTACAGTTACGTTGTTTGAGCCGAGGGCTGTGGCTAATGCGCCGGCGCCGAGAGTGGCTCCGGCTCCGTTCGGCACGGCGAGAGTAAACATAGGGCCTGCTGGCGTTGTCGTGACCTGGGCGTTGGATGCAGCGCCGATTGTGAGATCGATGGGGTCGAGGAGAAGAGTGCCGGTTTTGCCCTGCGGAGCCAGTGTGCTCGCCCGCCCTTCGAACGCAAGGAGGAGGGGGGAGGAGACTTCGATGAGCCCGCCATCGCCGCCGAGCGGCCCCGCTTCTGCTTTGGCGCTCCCGAAAAACCCATTTGCCTCATCGCCCCAGATTACAATCTTTCCGCCGTTTCCGAGGCGGCGGGAAGAAGCGTCAATGGAAGCATCGGGAGAAACCAGAACCCGGAGGGCGTTGTAGATCTCGGGGTTTTTCCCCTGGTAATCGCCGCCGATCAGGATGGTTCCGCCTGCAGTATCCTCCGAGGCGTCGAGGCGGGCGGTATCTTGCAGGAGGATTTGGCTGCCGAGAACGGTGATTTGACGGCCGCTGGAGCAGATTTCTCCGGAAAGAAGCGCGGTTGTTTCCATTCCGTCCTGTTCGTTGCGGTGGAACGCATAGGAGAAAAAGTTGTCGGCGTCCGAACTGATGGTTTCCGAGCGGATCGCAATCCGGGGAAGGTCTTTGGGTCTGAGGAGAGCCGAAGAGGAGGCGATGAGTCCCGCATCGGTTTCGGCGTCAAGAGAGCCATGGTGTTCGAGATGGCGGCTTATAAGGAAAATTTCTCCATCAGATGCGCTGATTTTTCCGTGGACGGCGATCGGTGCTTCGGAAGAGCCCGAGAAGCAGAGGTCCTGCCCATCGAGAAAGGCGGAGTCGAGGATGTCGAGGGAAGAGGCAATGAAGGCTCCCGTATCGATCTGAGCGTCTGCGCCGACGAGGACGCCGTTCGGGTTGATGAGAAGCACACGGCCGTTGGCTTCCAGTTTGCCGAGGAGCCGGCTTGGGAAAGCATCGACGACGCGGTTGAGGACCGAAGCGCGCGCATCCGGAAGGAAGAAGCGGGTTATTTCGTTCTCTTCGATTGAAAAGTCGCTCCACTCCAAGATTGTTCTGTCCGACGCGGTGATGGAGAGCGTGTGGGAAGTTTGTTCGAGAGACGCCTCTCCGCAGCAGAGCTGGACATTTTGCGGGAGGGAAAGGAGAAGCGTTGGCGAGAGAAGAAAAAGAAAACTGGCTTTGCGCATAGAATCAAACCTGTTGCAAACGGCAGTCTAAAACAAGAGTTAATTTGAGTGAAGGGCTATCGTCTGAGCAGGCGGAGGCTGTTGAGGCCGACGAGGACGGTGCCTCCTTCATGGAGGAGGACGGCTGTCCAGAGCGGGACTAGGCCGAGGAGAGCCGGCGTGGTGGCGAAGAGGATGACCCCGAGAGCGAGGGTGAGGTTCTGCTTCACGATCCGCATTGTATGGCGCGATTTGGTGAAGAGCCAGCTAAGAAGGTGGAGGTCGTCGTTGAGAAGGACGGCGTCGGAGGCGTCGACAGCGGTCGCGCTCCCGATCCGCCCCATCGAAATGCCGACGGTGGCGCGGGCGAGCGCCGGAGCGTCGTTGATCCCGTCGCCGACCATCGCAAGGCCGCACGTTTGGGAAAGTTCTGCGACTTTTTCCAGCTTGTCTTCGGGGCGCAGGTTGGCGAATACTTCTTCGATGCCGAGATAGCGGGCCACTTTTTTCGCGTTCGCCTCATTGTCGCCGGTGAGCATGACGGGGCGGAGTTTATTCGCGTGGATCAGCGTTTGCATCAGGCGCGGCGTTTCTTCGCGCACCTGGTCGGCGAAGCGGAAGAGAAAAACTTCGTCTCCAATGGCCAGAACTGCCAGGACGACGCCCTGTTTGGAATTTCTCCAGTGTTCGATTTGGGAGGCGGCAGTCGCGGAGAGCCTTTTGGCGATGTGTTCGGGGAGGCCGATGGCGACGGGTCTGCCGCCGTAATTTCCCTCAAGGCCGAAGCCGGGGACGCTTTTGAATTGGGCGATTTCGGCGGGGGAGATTTTTTTTGTCTGCGCTAAATTGCAGATGGCGGTGGCGATCGGGTGGACGACGTTCCGCTCGAGGCCGAAAGCGATGGAGAGAGCCGTCTCGTCGGAAATCGTTTTCCGGTTGAGCGGCTCGATCGAGGTGCACTCGAGCGCGCCGGTGGTGAGGGTCCCTGTTTTGTCGAAGGCGATGACGGAGCAGCTGGCGAGCGCGTCGAGGGTGATGCCCCCTTTGAGCAGAATCCCTTTCCGGGCGCAGGCGCTGATGGCGCTGAGATAGGCGGTCGGGGTCGCTATGATGAGGGCGCAGGGCGATGCGGCGATGAGGAAGGCCAGCGCACGGTAGATAGAGCCTTCGTGGCCGTAAAAACTCATGGACGAGAGAAACGGGAGGCCGAAGGCAAATGCGAAAGTGAGGGCGATGATGGCGGTCGCGTAGTGTTTGCCAAACTGGTCGAGCCATCTTTGCAGCCGCGGCTTTGCCTCTTGCGCCTCGGTGATGAGCTGGATCATCCTCGTGAGCGTCGAATCGCGGTTTGTCCGCTCTACGATCATAATGAGCGCCGCTTCGAGATTTCGTGCGCCGGCGGGAACTGGATCTCCTACCGTTTTGGGATCGGGGATGCTCTCTCCGGTCAGGTGGACGAGATTGACCGAGGAAGTCCCTTCGACCACTTTGCCATCGAGCGGGACGATTTCTCCCTGTTTAATCAGGAGTTTTTCTCCAACGCCGATTTCTTTCACCGACTTTTCAAAAGAAATGCCGTTTTCATCGAGGACGTGGGCGAATTTCGGCGCAAGATTGTTTAAATTATGGAGCGCGCTTTTCGCTTTATTCGAAACAGTCTCTTCCATCCCGTGCGAAAGTTCGAAAAGCACGAGCAGCAAAGCGCCTTCAAGGCCGCTGTCGATCGAGACGGCGACAAATGCTGCGAGCGTCATCAGGACGTCGATGTTGATCTCGAGATTTTTCAAATCGTTCAGCGAGGCGATGAGGGCGGGGACTCCCGAAAAAAAATAGACGAGGGAGAGAAAGAAATAGGAAAGGGGCTGATTGACGAAGGAAAACCCGAACGCCAGTAGGAGAAAGCAGGCGGCGGAGCTGGCGCTTTTCAGCGACAGATTCCGTCCCCATTTCCTCGAAGCGGGCGTTAAAAACGGGCTGATGCTTTCTTCTTGGCCTGATGCGAAAAACTCATCGAATAAATAGGGAGTCTTCAGGGCCGGCTGCGGCTTCGTCAAATCAATCCTCCTCGCTCGCCTTCCTTTTCAAGGAATGTTCTCGCTCGATCGGAACGTTTTTTTCAAAGAGCAGGCCAATGCGCAGAGCTTTGATTTGACTTTGCCTCGTACGGCCATTCCGGCAGCGTTGCTGCGAATTATTTCTTCTTTTCATGGATTGAATAGCAGCTGCCCCGCGAAGTAGGCGGCGCCGGAAGAAAGAGCCGCGACGGCGAGATTCCACACGATCGCAGGAAGGGGGGCGTTCTTCTCAAGGCGCGCGACAGCGCCGGAAGAGAGAGCAATGATGAATGCGGCTGCGGCCGCGGCGCCCCAGAAGGGGAGGAAGAATAGGCCGGCCGACATGATAAGCGCGGCGCCGAGGACGCCGGCAAAGGCGCCTGCTGCCTGTTTTAGAGGATGTTCGTAGCTCTCCAGGGAGAGGCCGAGCTCTTCCTGCAGCATCACTTGAAGAAGGCGGTTGTCGTCGGCCATCAGCACTTCGACCGCCTCATCCAGGAGTTTTCCCGAAAATCCTTTTGCGGCGTAGAGGGCGCGGAGCTCTTCTTTTTCCTGCGGGCGGTGGTGCTCGATTTCCCAGCGCTCTTCTTCAATGAGGCGGTGGAGCCGCTCGAGGCGCGCCCAGCCTAGAATGGCGCTGCGCCCGACTTTCGAGACGAGGAGCGCCAGGGCGAATGCGATAAAGAGCGTCTTTTGAAATTGGAATTCGGTGAACAGAGTCCATAATACGATTAAAAGAAACGCGGTTTCTTTGGCGGCGTCTGCTGCTGCGGCGTAATGGCCGGGCATTTCCGTGCCATGAATCTCAGCAGAAGCGGCTTTTCCCTTCAATCGCGCCTCAATCACGTGCTCGAGAGCTTCTTTCCCTTTGAAGTGCGTCGAACTCATGATTCCTCGGAGTGGATCAGTTTCTGTTCGAGAGCGAGCTTGAGGAATTCGCAGAGGGTCAGCTCGTCCTGGGCGGCGATCACTTCGCGGGTCGAGTGCATCGCCCAGCCGGCAATCCCAAGATCGGCGGTCGGGATGCCGAGATTGGCGGCCATGATCGAGCCGACGGTGCTGCCGGAGGGGATGTCGGAACGGGAAGCAAAAAGCTGGTAGGGGATTTTGTTTTTCTCGGCAAGTTGGATGAGGGGAGCGGCGGTTGGGCTGCTGGTGGCGTATTTTTGCCCGGCGTTGAATTTGAAGATCACCCCTTTCCCGAGATAAGGTGCGTTCTGCGGATCGTATTTATCGGCGTAGTTGGGGTGGAATCCGTGAGCCAGGTCGCTGGAGAGGCAGAGCGAGCGGCTCTTGAGCCGGTAGTAGTCTTCCCGGTCCATTTTGAACTGGGAGCAGATCCGCTCGAGCACCTGGTTCGCAAAGAGCGAGTCGGCGCCGACGTAGCTCATCGAGCCGATCTCCTCGTGATCCCAGAAAATGGAGAGCTGGATCGCGTCATTGCGCGGGGCGGCTTTCGTGAGGGCGTGGAGGCAGGCGTAGGCCGAGGTGAGGTTGTCGAGCCGGTAGGAGGCGATCAGCTCGTTCTCGAAGCCGAGGAAGGTGGGCTTTTCGAGGGGGACGAGGAAGAGATCGCAACTGAGGAGCTTCTCGAATGAATGGTGCTTGCGGAGCCAGTCTTCGAGGTGTTTTTCCCGGGATTGGAGGGTGAAGATCGCTTTCAGCTGTTCCTGTTTGTGGACCAGAATCCCTTTTTCATTGATCGAGCGGTCCAGGTGGATGGCAAGCTGCGGGATGATGACCGGATAGTCGTCGAGATAGACCGTTTTCGTCTGGCACTGGCCGTTATTGTCGATCACGGTGATCCTGCCTGCGACGGCGAGGTCTTTGTCGAGCCAGGTATGGAGAAGAGGCCCCCCATAGATTTCGGTGCCGAAGAGGCCGATCCCGTGGGAAGAAATTTCAGGGCGGGGTTTCAGTTTAAGGGCGGGGCTGTCGGTATGGCTGGCGAGGATGATGGCTGAGGAGGGGACTTGTTTCGGGATGCGGAAGGCGGCGACGAGCGCGTCCTCCCGCATGATGAAGTAGCCTTTGCCCAGTTCGAGCTTCCACCGTTCCTTTTCTTGCAGCGGGGTGAAGTCGGCCTCAGCGAGGCGGTTCGCGATTTCCCGGGCGGCGTGGTACGCCGTCGGGCTGCTGGAAATGAAACGGGTGAAGTCTTCGAGGACCTGGACCATAAACTCCCTCTTACTTGGGCTTGATGCGGACGATCTCTTCTTCTAAATACCGGTGAAGGGCTTTTGGCACAAGGATCGAGCCGTCTTCCTGCTGGTTGTTTTCCAGGAGGGCGACCATCAGCCGCGAGGTGGCGAGCCCCGAGCCGTTGAGCGTGTGGACGAATTGGGGCTTGTCGTTTTTCGGCCGGTAGCGGATCTGGGATCTGCGCGCCTGGAAGTCGGTGCAGTTCGAGACGGAGGAGACTTCATAGTAGCGGTTCTGCCCGGGGAGCCACACTTCGATGTCGATCGTCTTGGCGGCTGCGAACGACATATCGCCCGTCGTCAGCAGCATGTTCCGGTAGTGCATCTCCAGCCCTTGCAGCACTTCTTCCGCAGAGGCGACCATCTGTTCGAATACTTTCCCGCTCTCTTCGGGCTTGGAAAAGCAGAACATTTCGACCTTGTTGAACTGGTGCGTCCGGATTAAACCCCGCTCCTGCGAACCGGCTGCGCCCGCCTCTCTGCGGAAGCAGGGGGAGTAGGCTGTGTATTTCAGCGGGAGCTTTTCCTCTTCCAAAATCTCGTCGTAGTGCATCCCGTTGAGCGGCACTTCGGAAGTGGGGATTAAAAACAGGTTGAAATCAGGGTCGGCCACTTTGAACTGCTGGCCGGCGAATTTCGGCAGTTGGCCGGAGCCGTACAGAATCTCGGGGCGCACCAGAAGCGGCGGAATGATCTGCATGAAGCCGTTTTTCCGGTGGATGTCGAGCATGTAATTCAATAAGGCCCACTCAAGCCGCGCGCCCAGATTCGTGTAGAGGGGCCAGCCGGAACCGGAGATTTTCGCCGCTCTTCCAAAATCGAACAGATGGAGCTTTTCGTTCAGCTCGACGTGGTTTTTAAACGGGAAGGAAAACTCTCTCTTTTCGCCCCACGCCTTGACGCAGACGTTGTCTTTCGGGCTTGGAGAAATAGGGATATCGTCCATCGGCACGTTTGGAAGGACGGCGAGCTGTCCTTTCAGCTCTTCTTCGACCTTGGTCACTTCGTGATCTTTGGCGGCGATTTTGTCGCTCAAGGCGGACAGGCCGCTCATATAGGGAGAGACGTCTTCGCCCTTCTGTTTGCGCATGCCGATGTCTTTCGAGGATTGGTTGCGCTGCGATTTCAGCACTTCGACTTCAGTTTTGAGAGCCCGGATTCTTTCGTCGAGTTCCAGAATAGGGACTAAACTGGTCTCGGGGACTTTGTTCTTCAGTTTCTGTTCGAGCGTCTTGGGGTCTTTTCTGATTTCCTTAATATCGAGCATACAATCCTCAATGAAGGCATCCACAATATACCCACCGCCCCCCAAAAGTCAAACGGCACAGATGAAAAGGAATAAATAATTAGATGTAAGACCGCCGGGCTTTCGCACCCCTGCGGCCCCGCGGGGCTCCCTTCGGGATCCTCTCGCGTTGCAGTTCGATTACCTCCTCCAACTTCCTGGCTGGGCAGAGCTTAAAACTTTGCTTTCAAAACTGTCGGAGACTGGAGGGGGGGGGCCAACTTTGTTCGGGGCTGTATTGCAGCCCGACTTATTGTCTTCGTTTTCTAACGGATCTTTTCTAGAAACAATAGGTGTGGTATGATGTCCTAAATAATCATTACTAGGCTGTGCATGAAATATCCCCAGGCGAAAAACCCTCTGTTGCTGAGATACCACCGGTTGATGGACGCTTTCGCTAAATCAGACGACGAAAGAGATTTCTACCTGGATCGAGTCGAAGGATTTTTGATCTATGCCGATCTGGATAAGGGACTCGAAGAGCTGGAAGGATTGGAAAAAGAGCTGGTCGAAAATGGGGATCGCTACACCATTCTGCCCAAAATGACTTTCTATGAAGTGAAGAAATTCATGGAAGGGTTCGTGCATGAAAAAGTCTACGACATCGACACAAAAGAAAAGCTTCTCGATCTGATCTCCGCTAAAGAAGCGAGAGAGAATTTCCTCGAATTCATCTACGATCATTTGACCGAGCTGGAAAAGTGGCAGCTTTATTATCAGGAACGTTCGAGAATCCGGATCATCGAGTGGCTCAGACAGCAGAACGTGCAGTTTGTTTTTGAAGAAGACCTCGATCTGCCGAAGATGCTGGTCGAAAAAGTGAAGCGGTCGCTATTCGAGGCGAAAGTGCCCAAAGACATCTCTCAGGCGAGAGACATTCTGTCGGCTAAAGCGAAGACCTATTATTCCAATGAGGCGCTGAACCCGAGGCCCAAGCGCGGCCGTCCGCCCAAACAGGTCGCCAAGGTAGAGCTGGAACCGCAGGTGTCGATGGACATCTACACCCAGGTTCCTGGGCCTTGCCGCCAGTTCCTCTATATTCCGGATATCGCATCGGCGTCGTCCGTTACCTTCTCGTCGAAGTTCGAGACCGAAGAGCACCTGCTTGCCTCGCTGAGAGGAAGCCCGCGCCTCCGCGTCGACGAAAAGCTCGAGGCGCTGTCGCAGAGACTCGAGTCTCTCCGCCACTTGTCCGACAGGCTGGCAGGGGCCGAAAAGATGTTCGGAGTCGACAAAATCAAAAAACCTTTTACTCCGTTCATCAAGCCGAAATTCAAAGAAGTCAAATCGGTCGAAGTCCTTCAGGAAGAGAAGTCTCCGAAAATCGAGTCGGCGATCGGAGGTATTCTGCCCAAGAAGAGGGGACGCCCCCGCAAGGAAGAGCGGCCTGAGGAATTCATCGGCCAGAAGCGGCGCCGCTTCGCCATCAAGAAAGTCACCCAGATCAAGACGAAGAAAGACAAGTAGTCAATTTTTTTATTGTTCTGATTTTGGTCGATTCTTCTGGGTGAATCCGCTATACTTCTGTTCAGAAAATCAAAAATTGATTCGGTATGGCCATTCACGTTGTTAAGAAAAACGAGCGCTCGATCTTAAGCGAACTTTTGGAAACAGGGTTGAAAGAGAAGGCGCTGAAAACGCTGGATGCAATGCTTACGACCCGCCTGATGGACGAGAAAATGGGAAAACTCGTCCGGCAGAATAAGGGGGGCACGTTCCAGCTCGGGATGGCCGGCCATGAAATGATCGGTTCTGTGTCGGCTCTTTCGCTGATACCGGGAACCGATTGGGCGTTTCCTTACTACCGCGACCGCGCTTTTGCCGTCGGCCTCGGCTGCTCGGCGGAAGATCTCCTTGCCACATTTTTAGCGCGCGATATCCCGAACCACTCGGGCGGGCGGATGATGCCTGATCATTACAGCGAGCGGAAGCTGCGGATCCCGTGCCAGTCGAGCTGCGTCGGCTCCCAATTTTTGCAGGCGGTCGGGATGGCGAAGTCGGCTCAGTTAAGGGGCTCTGCCGAAGTGGTCTACGTTTCCGGCGGCGACGGCTCGACCTCCCAGGGCGATTTCCACGAAGCTCTCAATTTCTCGTGCATCCATCATTTGCCGATCGTTTTCGTGATCCAGGACAATGGCTGGGCGATTTCGGTTCCATCCAAAGAGCAGACGGCAGGCGGCACGATCGTGAAAATGGCGCGCGGCTATGAAGGCCTTGCCGTTTTCGACATCGACGGCTGCGATTTCGTTGAAACTTCCGATGCGCTGGAGCAGGCGGTGCTGAAGGCCCGCTCAGGCCAGGGCCCCAGTTTAGTTGTTGCGAAGGTGCCTCGCATCAGCCCCCACAGCAGCAGCGACGATCCGAAGAAATACAAGAGCGAAGCTCAGGCAGCGGAAGAGAAATGCCGCGACCCGCTTCCCCGCCTGGAAGCCTGGCTGATTGAACAGAACTATATGACCGCCGATGAGATCGAAGCGAAGCGGAAAGAGATTTTCGAAAAGATCGAGCAGGCCGCTTTAGCTGCCGACCAGGTTCCTTTCCCGAAGCGGGAGACCGCTGATCATAACGTATTCAAAGAAGCTCCGGTTTTCGAGTCGGCTGCCGCCGAGCCGGGCGAGTCGATCGTGATGATGGACGCGCTCAACCATGCGCTCATCGAAGAGATGGAGCGGGATCCAGGCGTTGTGGTGTTTGGCCAGGACGTTGCGGGAGGCAAGGGAGGCGTGTTCGGGATTACGAGAACGCTGACGGAACGGTTTGGCGCAAAGCGGTGCTTCAACAGTCCGCTCGCTGAATCGACGATCGTCGCGCTCGCCATCGGCCTTTCGTTCGACGGGTTCCATAAGCCGGTTGCTGAAATCCAATTCGCCGACTATGCGTGGACGGGAATGAACCAAATCTTCAACGAGCTTTCGAGCATGTATTACCGCTCGAACGGCCAGTGGAACTGCCCGGTCGTGATCCGGATGCCTTATGGCGGCTACATTCAGGGCGGACCCTACCATTCGCAAAGCACCGAAGCCTATTTGAATCATTGCCCCGGACTTAAGGTTGTGATTCCGAGCAACGCGGCCGACGCCAAGCGTCTTTTAAAAGCGGCGATCCGCGATCCGAATCCGGTCATTTTCCTCGAACACAAAGCTCTCTACCGCCAGCGCCTTTTCTGCGCCCGCCCGGAAACCGGATCCGAAGAGCTGCTCCCTTTAGGGCAGGCGAACGTGGTGCGCGAAGGCTCCGACGTAACGATTGTCTGCTGGGGCATCACCGTCATGATGGCGAATGAAGCGGCGGAAGCTTTGAGCGGCGAGGGGATTTCGGTCGAAGTGATCGACCTCAGAACGATTGTGCCACTCGATTTTGAGACGGTGCTGAAATCGATTCGCAAAACTGGCAAGCTGCTGATTGCCCACGAAGCGGCGCGCAACGGCGGGTTCGGCGCCGAGCTGGCCGCAAGAGCTGCGGAAGAAGCGTTCCTTTTCCTCGATGCGCCTGTGATGCGCGTGGCTGGGAAAGACTGCCCGGTTCCTTACTGCAAAGATATTGAGGAAGAAGTGCTGCCCCAGAAGAAAGACATCGAGGCAGCGCTTAGAAATCTGGCTTCTTTCTAGAGAAACTTCTTGCTGCGCCGCTTAGAGAGGAACGGGACTCTGCCGAAACAGGCCTGTTCCGAAATGTTTTTATGATAAGCGGTTTTCATTTTTTCAAACTTAAGCAGCTTTTCCTGGATTTTGAATCCCGATGATCTTTTGTCGGGAACGCGGAGAGTCTTTCTCTTGATTTCCAGAAACTGATCCATGTGCATCAGATGCTGGAGGAGGCTTTCCTGCGTTTTCTGGAACGCTTCGAGTTCGTTCTCCGACAGCTCTTTCAAATCAACATTCTGAATGACTTCAGCATTCCGTATCAGTTGATCGAGCGTCGTGTCGATCTCCATCAGAATTTCTTCGCCAATCATAGCGTCCCTATTTCATTTGTGCTCAAATTCCATTCTTTAAATGAACAGATTAATTTTTCAAAGTTAAAATTTTTTTCTTTTTAAAATTGCACACTTGTTTGTGACTAAAAAAAGAAAAACAAATCGACGAGAGGATCAATGCAGGTGTGTTGCGCAACTCTTAGCTTGAAATGACTTGTCTTATTGTCAAAAAGTCATGATGGAATGATATAACGATTTGAACGATAAAATTTTATAATTTACTTCCCTATCGTTTTTATCGTTCCATCGTTTGATCATTGATTTTTGTACGAAAGAGGGCTGTTCTCGTTGAATCGAGGTTATACAACACACCCACCCAAATGGATTTACTCAACGGTCTCATCGTTGAGACCGTTGCATATCCCTCCAGAACCTGCCGTATAAGATGGACAGGATAGGCAGGATCGCAATCCCACCCCAGAAAAGATGCTTTTCAGGGGCCCCGGGCGGCATGATGTGCAAGATAAACTGATTGAAATAAAGTAAGTGATTCTTGGCTGAGCAAGGATGGAAAATTGGGATATTCGTTCCTCTCTTATTGTGGAAAA
>CAYPZU010000064.1:0-12356 GCA_964415395.1 uncultured bacterium
AAAGTTTAGCGATGGAGGCGGATCCCAAATTAAGTGGCTGTCCGACGCAGGCAGAACCGATTCTCCAATCAAGAGCGGTATACAAGCTCGTACTTGAGAATGTATCCCAGATCGGCGGCGGCGAGGAATTTATCGGTCTCTGAAGGGAGTCCTCTAAGGTCGTCGCAGAAATAAGCGCGTCCGCTATTTTTGACATAAGCCGTGTAATGCCCGCCTCCGACTCCGCCGCTATGATACACTGCGGCCTTCAGGCGATAGACAGCCTTAGACTGGCCGTCTGCTGAAACAGACTCATGGAACATCAGCTCCTCAGGAACTTCGATCGCCCCCTGGAGTTTTTGCCTTGTCGGGAGAAAGCGCTTCTGCACAACGGCCAGGAATGGAGGAAAATCACCCGTCCACTTACGGCGGATTTCTTCTACCGTGCACGGCATCTTATCTGCACAGCCCTTTGCTGCGTAATTCCCGTGAACCTTATATGCATCCGAAACATCAGAGTAATCCTCATGGAGGAAATTATTCACAACCGCGCCGAATGAAACGCCCTGCAGGATCTTTCCCTGCTCATCAAAAGGAAGCGTTAAAGGAATATGCCAGGCGTTCTCTTCTACTGCCCGAACTGAACTTTCGACCAATTCGACACCGTCTACTTCAGGCTTGATCCTCTTCTCGACCCCGAATGTCCAGGCCCGCTGATCGTAAACCAGCCCCATGAGGTGGCCAAGAGCCGCTTCAGCGTCCTTCTGTCCCATCGGATGATCCATCCTTCGCTCAAAATAGGTCTTTTTAGCCTTGTCAAAGAAAAGAACAGTCTCAGGCGCCATTTGAGGAACGTGCTTCATCAAGGCGATCCTAAACGCATTCATCTCGGTGAAACCAATCGGTTTGCCCTCTTTCGCCAGTTTGATCAGCTGGTCAAGATGAACCAGCAGCTGGTAGCCGGTATCGTTTTTCAGGTCTGCAGGAGAAAACGCTTCCTCCCGAGTCAGTTTGACCAAGCTTACACGCTCTTCAATCAATGGATCGTCGAAAAAGAAGGCCCAGAGAATCGCCGAAAGGTAGCAAGTGCTTCCCGCATTTCGAATCAATGGCAATCCAGGCAGTCCGACCGGCGGAGGAGGTAACGCTCTAGAGCCTCTAACTGCCGGTTTTGCCGTTGCAGTTTGTCCGGGTGCATCTTTTTTTCCTACGACAGTAGAAGCGGGAAGCAGCGCCGTTTGGCTCGCAGGAACAGCTTGCAAGGAAACTCCCTGAGAAGCCGGTTTCTCTTTATTCCCGTCAGGAACAGATACCGGTGCCGTTTGGCTCGCGGCAGCAGATCTCAAAGGATCTTCCTCAGCGGGAACTAATTCTTTTTTCCCGGCAGGCTGCTGCAGCGCGGTTTGACTCGCAGTAGTTAGTGTATCTTCCTGAGATGCAGTAACAGCGGGAGAATCCAAAGATGCAGAGGGAGGCGCTATTTCTTTTCCACGGCTGTCTGCAGGCAATTCAGAAGAACCGGGGTTTTCAAGCGCAGGCGCAGTAAGTGCGGGAGTATCCAGAGGTTGATCTTTGCCGGCCAGGGGTGCGGAGGGTGCTGCGTTTTCTTTTTCACCGCTGTCTGCAGGCAATTCAGAAGCACCGGGGTTTCCAAGCGTAGACGTGCCTCCCGCCAGGGCAGGGGCCGCCGTATCAGGTTTGACCATTTGCGGAGCTTCTGGAAGATCGCCGTAAAGCCTTTCGTACTCTTCTCTGCTGCTGACTGAATAAGGGGTATCCACGAAGCCAGACCCTCTTATATGGAAAGCAGGCTTATATTGCGGCCTAAGAACCAGGCTCGCTGCCCGGGTCGTTTTGGGATCCGCCTTTTTCGGCTCGACTTTCGCAACCACAACAGGATGAACAACTTCCGGCTCATCGCTTAAAAATCGGTCTTGGGCCCAGAGGGCAAGCCCTCCAGCCATTGCGTAGGGGCCGAATAAGAGGCCGGCTGCCAGGGAACCGGTGAGAATGACGTTTTCCCGGGTCGCCCACGCAGAAGCCGCTTGTTTAAAAGAACTTAGATAAGAGTTTGTTTTTGTTATTTCAGAAGCCATAGTGATAATATTATATCAAAAACTAGATATAATATTAATTCAAAAACAAAATATAATAACAGAGCAAGTTAGAGACTGTCATTGACTTCATGATAAGATCCGTATGGCAAGATTTTTTGAAAGCTTAAAATGATATTCTTCCCTTCAAAAAGGGACAGGATTTGCAAGATCGCAATCCCACCCCAGAAAAGATGCTTTTCAGGGGCCCCGAGCGGCATGATACGCAGGATGATGCATTCTTCTCTATGAGAGCAATCAATAGAGGATTGCGATGAGCTGATTCGATAAAACCAGCCCTAGCTTATTGATCACATCGAAGCAACATTCTAAAATCGCCTTTGACATCTCACGCTATTTATCTTGCCTATCATGCCGCTTGCGATCGTGCAAATCCTGTCCCTTTTTGAAGGATCGGCGAATGCGACTTCAAAAAATCCTGAACAGTCTCTTAAGTCAAACTATACTTTCATGTTGTGGTAGACGGCGTCTACGTCGTCGAGGTTCTCCAGCCACTCGATGAGGGCGATATTGAGGTCGGCGTTCTCGTCGCTCACCTCCACCCACGATTTAGGCACCATCTCAAGCCCCGCCTCTTCGCACTTGCAGCCGGCCGCCTCGACAGCCTCTTTCACCTTCACGAAGGCTTCGATCGAGGTCGTAATGAGGTAGTTTTCCTCATCGGAGGCAAAATCCTCAGCCCCGTTTTCCGTCGCAAGAAGAAACAGATCATCTTCTTTCATCTGGGCCTTTGGAACGCGGATCACTCCCTTCCTGTCGAAGTTGTAGGCGACCGCGCCCGGGGTTGCGACCGTGCCGCCGCACTTGTTCGTCGCGATCCGGATGTCGGAAGAGATCCGGTTCTTGTTGTCGGTCATGATATCGACGACGATCCCCACGCCGCCGTAGCCATAAAGCTCGTAGGTCATCGACACGAAATCCTGCTGGTCCGACGAGGCGGCCTTCTTGATGTTTCTCTCGACGTTGTCGTTCGGGACGTTTCCATCTTTCGCTTTCTGGATCGCCGTGCGCAGCTTGCTGTTTGTCTTCGGGTCGGGCCCGCCCTGCTTCACCGCGCTGATGATTTCTTTCATGATCCGGCTGAAGATCTTTCCTTTCTTCCTGTCCGCCCGGTCTTTACGGTGCTTGATGTTCGCCCACTTGCTATGGCCTGCCATGCGCGCGTTTCCTTTTTTTGAAAAATGTTAAACTCTGTTTTTCCCATTCCTTCGCCGCGTGGAAATGGAGAAACTCTTTTTCCTTGGCCCGAAACTCTTTCGTATGGACGCGGCAGCGGCCCTGAGAGTCCATGGCAGCGGGGCAAACGGCATGGAGCGCTTCGTGATAAACGATGAATTCCAGAAAATAGCGGGGCACATGCGGGTTATCGAGAAGCCGGTTGATCCGGATCTGCCGCCGGTGGCTGTCGTAAACTCCGAATGTGATGAAGCGGAACCGCTTTGTTTTTGCATGGCTCCAGCCTATGCTCAGATCGAGCTCAGGTGGAAAATAGGCGCTTTTGACTTCCTGGAAAATTTCTTCCAGGTTGTAGACATCGCCCTGAACGGGGAGCGGCTCGGGCGCCGCCTGATTCTGCGAGAAATAGAGATGGGCCATTTTCCGGACGATGGCGCGGGCCTCAGGATCTTTTTTGAGCGACATCCGGATCAACGCTTCGAGAACAGGCGACGGGGCGCACTCAAAAAGGCGGTGGAGCCTGAGATAGAGCTTTCCCCTCTCTTTCCGCGCTGAATAATAGGTCGTCCGGTTCTCATGCCAAACAACGGTGAGAGGATAGGGGCAGAGCGCCTGGAGACGTTCCATCAAAGAGCTTTCTGCATGAGGATTTTGCCGATATAGCGCCCCTGGTCTTTGATGAACCGGGGCTGGAAGCCGTACTGGACAAAGCCGAGCCGCTGGTAAAGATGGATCGCCGGGTTCCCCTCATACACTTCAAGGTGGAGCAGCTCGAGTTTGAACCGCTCTTTGGCCAGAGCGATCAGCTCTTCCATTAGGCGTGTTCCGACGCCTTTCCCCCGCACTTTTTCATCGACGATGATCGCAAAGAGGCTCTGATGGGCCAATTTTTTATAGGGCTGCAAATACAGGTTCGCGATTCCGCAGGGAACGCCGTCCCAAAGAGCCGTTAGAACGGCGTTGTATTTCGAATAGCTCACCCAGATGCGGGCGGCGTCTTCGATTTCCTTGAGGTCGGCGAGAGGAAATCCCTCCAGAACGCCCGGCTGCAGCAGCCACTCGATGAGATATTTCTGATCGGATTCTTCGCCGAAGCGGATTTTCAGATGCTTCTCAATCATGAGAAAAAATGCTCCATCAAAATGCGCGCCCTTCCGAGCCCTTCGACCTTCTCGAAATTCTCCTGCCTGGCAAACTGCTGGAACCCGAGCTTCTCAAGAATGGGCTGCAGAGCGCTCGGTTCAAAAAGCTCCGCATGGACGCTTTCGAGACGGAAGCGGGTCTTGGCCAAGTGAAGCAGGTTCCGAACCATCGATGCGCCGATCCCCTTTTTCCGGTGTTCCGGATCGACGATCAGGTAGAATGAGCAATGGTGGGCCACCTTCCGGTACGGCATCAGGAAAAGAGTCCCCACCGCGCACGGGGTCTCTCCCATCGTCGCAGTCAAACTCGCTTTGAATTTCGAAAAACCGATCCAGTTTTTCAAAGCGTCGTCTTTCTCAGCCAGACCGAAGGGGAATGGATCGCATGCCTCTTCGTTCGGGAGCCACCTTTCGAGAAAAGAAAGATCCTCGGAAACCGTAAACCGGATGTCGAAATCGGGATTAGGGATCATCCAAATTCCTTTAAATAGGCGTTGACGAACACGTCGATCTCTCCATCCATGACCGCTTCAATATTGCCCACCTCGACTTTCGTCCGGGTGTCTTTCGCAAGGGTATAGGGCTGGAACACATAATTGCGGATCTGGCTTCCCCAGGCAATTTCTTTTTTCTCTCCGCCCAACGCTGAAATCTTCGCCTGCCTCTCGTTGTATTCTTTTTCGTAGAGCTTCGACTTGAGCATCTTCATGCACGTCTCTCTGTTCTGGATCTGGCTCCGCTCGCTCTGGCACGAAACGACGATCCCCGTCGGGATGTGGGTCATCCGAACCGCTGAGTCGGTCTTGTTGACGTGCTGGCCGCCCGCCCCGCTCGCGCGGTATGTATCCACTTTGACGTCCTCGGAGCGCACTTCAACCTGAACATCGTCGATGATCGGAGTCACGTCGACAGAACAAAAGCTCGTATGGCGGCGCGCGTTCGAGTCGAACGGCGAAATCCGGACCAGGCGATGGACGCCCCTCTCCGACTTGGCGTAGCCGAAAGCGAAAGGCCCGCTGAAGCGGAACGTGATGTTCTTAATTCCGGCAATTTCTCCATCGAGCCGGTCGATCACTTCGACTTTCCACCCTTTCTTGGTCGCCCACCTCTGGTACATGCGGGAGAGCATCGAAGCCCAATCGCACGATTCGGTTCCACCCGCGCCTGCGTTGATCTCAAGGTAGCAGTCTTTCGCATCGAGTTCCCCCGAAAGCATTTTCCGCACTTCGAGATCTCCCAGCTTTTTCTCGATGTCTGCGAGCGAATCGAGCAGTTCTTTAACCAGATCCCCGTCGCCGAGTTCTGCCGCTTCGGGCAAAAGGTCTTTTACATCCTGGAATTTCGATTTCAGCTCGTGGTACGGAACCGTCCAGAGCTTCAGCGCGTTGCACGCCTCGATCGTTTTCTGAGCTGCGGCCTGATCATCCCAAAATTGGGGCGCCGCCATTTTTTCTTCTAATTGTCTGACTTCATCTTCTTTGACCCGCAAGTCAAAGATACCTCCACATTGCGGCGAGTCTTTCTTCAATCGCTTTCAGCTTTTCCTGCGTCTCGAAATTCATCGGATTGTCTCCTGTTTGAATCCTCCATTTTTACTCGAACAGAAGCAAAAAGTCAAAATTCAAAAAATTGTTTACACAAATAACAGGACGAATTTATGGCCTGTTTGCTTTTCCTTTACATTTATCTAACCGCTTATATAATTGCCCGGATTCTGAGAACCTGAAAAATTTGCTGAGGTTCGAAAAATTTGAGGCGAGTTCCTCGATATCTCTAGTAAAAACACCCAAGGAGGTTTCCATGTCCGCAGTAATGAACATTCAACGTCAACAAGCGCCCGGCTTCTGTGCAAGTCTTGCGCAATCGAGCAAAGATGCAGCCGTGTGGCTCGGCAGAGGGATCAAGAGCGCAGGAGCCGCTGCGTGGGAAGGAACGAAAAAGGTAGCAAGCTTCGCCGCCTCGCTCTTCTCCAAATTGGCAGCTCAAGTCCAGAAAGGCTTTGTCGCCGCGAGAGACTTCACGATCCGGAACGTACTCCAAGCGAAAGCATGGTGGAACACCCATCCAGGGCAAGCCGGCCAAATCAAGGCAGGCGCAATGGGCGCCGCTGCTGCTGCAGTTGTAACGGGCATCGCCTGCTTCCTCTGCTGCCGCAAAAAACCTGAAGCCGCCGCTCCAGCTCCTGTTGCAGCTCCAGTTGCTGCCGCCGCTGCTGCTGCTCCTGCTCCTGCTCCTGCTGCCGCTGCTCCAGCTCCAGCTGCTGCTCCTGCCGCCGCTGCTCCAGCTCCAGCTCCAGCTGCTGCTCCTGCCGCCGCTGCTCCAGCACCAGCTCCTGCTGCTGCTCCTGCCGCCGCTGCTCCAGCTCCAGCACCAGCACCAGCACCAGCACCAGCTCCTGCTGCCGCTGCTCCAGCTCCTGCTGCTGCTGCGCCCTAACCGGCGTGTTCTTTTTCAAGGAGCGGCCCTCGCCGCTCCTTGATTCATTTCAGTGGATTTTTCTTTACGGACAGCTTCCCGTCTTTCTGGGAAACCCTCATTTCGAATCCATCTTCAACGACGAATTCCTGATCTCCCGAAAACCGGACGCCTTCGGCAATGAAAGCCGAACGGCCTTTGAGAATGATCCTCAGAGACTCGAATCGCTTGAGTTCCATTTTCCAATAAGGGGAAGAATGAGCCCAGTCGACGCCGCGGTTGACGACATAGACGTCGCGCAAACGGCATTCAGAGGGCGCTGAAGAGTAGCGGAGAATCCCATTTTCGTCTGTGCGGCCGAGCGGCTCTTCCGCAATCACTTGCAGACTTCCGTCTACATCGACATCCGCAAGGGAAGCTTCTGCGATTTCCAGAATGAGTTCGGATCCTGGCGCGAGGCGCCCTCCCCTGATTTTCTTGCGGATCATCGAATAAAGAGGGCCTAAAGCGGGATGATAGAGAAAAAGAAAAGAAGGTCCTTTCTGCAGATACTCCGCAAAAGAGCGCTCCTCGGGAAGGAGAACTCCGCAATGGTTTGAGAGAAGATCCCGATGGGCTGAAAGGAGATCGTAAAAGCAGTTCTCGGGGGTTTCCTGCGCAGGCTTTCCGGAGACGAATGCTTTTTTCGCCGTTGAAATCGTCTTCTGGCGGCGGTTGTAAGTGACGAATGTTTTTTCAGTCTTTAGAGGAACGTCTCTATTTTTCGGCTCGACCAGCACATCGGCGATATTCTGCATCGTCGATTCGAGACGCCCCATCTTCTCCTCTCTTTTCTCTCCCGCAAGGGTCGAATAAGAGGCTGTCTTCATATTCATCAATAGGCCCGGGAAAGGGCACGCGGCAACCGCCTGAGCGATTCCTTCGAGATCTGCGAACAGGATATTCGTGTTCGATGAGAATCTCGAATAGGGCTCCCCTTCTTTTAGAGGCCTGTCCTCAATCCCGAATTTAGCGAAATCGCAATATTCGATATTCGTTAAAACCAGCTCGTTCTGATTCCTCTCGATCAACACATTCACTCCCTCGGCAGCCTGAAGAAGGCGGGGACAGGATGCGAAACCAAATATCATCCGCTGTTTCCAGCCGAATCCGGTGAAAGCGAGAAGGCCGTAGTCGAGTCCGGCGATCGGATTGTTGATTTGCCGGACGAGCGTTTTTTTTCGATTCTGGGAAGCGAGCCAGTCAAAAATTCCCTGATCGCGCGCCAATTTCCAAAGCGCTCCGTGGCCGCCCGGCTTCAAAAGGGGCTTCAACGGATCTGCGGCGCACCACTCTCCCCTTTCATTCACTGCGGGAACAAGAGGCTGGGTGAAAAACCGGAACGAGCCGCGCGGACGGCCGAACCAGCGATGGCTCTCGCAGATCTGGAGCACGTGGGCGTGGTTGTTTTTCTCATGGGACGTCATGACAGCGATCGGTGTCGTCTCCTGCTTGCCGTGAATTCGGTAGTAGACATATTCCCGCGCCTGCAAATCGCGGATCAGACCTTCCAGAAGCGTTCTGCCGGCAAACGGCAGCTTGGCTGCAGGAAGCTCGGTGCCAGTCGCCTCGTCGACAAGGTGGAGCCGGTCGGCCGCCCCTCCCAGCGGATAGAATTCCGCCATCTCCGGCAGCGCCTCGATCCCCCAGGAGATCGCTCGATCCACTTCTTCCGTCTCCTCAGTCATATCGATAAAATAGGGAGAATGATAGATGGAGGAACTCTCGCATTTCGCTTCGGGAGCGTTCAGAAGCTCCAGCACTTTGGCCTGGTAGCCGACGATCCCGCCGAGTTCGCGGTAGAACTGATCGATCTCGAGCAATTTTGAGAGCAGTTCGCGCAGCGCGCCGCTTTGAAGGGCCGCAGCATCCATTCCGGAAAAAACCCGATCGGCCTGGCCTGCCGCGATCATTTGCTTGAATGCCGATTCGCATTCAGGAGAAAGCCCCGCGAGGAACGGCTTGAGAAACGGATATTTCTCCAGACAAACCGCCATTTCAGGAGAATCATCCAATAAAGCGATTCTCTCATAATGGGATCGCGTTTGCGCAAGCCGTTCGCTCAAACGTCTTATCTCTTCTTGATTTTCCATCGCGTTCACAAAATGAAATTTGCCACGAAGAATGCAAAAACACAAGACGAAGTTTTTAGAGTAGGAAAATAACAATATCCGCTACACTTTCAGGCCTTTAAATTCTTGGCGACAGAAGAAACGGAATGAAAAAAAAATTACCGTATTTTTCAGACCCATGAGATTTTTTTTGACTATTAAACCCTCAGGAAGATAAAAGATTTCTTTTGAGGATAAGCACTCAAATGGACAAATCGAGCCTTTTCAAAGGAGTATGAAAAATGGCAACAAAGCAAAAAAATTCGAAATTCATGCAGCCAATGAAACCCAGCAAGGATCTTGCTGCAGTTGTTGGCGAAGGCCCAATGCCCCGCACGGAAGTGACTAAAAAACTGTGGGCATACATCAAGAAAAACGGCCTGCAAGATGCGAAAAACCGCCGGAACATCAACCCAGACGACAAACTCCAAAAAATCTTTGGCGGCAAGAAGTCTGTCAACATGTTCGAAATGACCAAACTGGTCAACAAGCACCTTTCCTAAGCTTTGTCTTGAGGGCCCAAAAATCCGTTTTGGGCCTTCCCTTCTCTCGGCCGAAATGTTAAAATTTCTGCCATGAATCGACCCTCTACAAGCCTCGTCTTTCTCGCCGGCGGAACCGGCTCCCGCATGGGCAGCTCCGTTCCCAAACAGTACCTCCCCCTTTCCGGCAAACCGGTTGCCCTCCATAGCTTCGAGATCTTCTCCCATTCTCCCGAAATCGATGAGATCATCGTGGTCTGCGACCCCCTTTACCGCTCTCTCTTCCATTCTGAAAAGCCGCTCCTTTTCGCGCTCCCCGGAAAGCGGCGGCAAGACTCGGTTTACTCAGGACTCCTACTCACCTCTCCCCAATCCCATATCGTTTTGACCCACGATTCGGCGCGCCCCTTCATCGACTTCAAGGGCATCCGCTCCCTCCTTGCCGCAGTTGAACGGACCGGCGCCGCCGCGCTCGCAGCTCCCGTCTCCTCCACCATCAAAGAAGCCTGCTCCGCCCATTTCGTGCAGCGCACTCTCGATCGCTCGCGCCTTTGGGAAATGCAAACTCCTCAAGCCCTTCTCCGCTCTCTCTTCTTCGCCGCCTTCCAACAACTCCAATCCCTCGACATCACAGACGATATCTCGCTGGCGGAAAGGATCGGACACCCAACCGAAGTGGTCCCCTATACGCCCCGCAACTTCAAAATCACGACGCCTTTCGATTTGGCCGTGGCCGAAACTCTGATTGCCCATGCCGCGCTATAAACTCACCATCGCCTACGACGGAACGCGCTATCTCGGCTGGCAAGTCCAGGAAACAGGAGACTCGATCCAGTCTCTCACCCAAAAGGCGCTCGAAACAGCTCTGCGCCATCCGATTCAGCTCACAGGCTCAGGCCGCACCGACGCTGGCGTCCATGCCCGCGGCCAAACCGCCCACTTCGATACCGATCTTCCAATCGATCTAAGCCGCCTCCGCATCTCCCTCAACGCGCTTCTTCCCGAAGACATCCGCATTCTCCAGATCGAATCTGTGCCCGACTCCTTCCACGCCCGCTACAGCGCCCGCTCGAAAATCTACCACTACCACCTCCACCTGGATCGCGTGGCCGATCCATTCTCCCGTCTCTACCGAGCCCAGGTTTTCGTCCCTATCGACCTCCTCCGTCTTAAAAAAGCGGCGCAGTTTTTTCTTGGAACGCACGACTTCTCTGCATTCGCCAACAGCAAGGAAACCAAGTCGGACGACACCATCCGCACTCTCTACCGTCTCGATGTCGTCGAGCAAAAGGGGGGCGTGCGCCTTGAATTCGAAGGGGATGGATTTCTGTATAAAATGGTACGCAATATCACGGGCACGCTGCTCGACATCGCCGCAGGGAGATTCGAACCGGAAGAAGTCGCTGCAATGCTCGCCTCGAAAGACCGGCGCAGGGCCGGCGCCGCCGCCCCTCCCCACGGCCTTTTCCTCATGGAAGTCCGCTACTGAGAGGAGATCCACCACAGAGACACAGAGTACACAGAGATAGAAACAAGGCTTTGCTGGGAATCTATTCTAGGAGCGGGCGAACGCGTCGGGGATTTGCTCGAACGATTCGAAGTGGACAACGCCCCCTTCCGAGGCAATTTCAAGCAGCGGATGGCGGGAGGAGCAAATGAGCACCGGCAAAGCCGTCGTCTGCTGCAGCGCCTTCAGCCCCCTTACGCTATCTTCGAACCCAATGATCCGGTCGCCCGCTTTCCCGTAGAGCTGGATCGCTTTCAGATAGCACTCGGGACTCGGCTTCGGCTTCTCATAGTCCTCCCGCGTGATCCATTTCTGAATCGTTTTCAGGAGAGGAACCTGGGAGCGGATCGTCTCCGTTTCCCTGAGATTCGAATTGGTGACAACGCACGTTCTCGCCGCAGCTTGTCCCAGCGTCTTCAGCAGCCGCTCGACGCCCGGCATCAATTCGACTTTGCCTGATGCAACCAACTCGAGATAAGCGTCTTTCTTTTCTGCATACAGGTCGTTCCAGACGGGAACCAAATCGGGAATCTCCGCCCACAAAGCCTCTTTCCACGCTTTCGAGTCGAGATGGGCCAGCTCGCAGAATTTCCCGAAGCTCCAGTCGAGGCTATAGCCCCTGCGGGAAAGGACGTTCAGATAAGCCTGGAAATGAAGGTGCTCCGTATTGACGAGAAGGCCATCGAAATCAAAGAGGAATAACTGGAAATCGCGGATCCATTTCATCGAGCTGCCTTGCAAGTTGCGTTGATTTCAGTATAGTGAGGATATGAACCTATCCGCAAATTATAACGTCGGTCTTCGGAAACTTTTTGGTCCCAGCGCCCCGAAACGGGGTCGCAAAAATTTTCTCGAATCCCTAAACCCTCTACTTTGCGGATAGATTCATGGATGAAAAAACTCCGCCCCCCATCCGCGTCAACTATATCTACTTCGGACTATTTCTGACTCTACTGATTTTGTTCTCCGGCAGCAGCGTGTTCGTGCGGGAGAACTTCAGCGGCTCGCGGATGTTTTTCTTTCTCTACGCGGCAGGGCAGGCTTTGACCGAAGTTTCGATCCTGATTTTTCTCGGCTGGATCATCCAAAAATGGCTAAGCCGCGACTGGGTTTACTTCTATTTTGCGCTCACATTTTTGCTCCTGGTCTCCCACTGCCTCGACTTTCTCACCGACCGGATTCTCGATCTCTCCGCGTTCGAAACAGCGATGGTTTATTTTCTCGAACAGCCGGGTGAGCAGTTTCTCTATCTACTCGACGCTTCAGGAGTCCCGTTCTGGATCTGGGGGCTCATTTTCTGCGGGCTGGGCCTGATCCCTCTGATCGGGATCCTCTTCTATTCAGCAACCGATGCCATCGCCGCAAAAAGGCCGCTCGCCATTCGGGCCGAC
>CAYPZU010000065.1:0-11842 GCA_964415395.1 uncultured bacterium
GCATGATAGGCAAGATAAATTAAGTGAGATATGCCGCTCGTGATTGCTCTCATCGGCAATCGGTTAGAGGTTTCGTCTGAGCGAGGATTTGAGGTAATTATCCCAGGACGGAAGATCGAATACTGAAGAGGCATCATCCTGCGCATCATGCCGCTTGCGATCGTGCATATCCTGTTCCTTTTTTAAGAGTAGAACACTTTATGCATCAAAAAAAATCTTGTCGCGCTGATATTGAGCCCCCCTTTTTCCCTCAATGATTTGGGGTAATCGTTGTAAGTAAATATTTAGTTAATTTGTGTAAATTATAATTATTAAGTGATTAATTATGAATATTATGTTATAATAGACGGACTAATTTAATTGGAATAATTATGAGCGTAATTCAGCCTAATAACGAAGAGAACAGATCCCTTTGCTGCCGCGTCATCACCCACCCAGGCACCCAGGCCGCCGTCAGCGCCGCTTCTGCCGCTGGTAGCGTAACGACAGGAATGTTGATGCTGTCTGGAGCGATTGCGGTCAATGCGATCCCCATTGCCGGTCAGGCGATTTGCATTGCGCTCGTCGCAATCTGGATTATCGGCTCGCTCGTCTCCTATTTCCACGCCGTCGATCGCTGGGAAAAACGGGGAATGGAGGAAGCTTTCCGTGAGAGAGATATCCAGATCCTCCATCCGAAACCTCAGCCTTCCGATGTTGAAATGGTTCCTTTCGAAACTATAGCCGGGGAAACGTCGACGGGTGAAGAGGAAGAAGTTCCTGGAGAAGGCCCGCAGTTCATTTCTCCAAACTATAAGCGGCAGCGTACAGATGCGCAAGGTGACCCTGTCTCGCTCGAAATGACTTCAGTCCCCCGTAAACCTTATGTCCGCCAACTCCCGATGCCGCATATGATTACTTTTGCCGATCTCCACGCGAGCATCGGAGAGGAAATCCGAAGAAAAACCGCTGCTACTGCAGCAGATGAAGAATCCGACGGAGAACAGCCAGGGAATGATTCGATTCCGAAGTTGGATTTAACGGGCGTTGTGATTGAAGATGCAACCGAAGAGCCGACAGAAAGAGAGCCGCTTTATTTCCCGAAATCTCAAGAAAGAACGCCGGCTCATCTTTCCCTCGTTCCCTTTCATTCTCAGCAAACGCAGCCGATCATCGAATATCCCGAAACGCCAAGAGAAAGCGACAATTGGATGCTCGTTCCCCTCGCTTCGCCGCGAGCCGAAGGTCCAAGAATTGTTGAGATATCCGAAGAAGAATTCCAGGCGCTCAAAGAAGCGGAACAGATTCGCAGACAGCTTGCCGAGCGAAGAAAACGGAAAGGGATGAATGGGCAGCTTCCTAAAACCGTTTATCCAGCTATCGAAGCTCCTGTGATTCCTGTAAATACGCAGACCTTGGAATCGAGAAAACTTCTGGCTCAAATGGCGAAAGAGAGAGCGGCAAGACAGAAGATAGAATCTCCTTTGGCCCCCTTTACACTTCGGGCTCGGCCAGAGACTCCAGATGCTCCCGAATCTCCGGTTCCAGTCTCCCGCTGCGGACAATTCCAGCAGAAAGCTTGGGATGTTTTGGAGCGTGGACAAAATCTCCTGAACAGGGGATTGGATCGTCTCCCAACGTGGGTTTTTCAACGAATTGACGTTAGGTAAATAAAGCCTTGAGCTGGCGGACGGTGTCCTCGTAGGTGCACTTCTCGTCCACCTGCTGCTTGAGGAACCGGTTCACCTTGTCGATGTATTTCAGGGCGAAGTCGGCGTTCTTGTCTGAACCCGGCTTATATTCCCCGATCCGGATCAAGAGTTCGTTTTTCTTATAGTTCGCCAGCACTTCCCTCACCTTTCCAATCAGATCGAGATGCTGTCTGTCGACAATGTGCGGCAGGATACGGCTGACCGAGGCGAGAACGTCGATCGCCGGATAGTGGTATTGCCGCGCCAGTTCCGAGGAGAGAATGATGTGTCCGTCGAGGATCGAACGGACTTCGTCGGCTACCGGCTCGTTCATATCGTCGCCTGCGACCAGCACCGTGTAGAAAGCGGTGATCGATCCTTTGTCGGAGTTCCCGGAGCGCTCCAGAAGGCGCGGGAGAATCGCAAATACGGAAGGGGTGTAGCCTGCGCGGGCTGGCGGTTCGCCTGCCGCAAGGCCGATTTCGCGGAGCGCTCGGGCGTAGCGCGTCACCGAGTCCATCATCAGGATGACCGATTTACCCTGGTCGCGGAAATATTCTGCGATGGCCGTTCCCACATAGGCGGCGTTCAGGCGCATCTGGGCCGCCTGGTCGGAAGTCGAGACGATGATCACCGAGCGCTTCATCCCTTCGGGACCCAGGTCGTTGATGAGGAACTCCCTCACTTCGCGCCCCCGCTCGCCGATGAGCGAAATCACGTTTACGTCGGCGACCGCATTCCGGGCGATCATTCCTAAAAGAGTCGATTTTCCAACGCCTGCCGCTGCGAAAATGCCCACCCGCTGGCCACGGCCGCAGGTGAGGATTCCGTCGATGCTCCGGACGCCGACTGAAATCGGCTTCGTGATGACGGTTCTTTTCAGGGGATCGGGAGGAGCGTTGATGACAGAAACCGTTTCTTCGAGATGGAGAGGGCCTTTTGTGTCCTCGTCGAGAGGCTGGCCCATCCCGTTGAGGACTCTGCCGAGCAGATTCGGCCCTACTTTGATGTGGAGCGGCATCCGCATCGGGATCACCTCGGAAGAGGGGCCGATCCCTTTCATGTCTCCAAGAGGAGAAAGGATCACCTCGTCTTTCGTGAATCCGACGACTTCGGCGGCGAGCGGCTCTCCCTGTCGTTTGATCAGGCACACTTCGCCCATCTTCACCTGGGGAACGACCGCGCGGATCAGCATCCCGACCGCTTCGGTGATCCGCCCGTGGACAGTGGTCAGCTCCACGTCTTCGAGATGGCTGATCAGCTTGTCGAACGAAGCGTTGGGCTCCATCTAAATCCTATAACTGGGTATTCATGATCGTCGTGATCGAGCTGATCACCTTGCTCAAGAGAGTGGAGGAGTATTCGATTTCCTGCTGGGCCAGCCCCATTTTCACCTGAAGATACATCATGTCGCCTGGACGTATGTCCTGGCGCGAGGCGGACAGCTCTTTTAGCTTTTGCTGCACCGAGAGGAGCTGTTCCTGGCCGTCGTTGACATATCCGAGGAAGCGGTCAAGCGGAGTGGCTCCCGCAGGCATCTTCATCGGAGGGGCTTCGATCCCCAGCTTCGCCCCCGCAGAGCGGATGTAGGAATTCGCATCGCTCAGCTTATTCTTCATCAAATGGGTTTGCGACCGCTTGAATTTCAGGTTGGGGGTATTCAGCTGGTCTTTGACAGTTCCCAGCGAGTCTTGGGCTGTTTTCGCCTGAGCCAGCAAGGTATTGAACGTCGGTCCCGCCGTTTGGAACGTCGGGGTTTTCGATAGGTCGATGGGAGTGGGACCTTGCGATCCCGCGCCCGGCCCCGCCTGTTTAGGCGAGTCCGGAGTTTTCTGCATATACGTATCGAAACCAGCCGTAGACGGAGGCGTCATCGGCTTTTCGATCGGCTCCATTGATTTCCCGCCGGAAATCGGATCGGGGCTCTTGTCGGGAGGCGATGTTACCATGCGGAGCCTTCCTGGCCTTTAGTGATCATTTGCTTTTTCCTGCAGGACCAGGCGTTTTCTTGATGAACTTCTCGACGAAGTCGATCGCGGTTCCCGCCAGGCGCTTGATCATCGGATCTTTCGATTTCAGCCCCTGCTCGAGGATCTTTTCCCCTTTCTCGATCGAATTCGGCATCATGCTCATGCAAAGCCCTAAAAAGGCTTTCGCCATTTCGTTGCCGGGTTCTTTCGAAAGCACTTCCTCAAAGGCTTGCACGGCCTGTTTCAGTTCGAGTTTGTGCAGGTGGAGATAGCCGAAGCCCACTTTGGGCATCACGCTCTCTGCGTCGAGAATTTCCGCTGCGCGGAAAAGCTTCAGCGCCGCATCCTCATCCGCCTGGTTCACCGCAATGAATCCGGCTTCCAGCATCAAGATGAAGTCCTGTTTATATTTTTTCAAAGTTGCCATGGCTCAAGTCCTCTTAATGGGTACATTCAATAACCAGCGGATACCTATCCACCTATTATTGAGGTTTCTGGTTCCTGATCGCTGCGTTGATTACCGAGTTGACCTGGGAGATCAAGTTCGAAATCGATTCGCCGATCTGCGTGATCTGGCTCATTTGGAACTGCAGCAAGATGAACGAACCAGGAGTCGCCTGGCTGATCTTGCTCGCGAGCGCCCGCACTTGTTGGACGAGGCCCGACTGCAATTTCTTATATGCCGAGATCAGTGATTTAAATGAGAGGGTTACACCCGGAAGTGAGATCATTTCATGCTCCTATTTCGCTACTTTTCGTATGACTTTCTGCAAGGCGGCATACCCATGCAAAAGGATTCCAAATCGGTCGAAGTCCTTTTCGTTTTGCCCTTCCCTCAGGTGTTTTTTAATTTCGTGGATCCGGTCTTCCACTGTTTTCATAATTTCTTTTCCCCTTGCAGGGTTGTCTTTGACGTCTTTTTCAAGATCAAAGGCAAATTTTTCACCGGGTTTTTTTTCTAATCCAAACATAAACCTTCCTTCCTCGTTTCACCGCGTGTAGTCAATTTTATATTTTAAGCCATCTTTTTCAAGTAGAATCGTATTTGGGAGAATCGAAGTGATTTTCATCCCGTCGACCAAATCGCCCAAAGTGAAGATTCTGCCATTGAGAACGACGCTGTAGCCGCGCCCGTCGAACAGAGAAGATCCCGTGACGCGGTATTGCTGCGTCAGGTCGATCCCCGCCTGGTTCGGATGGGTCGCGACGGCATAATTTTTCACTGACCGGATCCCGCTGATCGAATTCATCGATTTCATCAGGTCCTTGAACTCGCTGCTCATTTTTTCGCTGTAGACGCCTGACAGCACGACGTCGCCGTTCGTCAGTTGGAACGTCACTGCGCCAAATCCCGACGAGACCAGCAAATTC
Organism: uncultured bacterium; assembly: GCA_964415395.1. Lineage (GTDB taxonomy): Bacteria > Chlamydiota > Chlamydiia > Chlamydiales > SM23-39 > CAYPZU01. The sequence goes on from CAYPZU010000065.1 coordinate 5,012, forward strand.
TGCAGCTGCGTATTCAATACTTCTTCGATCGCCACTTTGTTTTGCAGTCTGTCAAGATAGGGGAAGTTAACTGTCAAATACTCGTTTAAAGCCGCCGCATCCGCCGCCGTCTGCAGATAGCCGACCGCGTCGAACCTGCCTGCTTCAGGCGTCTGAATGCTCACTCCGCGCCACGCTGCGTTCCCGCTGATCACGTCGTTCATCGTTTTCGTCACGAGATCGTCGATGACGACGTTGTCTTCCGTACTCAGGATAAACGGAATCTGTCCGATCCGGTAGTTCATCTCCTGGAAGTCGACGCCTGTTTGCACGTGACCTACCAGAAAGAGCTTTCCGCTTCCCGGGTTGTAGGAAAACTGCACTTCTTTGAACTTGTCCAGGGCTTCTTTGATCTCGTCGATCGGCTCTTTCTGCACGATCTCGATCCCTTTCGATTTAAACAAGGAGAAAAAGCTCAGGAAAACAATCAGGAATATGCCCAGAAAGGACCCGGCCGCCACCAGATGCTTCATCGGGATCGGCTTTTTCTTCCAGTCCTTCTCTTCTTCGGCAATCTCCTGTTCCGCCGCCGCTTCCTCTTCCGCCTGTTTCTCTTCGGCGATTTTCGGCGCCTCGTAGGAGGGAACCATCGGTGAATAGATCGTCTCTTGCGGAGCTTCCCGGTCGATCACCATGAAGACCGTCGTGCCCAAAGCGATCAGATCCTGCGGCGTTACGATCCGCTTTTCAGTGAGCGGCGCTCCGTTGACCACCGTCCCGTTTTTCGAGCCGAGGTCTTCGATGTCGATCACGCCCTCTGGGCTCACAGCCAGCCGTGCGTGATTTCTCGAAACGCTCAAATCCTGGAATACGATGTCGCACGAATTGGGGTCTTTGCCCAAAATATAGGTGCGCCCTTTCTCGATTCCGATTTCGGCGCCTGCGTTCGGCCCCGAGATGACTTTTAAAATTAAAGGCGCTTCGGCGATCAGATTAAAGGGGAGCTCTTCTTCTTCGTCCGAAGCTTCGAAGATCGTGTCGTAAGCCGAGCGCTCCGGTTTTTTCGGCGCTTCAGCTTCGATCTCTTCGCGAGCTGGCGGCTCTTCATAAACCGGCGTTTCCGCAGCAGGAGGCTCTTCCGGAGCCGGCGGCAGCGGCATTTCTTCTTCTTTCGGCTCTTCCAGATCGCCGAAGATATCGTCGTAGCCGGCTTTCTTTTTCTTCTTCTTTTTGGGAGGCTTCGGCGCGTTCGCCAGTTCGGGAAGCGCCTCTTCCGAATAGAGGAGAACCGTATTTCCGATCTGAACCCGGTCGCCTTCTTTCAGCAAAACCCGGTCTTCATGCTCCTCGTCATTGACGAGAGTCGGGTTCACTTTGCTTAAGTTTTTCAGGTAGACGGCGCCGTCTGATTTCGTCAGCTTTGCGTGTTTGCGCGAAACCGTGCTGTCTTCAATGACAAAATCGGCTTCGTCAGGATCTCTCCCGACGATCCATTCTTCGCCCTCTTCCAAATTCAAGATCAGGCCTCGGTTCGGCCCTTCTTCTGCGATCAGGTGCGCTGGCATGGTCTCTTTACGTTCGCGCTATAGTAATGTTTCTTTCTCAAATTTTGCCACTTCTTCCCGCCAATAAAGCAAATAATTGACAAAATCTTCGATGCTTTCTTTAAAAGTCTTATAGTTCATTTCATACGGCAATCCGAGAGAGAGTGTCAAGAATTTCTCGTCGGCGTCGAGTCCGATGCGCGATCCGCCGGTGCCTTGTCCGAGCAGATTGGCGCGCATTAAATGGATGAATAAATCTTCCCGTTTTCCATTTGGGCAGGGACAAATCTTAGCCTGCATTCCCAAACCGGGTTCCAGATCGCGGATTTGCATTTGCACATCTGCATTCAATGCGAACGGATAGAATTTGTCTTGGTTTAGTTTTGGCGCAGGTTGGATCGCCAGTTCATCGCACAGCTTTTCGAGAAAATCGCGGAGCATGAGCGTACACCCTCTGCTTTATTATTGATCTCCGCGCGTAAATTTACAAGGAAAATGGGAAGGATGGATTGGTTGAGAATTGGGAAGGAATCTCGATGTTGCACTTAGGTAGGGCCAATATCAACATGTCGGGGACGAGGTTCCCTTCGTCCCTTGCGCCTAACTACGGCTGTGCAAAATCGTGTGCTCGTCGGGGGAGCGTGTAAAAACACTGCCCCCCGCCGCGCCAAAGGCGCTCTCCTGCGCTACGATTTATGCTTTGCCTTAGCGGCGATCGACTGCTTACGGCACGCGCGCGTTGCGCTCGTGTCCATTCGCAGGGCCGAGGGGAGTTATTAGGGGAGCCCGATTCCGGGATAGAAAGGCTGTCTCGTATGATTATTACGAATAGTTCCATTTGGGCCGCGGTCGATCATGTGATCGGCGATGCGCAGGAGTTCATGCGCCATCGCTGCGCGGTCTTCCGGATGATTGAGGTGGGGGAAGCAGAGCTTCATCCCCTGGTCGATGTATTCTTGTATCTCTGTTGTATCGTTTGGATCATTATTGGCTCGGATTTCTTCGGCGAGGCGGATGAGGAAGAGTTCGGGAGAGGTTTGCGTTTTGTCGACGCCGAAATGGAGGCATCCCATTTCGTAGTCTTCCGGCGTAGTACACGAGATGAGCGCCATCTCTTTTGCCAATTGATCCATCAATTGAGCGTCTTCCTTGCGGTTGAACACTGTGCCTGCGACGCGCCCCGTGGCTGTTTGTAAATAGGTCAAAGCTGTTTGGTATTGTGCGTTAAGTTGCGTTTGTCTATTTGCCGTGGGGCCAGTGAGGGCGAGCGGATGGTAAGCGGCGAATTCGATCAGAGCCCGTCTGCAAGGCGAGCGAGTTTTTTCAAAATGGTCGGCTGTTTTTCGAAGCTGGGCCGCTCTGCTTTGAGACTCAAGAGTGTTTAATGCGCTTACAGCAGTTTGATGGGTGCCAAGAAACGCAGGGACATCTGACAAGAGTCTATTTCCAATATGATAACGCGCGCGCGCTTTTTGCTGCTCATTGGGCGCCAGTCTTCCCAAAGCATTTTGTTCGTCAGCGGATTTAAATTCGATTTGCTGGAGGAGTTTGCCCTGATTGAGCTGCTGGAAGGCGGGAGGGATTTCGTTGAAGGGAGCCCGGTCGCCGGGGAGGTAGAATTGCCAGGGTGTGTTGCTGTAGGTCGTTCCGGTCGCGTCGTGAAATATCTGGCGGAGTTCCTGCAGCTGTCTGGATTTGACTGGGTCTTGATGGAGCCACTCAATCGTCCGTCCGTTGCACTCTAATGTGCCCGCCGCCATGTTGATCACAGTGCCTGGGGGGTACGCATGCCCTACGGGAGGGGTTAGAAGCGCTGCGTGCAGAGCTTGATGATCGTCGGCCTGCTGCTGGGTTCGGAACGGAATCTTGATGTAGCGGCCGTCTTTGAGTGGAATGTAGAGAGCGGTTTGCCCTCCAAGGACCAGGTGGCCGACTACCGGAGCTGAGGGGCCTGGCGGAAGGACGGGAGGGGCGTGCGAGCGGGTGGTTGAGACGGCTATGCCTTGGACTGACATTTGATTCCTTTGTTACTTCTATTATACCAGAATTCGTCCTAGAATTCTATTAAATATTTTAGTCGTAAGCGGCTTATTGTTAGGGTTTTGTCTGTGTAAATTTCAGGATAAAAAAAGACCGCCCCGGAATGGGGCGGTCAGGAACAACAGGAGGAGGGAGTGGGTTAGACCGGCTGGTTAGCGCGGGCCAGGCCTTCGAAGTAAGACTGGCTTGCCTGCTGCTGGGTCTGGTTGATCTCGTCGTAGACCTTGGTCGCCGTCTGGATGACGTTTTCCTGAGTCTTGTTGATATAATCGTTGTACTGCTGCTCAGCGCTCGCTTCAGCTTGGGCTCTGCGCGCGGTTGCTGCGTCGAGGTTTTGGAATCCTCCTACCATCGTGCCGATCGCGTTGATGCCGCCTTCGATTTTCTGATCGCACAGGTTCGTGAAGGTCTCGTAGCGGCTTCTGCGGCCCTGGACGCCTTCATCTTCCTTGTTGATTTTTCCTTCGATGGTGTCGTACATCCGCTTGAGTTCGAGCGCGCCCGGATTTTGCTCGTCGGGCGAGCCGCCTCTTGGCGTCCGGAGAGCTGCAACGATCTCCGCATCGGGATCGTTCGCAGGGTTCGATTGTCCGTACACCTTCGTCTGCAGGCGGGGGAATTCGCTGTTCACTTCATCCGGAGATCCGGCTTTAAAGACGTTCATGTCGATGCCAGGCTCTTCAGCTGCGGACATGACGGGAGCTCTGCCAGATGCGAGCGTGTTTCTCCACGCATCGAGATTCTCCGATTCGGTTTGAATTCCTTTAAATTCGGACGTGAAATTACGGCCGATTCTGAAGCCTGTAGAGAGGATGGGCGCTCCCAGTCCAATTCCGCCCTGGCAGATCATCGCCTGGGCTTGATCTTCTTCCGCGTCGGCCTGTTTGTTGAGCGTATTTTGCTGCGACTGAGCCAAGCCTTTTGTGGTGGTATATTGCGCGCTCTGGAAATCCTGAACGAGCTTCATCTGGTTCTTGCGGCTCTCCGCAAGGTATTTCAAGATCCCCGCTGTCTGGAATCCCGTCGCCGCTGCGACGGAGGGGATGTATTGGCTGCCGAATTCTGACATAGTTTTTACCCTTTTATTATTTTAAGTCTTTTTAAACCGCTTGCTGGCGGTTGATATCCATCATCTGACCGAGAGAGGGGAGCGTATCGTTGAACGCTGCGTAATCTTCCGTTGCCGTCTTGATCATCGTCTGCGTCTGCACCATCGCGACATTGAACATGTCGACCAACCCCTGAACCAAAGTCATGAGGCTTTGCGTGCCCCCCAACTGTCTGAGGATGTCGGCCGCTTTTTCAAGTTCCTGGCCTTGTCTGATCGTTTGGACGCCGATTCCGATCTGCGTTCCATTGCGCGCGAGGGTCAGAGCCAGCGTCAAGCCGTCGAGGACTTTAATCGCGTTCGGGCCGAATTTGTTCACAAGCCCTTTCCGGACGATTTGCTGAGCGAAGCCCTGTTCTGCAAAAGCCGAAGCCCCTGCAGTGAAGACGATCGAGAATACAAGCCCCAGCCAGATTGCGCCTTCTTTGCCGACGCCAGGGATCTGGGCCGCGACGTTCTGCCAGAAGGGAGACATCATCAGCATCATGCCGAGCGTCGACAGGAAGTTCATGATCTTGGTAAAGGCTGTTTTAAGAACCGATTTTTCCGCTTGCGCTGCGCCGTCTTTGGCCGCTTGTTCAGCGACGTCTTTCGCGATCTGCTCCGCTGCGTCTTTGCAGAAGGTCTGCGCGCCTTTCTCGACAGCGAAATTCAGTCCGCCGCCAGCTGCTGCTTCTGCAACGCCTGCGAGGAATTCTCCGGCGATCTGGTTGCCTGTCAAATTCTCGAAGAACGACTCGACAGGATCGTGTCCTGTCGCTTGTGTGACGATGCCGTAGACTCCCATCATGACGAGAGCCGGATCTTCTGTTAAAACGCCGATGACGATCGTGATCGCATCGAGGATATAGCCGAGGAATCCGAGGCCGCTTGAAGCGTTGGCTTCCTCTTCGTCATAGATTTGCCACTGTTGAGCCACCTGTTTGGAGATATTCTCGGCGAGTTCTGAGAACGAAGTCGATTCTTTTGATTCCCGCTTCTGCGCGTCGACGGAGTTGCTCATGAACGTGCTCATGTAAGAGGCCATGTTCGAAGCGTATTGTTCCGTCGCCTGGGTGAATCCGGCATTCGCAAAGTCGAACTGTTTCCGGACGATGACGTACCACTCGGCTCTCTCTGGAGTTGCTGGAGTCTGCCCTTGCGGAGCATTTGAGGAGGAGGTCGATTCTTTCGATTCCGGCTTCTGCGCGTCGTCGGCGTTGCTCATGTAAGAGGCCATGTTCAAAGCGTATTCTTCCATCGCCTGGGCGAATCCGGCATTCGCAAAGTCGAACTGCTTCCGGACGATGACGTACTTCTCGGCTCTCTCTGGAGTTGCCGGAGTCCGTCCTTGCGGAGCAGCGGAAGAGCCGCTGACGCACGAGTCGAGCGCGCGGCCCACTGCCGAAAGGCAGTGCTTCGCAGCGCGGATCGATTTCTCGTTCGCGGGAGCGCTGGTTCCCACGGAGATCATACGGAATCCGAGGGCGTGGACGGGTTGTGTTGGACAAGCTGCCATAAAAATCCTTAAATTAGATGACCCAGTCTTGGTTGATTGCGCTTGCCAGACCCGTAACGACGGTATTGGCGAGCTGAGAGAGGTTGCCATAGTTGGACGTCATGCTGGACGTCTGTTGGGCAAGACCGCTTAAAATGTTGTTGTAGCCAGTCGAGGTCTGAGAGGCTTTCGTGTTGTTGATGTTCATGTCGTTCGAGTAGATCGACTGTTTTTGGGGATCGCCGGAAGAATCTGCAATCCACGTCTCGTCGTTATTGAGGACGGCGTTCCAGAAGTTGGAGGCGTTGTTCGACTCAGGGCCAATCAGGTTTGAAGAGAAAGCCATCAGTCCCTGGATCAGCTTCGTCTGGTCTCCCAGGAGGCTATTCGTCGCGCGGGCGATCGCTGTCATCGCATTCATCAACGTATAAATGGGCGTATCGTCGAAGGCCCAAGGATTGACGGGGGCCGTATTTTTTGGAGTTGCGGTCCCAGGAATTATATTGTTGGTAGAAACTGGATCTGTGTTTACTGACATAATCACCCTTTCTTATATTAATAATATTACTATAGATTGGTTATAATGTAAATTTTTTAAGTTATATAATTATCCCGATAATTAACTTCGATTTTAAAAGAACCTATCCTGGTAAAGATTTTCGATGAGATTTGAGATGTTTTTT
>CAYPZU010000066.1:0-8533 GCA_964415395.1 uncultured bacterium
GAAAAGATGCTTTTCAGGGGCCCCGGGCGGCATGATAGGCAAGATAAATTGAGTGGGATAACGAGGGCGATTCTGGATGTTGCATCGATGTGATCAATACGCTAGGGTCTGGTTTGTCGCAGCCATCTAGCGATTGCAATCATTGAAAATTTTTAAGTTCGTTCTGAGTGAGTCTAATTTATTGATCCTGCCGATCCTGTTAATTTGTCTTTTTAATCCCTTCGGGGGATCTAATTTATACATCCTGCGCATCATGCCGCCCGGGGCCCCTGAAAAGCATCTTTTCTGGGGTGGGATTGAGATCATGTATATCCTGTTCCTTTTTTACCAGCAGACTGAGTGAGTCTAATTTATTGATCCTGCCAGATCCTGTAAGCGCAGCGGATCCTGTTCATTCTTCTTTCTATTTCTTGAATATCGAATTGAGGATTCCTTCGGCGGAATCGAGAATGATTTCCATGACGTCGTCGAATCCTGTGGGACTCAAGTAGTAGGGATCGGGAATGTCCTGGCCTTTATATTTGGAGCTGAAATCTGTCGCGAGACGGATCTTATCCAAATGTTTCGGATTCGAGGCGCGGAGTTTGAGCTGCTCGGCGACGTCGCCGGTTGCAGCGAAGATGAAGTCGTAGGCGTCGAAGAACGATTCCTGGAACTGCTGCGACCTATGGTCGATCAGGACGCCCCTCTTCTTGGCCGCGTCGAAAGTTCTTTTGTCGGGATGCTCCCCGAGATGGGACCAGGCAATCCCGCAGCTGTCGACATAGAGTTTATCTGAAAGGCCGCGCTCTGCGGCGAGATGTTTCAGGGAGGCCATTAAAGCGGGAGATCGGCAGATATTGGCGACGCAGACAAAAAGGACGGAGATCATGAGACGTCGGCAGCGCAGCGGAAGCCGTAGGTTCCGTTGACTGCGCCCGGGTTGTTGCGGTGGCGGTGCGAGCAGCGAAGGTCGTCTTTCAAGCTCTTCCAGCAGCCTCCGCGCAGCACGCGGTAGACTCCCTGCGGCGGCCCCAGAGGGCTGTCCGGCTCGATCACTGAGGCGTCGTAATAATTGTAGGCGTACCAATCCTGGCACCATTCGTAGACGTTCCCCGCCATGTCGTACACTCCAAAAGCGTTTGGAGGGTAGCTCATCACAGGCGTTGTGTCGGAGCTGAAGAAATTGGCCTGCGTCCGCTCAATGTCGATTCCAGTCGGATAGAGGAACGTCTCTTTGCCGCCCGATGCGGCCGCTTCCCATTCGGCTTCGGTGGGAAGGCGTTTGCCGATCCATTTCGCGTAGGCGACGGCCCCATACCAGGTGACTCCGACGACGGGATGCTTGGAGTAGCCCGACTCGATGATCGCCTTCCCTGCGCTTCGCTTGATGCGCGAGTCGCGGAGGCGGATAATGTCGTTGTTGTTGTGATCTTTTTCTCCGCCCATCGCTAAAAGAAAGCGGAGGAACTGTTCATTCGTGACCGGATGGACATCGAGCGCGAAGCTCGCCAGTTTGACCGCATGGCGGGGCATCTCGTCGCGCGCCCCTTCGTTGCTGCCGCGCTGGTACGATCCGCCCGGGATCACGATCATTTCCGTCATGAGCGGATGGATCTCTTCGACGTCGACTTTCTTCGGGACGTAGTGGGATACAAGAGTATCCCTCTGGAAAATCGCTGCTGGGTCAGGTTCGTATTCAGGCCGCGCGATCTCCTGCGGCTTCAGGACAGGCTTTGGAGGTTCGTGCGTTTCCTGTTGGACGGCTGTTTCAACCGCAGCGTGGTGCTTATGGGGAAACTCGAAATCCATCTGCATGATGCTTTCGACTTTCGGCTCCACTTCCGCAAGCGAATGCATCTCTTTCCCTACAGAACGGGGCGCATGGAGATATTCCTGCATCGCCTGCGTCAGTTTTTGCGGGCGGACGTTCGGATTCGTTTGGAGGCAGCGGTTGATGAGGAGATCCCAATTTAATTTTGCGTCAGGCTGCGCTCTCGAAGGAAGCTCGAAGCACCCTTCCGGAACGCGCTTGAGGAGTAGATAGTAAGCCAAAATCCCGAATGCATATGCGTCGGCGCGCGCCGATGCAGGTTCGGCGTCGAGCGATTTCTGTTCAGGGGCTAAAAAGGAGAAACTGCGGATGAAATTGCGGCTCAGATGAAGCGCTTTTTCAGAAGCGCGGGACCTTTGCGGCAGAAGCGACTCGGCGATCTGCCCGCAGAGCCGGACGAAGGAAATGCCCTCGCCAACCATCCGCGACAGGCCGAAATCGGAAAGCTGGAGCCGGACGCCCACTTCGGCGGAGGTCACTAATATATTCGTGAGCTTAACTGAACCGTGGACCATTCCTGCTTCATGAGCGTAGTCGAGAGCCGAGGCGATCTGGCCGAGAAGCTGGATCCAATCCTCTTCCGAAAGAGCTTTTCCCTTCAGTTCAAGATAGCGGTCGAGGTTCATCGTCTCGCCCATCGAATCGACGATCGGGTCGGTGACGACGAAATATCTGCCCTCGCTGCAGGAGATGTTATGGATGCGGACAATATTCGGATGGTCTAAGGCGGCGATCTCCCCTACTTCCGCTTCGAATCTGCGGATAAAACCGGGATCGGAACCGATCTCTTCAGGCAGGACTTTCAGAGCAAACGGCCTCTTGATAAAGCGGTGCTCGGCGAGGAAAACATCCCCGAAAGCGCCCTGGCCTAATTGCTTTTGGATGATGTAGTCGCCCAGTTGTTCCATAAATGGTGACTCTAAAGGATTCCGAATTTTCGATCAAATAAACATATTTAGATGATTCCCATGAATTTGGCGAAATACCAGGCGCAGATCGCAAGCAGAACGAACGCGCTTCCCCAAATCAGGTTGGGCACCCATCTCACGCCGCCCTGCGGGCTGCTCCGCATCTCCAGCGTCCCAATTCCATAAGCGAAATCCTGTTTTTCCGTCGGGAGCCGCAGCGCGTCGGGAAATTCCTTCGTCAGTTTTTCCTGTTCGAACCCGAGAAAATTCGCATACTGCCGGATAAATCCCAGCGCGTAGACAGAAGATAGAAAATGGCCGATCCGCCCCTCTTCGATCGCCTGGAGATAGGTCATTCGGATCGATGTGGCGTTCTCCACCTCTTTTAATGTCAGGTTCATTTCTTCCCGCTTGGAACGGAACCTTTCGCCCAGCTTTTTCATCGCTTCCGACATAAACCCTCCAGATTGTTTTTCATCTTGAGACCGTTTAAGGAATGGCTTCGCTGCGCAAATTCGATGGTTTCAAAGCCGGTTCGGTTTTTCGCAAATCGAACATATGCGAAGAAGTATAGGCGATTTGCGAAAAATCCGAATCCGGCAAAGAAAGCGCGGATTTGAGTCCGAATGCATTTCTTCAACGGTCTCATCTTAGCACCTTGAGGTTTTCCCCCCAAGCCATTATACTCAAATAACACGAAGAAACGGTTTCTGGCAGCGTCGGACAGCCGCTGAATTCGAGACCTGCCTGCATCGCTAAACTTTATAAGTTTAGCTGCTTCGGCAACATCAGAATTGGCTCGAATTCAGGGCGCCTCCTTGCCATATTCCCGCTCCTTCATGGTATTTGAGTATTGAATATCTTTTATGGCAAAGACCACCTGTTTCACCGCTGAAATCAACCTCTCCCTCGCAAAAAAACTCGAAGAAGATTTGCGCGGGCAGGGCTTCGAACTGTCAAAGCCGCCCTACACCGTATTCTCTGCGAAGAAGAAAGGGCTTTCGTGCACGCTCTACGAGTCGGGCAAGCTCACCGTCCAGGGCAAAGAGATGGATTCGTTCATCGAATTTTATCTGGAACCCGAAATTCTCGGCGAATTCAAGTTCTCCCACCCGGTTGCCCATCTCGACCTGACTCCCCATATCGGCATGGACGAAGCGGGCAAAGGCGATTTTTTTGGCCCGCTCTGCGTCGCCGCCTGCTACGCCGATGGAGAAGGGATCCAAAAGCTCCAGGAGATGGGAGTGAAGGACAGCAAACGGCTCTCCGACGACACTGTCCTCAAGCTCGCCTCGAAAATCCGCTCCGCCACATCCTATACTGTGATCCGCCTCTTCCCGGCCAAGTACAACGAACTCCATGCGAAATTCAAAAATCTCAACCGGCTTCTCGCCTGGGCCCACACATCCGCCCTCGGCGACCTCGTCTCCAAAACCGGCTGCACGAAAGCTCTCCTCGACAAATTCGCCGAAGAGTATGTGATGGAAAACGCCCTGCGCCAGAAAAAACTGCAGGTCGAGCTCGAGCAAAAGGTGCGCGCCGAATCGGACATCGTCGTCGCTGCGGCCTCCATCCTCGCCCGCGCCGCCTTTTTAGACGGGATGAAAAAACTCAGCGACGAATTCTCCCTCGAATTGCCGAAAGGAGCCTCGAGCGCCGTCGTCGCGGCTGGCAAAAAACTCGTCGCTAAATTCGGCGCGGAAGCGCTCTCTAAAGCAGCCAAAACCCACTTCAAAACCACAGCGGAGATCCTCTGATGCTCCTCTCGCTCAAGATCCAGAACCTCGTCCTCATCGAATCGGCCTCTATCGAATTCGGGCCGGGTCTCAACATCTTGACGGGCGAGACCGGATCTGGAAAGTCGGCCGTCCTCTCCGCCATCCGCCTCCTCTCGGGAGAGCGCTCGGATGCGCAGCTCATCCGCAAAGACGCCGATCTCGCCGTCGTCGAAGCTCTCTTCTCCTCTCTCCCCGCTTCCCTCCTTGCCCAGGAAGGGATCGAAGCCTCCCCACCCTTCTCTGTCCGTAGGGAAATTTCCCGCTCCGGCAAAAACCGGTGCTTCATCGAAGAGCGGCAAGTGAGCCTCTCCTTTCTCAAAGAAGCCCTCAGCCCCTCCATCCAGAGGGTCGACCAGAGCAGCTCCCGCGACCTCTGTTCCGCAGACATCCAGAGAAACAGGCTAGACGCCTTCGCCGACCTCTCCCCTTCCCTTGCCGCCCTCGCCTCCTCTTACGCAGAGGAAAAAACCATCGAAGAGCGGCTCCAGTCTCTCACTCAGGCTCAATCGCAGCGCGACCGCGATTTAAAATGGGCCCAGGAAGATCTCGCCGCCATCGAAGAGGTGAACTGGCAGGAAGGCGAAGAAGAAAAACTTTCAGCCGAACACCGCCTCCTCAGCCACGCCCAGGAACTGCTAGAAAAACTAGGCTCCTTTTCCACCGCACTTCTCGAAGGGCAGACCCCTATCGCCCCTTTACTAAAGAGGCAGTCGGCCATCCTCGAACAGTGCAGCCGCTTCGACCCGAAACTCGCGCCCCTTTCCGAATCGCTCAAAAACACCGCCCTTGAACTCGAGGAAACGGGCCATGCCCTCCGCTCCTACGTCGAGAGGCTCGATGCCGATCCGCAAAAACTCTCCGCCATCGAATCGCGGATCGCCGAAATCGAATCGATCAAAAAACGGTTCGGCCCCGCATTCGAAGACGCCGCGAAGCGAAAGAAAGCCCTCCAGGATCAGATCGACTCCCTTTCCTCTCTCGACGAACAGATCGCTTCAGCCCGCGCTTCTTTGGAAACTCTCAAGAAAAAAAATCTTCATCTCGCCTCTGAAATCTCCCGCAAAAGAAAAACCGCCGCCCATAAATTCCAGCCGCTGATCCTCGCGGAACTCAAGTCGCTCAACCTGCCCAATGCCCAATTTTCGGTCCTCCTCGAACCCAAGCCCCTTTCTGCAAACGGCGCCGACTCGGTTCGCTTCCTCTTTTCCGCCAATCCCGGCGTGCCTCCGATTCCTCTTGAAGAGTGCGCGAGCGGCGGCGAACTCTCGCGTCTGCTTCTCGCCATAGAAGTGATTCTCGCCGAAAAAGAAGGCAAATCGTGCCTCGTCTTCGATGAAATCGACAGCAACGTCGGCGGACAGACGGCCGCGGTCCTCGGAGAAAAACTCCGGCAGCTTTCCCAGGGACGCCAAGTTCTCTGCGTTACCCATTTCCTTCAGGTCGCAAAATGCGCGCTCGACCATTTTCTCGTTTCCAAAAAGGAGCGTCAGGGCCAGGCAGTCACGCTCATCCAAAAACTCGAAGGGGCCGCCAAAGAAACCGAATACCGGCGCATGCAGGGACTCTCCGTTTGAACTTAAACGCCTTACCCGTTATGGTCAGCTTATGAGACACTGGTTTTTCCTCTTCGCCGCCGCAGCCTCTCCCCTCCTTGCCGCTGAGGAAAAAGGGTACTGGGACTACCATCCCCTCCATGTGGGAGGCAATGGCATTTATCTGGGCCAGGCCGACATCACACGCGCCCATAGCGACTCAAACTACGGCCATCTCCAGTTCAATAAAGCGAATGTCTTCGCGACGATCCTCGTTCCCATCAGCCGCTATTCCTATTTCTTTCCCCGCATCGAATGGAACATTTTTACCCTCGAGTGGAACCGGAATCCGAAATTTAACAAAACGCAATTCAACTACATGCAGTTCGGCCTCACCTTCTACACGATCGCGCTCGAGAAATGGCGCTGGATCATCCGGGCCGACTACAACATGGACGCGCAGCATTTCTACCAACCCGGTTCCTACGGACTCTTTTCGGGCCTTCTCTGGGGCTCCTACCAGATCCATCGCAAATGGCACTACCACATCGGGACGCTCGGCTATGCGGGATTGCAGGGAGACCAGGTGTATCCCGTCATCGGCTTCGACTATTCACCCAATAAAAAGTGGCTTTTCGAGATCATTTTCCCGATCAATTACGAGATCCGCTACCAGTGGACTGAAAGGTGGCGCGTCGCTCTAAAAGGAAGACCGCTCAAGGAGCGCTTCCGGACGGGGACGCACGAGCCGCAGCCTCGCTCGATTTTCAGCTACTCGACGATCGGCGCGGAGCTGAATGTCCAGTATGAAATCATCCGCAAGTTTGAGTTTGAAGCCTATGCGGGCTATAACTTCGGCGGCACCTTCTACATTAAAGACCTCGGCGGCCGCAAACCCCTCTACACCGATGTTCACTCCTCCCCTTACGCCGGCTTCAAGGTTGACTACGGGTTCTAAACTCCTCTCTCTCCTTTTATTTGCGCCTTCGCTTTATTCGATCACCCATGTGATCGGAGATAGCCATGTCCGGGCCTTTTCCGATGTGGAAAATTGCTGGGTTCACCACGTTGGACCCATCTTAATGCACCGTGTCGGAAGAGACGGCCTTGCGAGTTTCAACCTGCGGTATTTCGGGGTCGGCGAGGGAGATACGGCTGTCTATGTTTTCGGAGAAATCGACGTCCGCTGCCATATCGTCAAGCAGAGGGATCTGCAAATGGTTTCCCTCCAGGAGATCATCGATGAACTCGCGGGGAAATACATCCAGACGATTTTAGACAATCAGTCCCAATACGAATCTCTCCAGAGCGTCGTCTATAATGTGGTGCCGCCTGTAAAATGGGAGGTCTTCAGTCCTGAATTTCCCTTTTACGGGACAGCTGAAGAACGAGTCGAGTCGGCTCTCCTTCTAAATGGAGCTTTGAAAAAGCTCTGCGAGCAGCACAAACTTTCTTTTCTCGACGTGTATGACGCTTATTCGAATGAAGACGGGTCGCTGCGCCTCGAGCTGAGCGATGGGAACGTCCATATCCACCTAGCGCACAATTCGCGGCTGAAAGAAGAGCTGCACAAAATCGTCTCGTGCAGACCTCTCAGAAGAAATGACTCATTTGGAGTAGCGGTCGAGGAAGGTGAGGAGGAGGAATCCGCGGAAGCTCCAGAGAAAGAGCCGGAGGAAATGAATCGAGATGAAGCGGTTGAATGATTTGATCGTGAGCGGCGGGAAAAACCGGGGAAAGAGCAGGAAAAGCGAGAGGATCCAGACGGCTCCGATGAGAAGCGTGTTGATGAAGAGCATGAACCAGCCTGGCTCGCCAGTCAGGTAAACGGCAAGCAGGGCTGCCGTGAGAGCCTCCGCCCCCATCAGGGGGAAGGCGAAGTAGGAAGAGCGGCGGCGGTTGAAGGCTTCGAGGTTCCGCGCCGCATCTTTAGGGAGAAAGCGAAGAGTTGGATTGTGGACGATCTGAACGAACCAGGCGGTTCCGATGAGCGCCCACGTGACTGCAAAATGGATCCAGAATATCTCGTTCATGGCTTCAGGATGAATGTTTTCAGGAACCGTGCATAAATCTTCTCGTCGAAAGAGCCTCTCTGCCCTTCCATCGCGATCAGGTAGAGCTTGTTGCCGACCATCATCGCCTGTCCGCGGAAGTAGCTCTTCCCGTTCTGTACGAGAAAGTTGATCGCCGGATTGCCGAGGAGCTGCGTCATGTCGGCAAATACGAGTTGGTTATCCGGATGGTGGTTCACGATTCCCTGCAGAAGCCCTTCGAGGCCGATCAGCTCCTGTCCGCCCGAAAGAGGCATCGGATAGGTCGCGATCAAAAGGAGGAAGATGCCGCGCTCTTCGAAAGGAGCCAGGTACACATCGTAGTTCAGGCGGTAGGCTCCGTCAGCGACAGGAAGCGACTGCTGGATTAATTGAGGCGTTCCAGGAAACGCGATTTGACATTCGCCGTTCTTCGACTGGATCGATTTCCAGGGAGACACTTCATCCGCAT
>CAYPZU010000066.1:8543-11072 GCA_964415395.1 uncultured bacterium
GAGCATATGCGCTGCAAACAGAGCGAAAGCGAGGAACCAGACCCCAACTTTTTTCACGATTTCTTTTTTCACAGCCCCCTCCTCAGGAGTTCAAGCGATGTTTGTTCATTCCATAACTGCCATGCGGTTTTCGGCTCTTCGACGGATACTCCCAGAGAGAAAAGGAGAAGCAGCCAGAGAAGGGCCAGCACGACGCTGACGATCAGCCCTGCGACGATCACGTTGAAGATCGCTCTTAGAACCGAGTATTGCTGGACTTCGGCCAGCGCATTCAGATAGATGACTAAAGACCAGATCGCCAGCACCACTTTGGAAATCAGGATGAAGAAGAGAACCGTGATCATCCCGTCGCTGAGCTGGTAGCCTTCGGGGAAATTCACAAAAAGCTGGCCGCCGAAAAGGACGATCATCAAAAGCCACAGCGGGACGTTCACCGCGATCGGCACGCAGGACCAGGCATAGGCCGCCCGGACGCACCGGTAGTCGGCGTCCCCTTTAAACCATTTCCCCGTCCAGTACACGGCGGCGCTCCAAACGGAAAAAGAGATGTAGCCCCAAAGAGGCGCAAGGACAAGAGCGATGATCAGGATCGCCAAAGGAGACAGCGAGCTGCCCAAAGACATCGACTGGCAGGAGTTGAGAAGCGAAGAGAAGCCATAGATAGCAGCCAGAAGCCAAAGGGATTTATTCGGGTTGTCGGCTACGATCCGCGCGATCGTCGCCCGGGGCCGAGTCCAAATCGAGATCCAGGGACTCTGAGGGGTCGGGGTGTAGGGTTCCATATCCACCAATTTTCGGGTGCCCCTATCTACTCTGTCGCAACGCGGGGATCGTGCGGCGGTGAAAAAGCTTTCGCTTTCTGCACCTGTAGCTCAGCTGAGTAGCCAGAGGCACCCGAAAACTCATGGCGCCCACAGAGCTGATTCTAATAATTAACGGTTAATTTTACAAATTAAAGATAAATAAAATCGCGAAAACACTGAAACAAAGATAAATACAAATAAAAAAATCGCCTCCGAGAGAAGCTGTTATTTCTGGGGGTGCGGGGGCTTTCCCCGCCTCTGTGCTCCTGGTGGCGATACTCTTTTCCCGGTAAATCATAAGATCGACTAGAACCAGCTCAGCGGAAAGAACGCGCTACCCGCTAAAAAATTGAACCACCGAGATCACAGAGAACACAGAGAGAAAAAATCAGAGTTTCTCTTTGATTCATCTCATTGGGGGTGCGGGGGTTTTCCCCCGCCTCGGAGCTCTCGGTGCGCTCGGTGGTTAACCTGATTGGGGGAGTTCGAGGGGGCTTCCCCCCTCGATCGGGAAACTATTTCACCATCATGTAGAAGTAGCGGACGATATTGAAGAGGAAGAACAGGAAGAAGGAAGAGAGGAACCGCGCGACGATCACATTGGCCAGCGAGCGGAGAATCGTAAAGCCCTGAATTTCCCGGATCGACTGGATGAGAAGAACTAAAGACCAAATGCTTAAGATGACAGTGATGAAGTTGATAAAGAGGGAGGAGGGACCGCCTGCGTCAAGAATGAAAACGAAGTCGGCATGGGCAGCCAACAGGACGAACCACATGACGACCGAGACAGCTATCGGTATATAGGACCAGGCCAGGGCCGCCCGTACATGGAGCGCCGGGGCTTTGCCGCCGAGCCACTTGCCGGTGAATTGGAAGACCCAACCGGCGAAATAAAGCCACGCCATGCCGATGATCGGAGCCAGGATGAGGGAAGCGATCAGGATTGCATAGAAAGGATAGGAAAGTCCGAGGGACCACCAGTTCGCAAAGAACAAAAGGTCCTGAAGAGCATAGAGGGAAGCCAGGTAAAAGACGCCGTATTTAGGATCCGTGTGGATGATCGATC
The DNA here is from genome assembly GCA_964415395.1 of uncultured bacterium. Taxonomy (GTDB): domain Bacteria; phylum Chlamydiota; class Chlamydiia; order Chlamydiales; family SM23-39; genus CAYPZU01. The sequence continues at coordinate 10,413 of CAYPZU010000066.1, forward strand.
GGATAGTAGACGTTGGACGCCCCCACATGGAGAGCCACGGATTTCCGCCGGCAGACTGAGACATAGTTCCCCCTTAACACTTTAGCTAAGTCGTAACCCATCCCGCTTTAAAGCGCAATATACTAAAATAACATGAAGGGGCGGGAAAATGGCAAGGAGGCGCCCTGAATTCAAGCCAGGCTTTGCCGATGCCGAATCCTACCCCAAAGACGCGACGTCTTTGGGGACCCCATAATTCACGAGGGGTCCTCAAAAAAGCCTCTTTTTTGGGGGAAGACGTTGCAGCTAAACTTAAAAAGTTTAGCGATGGAGGCAGGTCTTGAATCCAGCGGCTGTCCGACGACGCCAGAAACCGATTCTTCATGTTATTTGAGTATAGATAGAGGGAAGAACTTACTCTTCGTCGGAAAGGTCTTCCAGCTCGTCGACTTCATCGTCGAATACGATTTCGTCCAGCTCGAGCTCATCGGCTTCTTCGAGAAGAGCCGCGGCATCCTCTTCCGCTTCCAGAACAAGAGGCTTCTTGACGGGAGCGGGGGATTGAGCCGGGATCTCGGCGTTCGATGCGATCAGAGCAAATGCAGTTGTTAAAACGATCATACAAATAAACTCCTGTAGTTCACAGGAGGTGATTTTAAGCGATCAAAGAGCTTTAAGTAA
>CAYPZU010000067.1:0-10741 GCA_964415395.1 uncultured bacterium
TCCTGTCTCTTGTTATACGACCAATGCTGGTGGGTTATGCAACGGTCTCAACGATGGGGATAGAGGATGCCGAGGCAGGACTGCTGGAATTCCTCTTGCGATATGCGGGAGGAAGAGCCGTCCGGCTCATGATAGATGAACGATTCGCCGGGTATGAATCCGATCAGCGTAATCGAATGGTTGCTTTTCCCCGGACGCTGAATGCCTGCGATGAGCGGCGCTTTTTCCGTTTCCAGAATCTGTTCGATTTTCCGGCTTTCCAAAGAGCGCGATCCAGAGACCGGAAGATGCGAAAGCCCATCGAGAGCCTTCTTGAGCTGGAGAAAATTCGATCCCCGCTCCTCTACTTTTTTTGCCTCAAAAAAAGAGGCGATCTTTTCGGGAGGAGCGGCGGCGCCTGTAAGTCTGAGATAAGCCGAAACAGCGGAAAGGCCGCAGTGGCGCGCCATTCCCATTTTTCTGAACGCCTCGGAAGTTTCGTAGGTTTTTTGCGCCAGCTTGGACAGCTCTTGAGCGCTTTCCACGAGAAGAAAAGCGCCGCTCCGATTTTGGGAGACAGGAGTCAAAATATTCATATGTACTTAAATTATAACATTTTATGAAAAAGATCGCCAGCGAAAGGGCTGCTTCACAAAGTCCTTGATTTTTAGAGGCCTGGTGAGGGATGATGGAGGCATCTATTACGCACTGGTAGCTCAGTTGGATAGAGTACCTGGCTACGAACCAGGGGGTCAGAGGTTCGAATCCTCTCCAGTGCAAGTCTTTATTCTATGCTAATTTACAAATTCCCCTGCGGCCCTCTTTCGACCAACGCCATCCTCATCGGGTGCGCCCATACGCGCGCTGCTGCAGTGATCGACCCTGCGTTTGAATCGACCGCAGATCTTTTAAAAGAAGCGGCTGAACGGGATCTCCGGATCGAAAAAATTCTTTTGACTCATTCCCATTGGGATCATATCGCCGACGCCGTGCGGCTCAAAAGGGCGACGCAGGCTCCCCTCTATGTCCACCCGCTCGACGCGCCCAATCTGGAAAACCCCGGCTCCGACGGCATCCCCCTCTTTTTCCCGATCCTGGGCGCCTCGCCGGATCACCTCCTCCAGGACGGCGACACGATCCAGGTGGGAAGCCTCCTCCTTGAAGTGATCCACAGCCCCGGCCACTCTCCCGGAAGCGTTTGCTTCTACCTCAGAGAACAGAAACTCCTTTTCTCCGGCGACACCCTTTTTAAGGGAAGCATCGGAAACCTCCACCTCCCCACAGCGCAGCCGGAAAAAATGTGGCAGAGCTTGCGCAAACTGGCCGAGCTGCCTCCAGAAACCCATGTCGTTCCCGGCCACGGCGGCGACACCTCGATCGGCAAAGAAGATTGGCTCAGCAGATCGGAAGAAATTTTTTCAGAAGGATAACTCCCATGACTCTTGTTGGACAAAAAGCCCCCGAATTCAAAGCGAAAGCCGTCATCAAAGATAAAACCTACGATGACTTCTGCCTCTCCGACTATCAGGGAAAATACGTCGTCTTCTTCTTCTATCCTCTCGACTTCACTTTTGTCTGCCCGACCGAGCTGCACGCCTTCCAAGAGAAGACGAAAGAGTTCGAAAAGAGAAACGCGCAAGTCATCGCCTGTTCAATCGACAGCTGGTTTTCCCATTCCGCCTGGCTCAACACGCCAAAAGCGAAAGGGGGCATCCAGGGCGTCTCCTATCCGATCGTCTCCGACATCCATAAATCGATTTCCCGCGCCTTCGAAGTGCTGAAAGAAGAAGACGGAATCGCCTACCGCGGCCTCTTCCTCATCGACAGAGACGGAATCGTCCGCCATCAGCTCGTCAACGACCTTCCGCTAGGCAGGTCCGTGGATGAAGTGCTCCGCCTTCTCGACGCGCTCATTTTCCATGAGCAGAACGGAGAAGTGTGCCCAGCGAACTGGAAAGCAGGAGCGAAAGCGATGAAACCGACCGACCAGGGACTCGCCGAATATTTCCGCTAATGCGGGGGCGAATCATTTTTTTCCTTTGTCTTTTTCCTCGGTTTCTATAAAACTGATCTTAGTAAACTTTGATTCCCTAGAGGACAAGTATGAAGATCATGTCTCTCTGCGCAGCATTGCTGATCGCGGCAACCGTCTCGGCGAACTACGTCGGCAATCCGCAATCGCCCGATATCCCTCGCATCGTCTCCTACACAAAAAATAAAGATCCTAACTCGGTGGATTACTGGCTGAACGCCAAGCTCGACTATGAAAAAGAGTACATGGGCGACATGGCTCTCGACTTCACCTCAGGCGGCGCTGTCCAGCGAGACGAATTTTCGAAATTCTACGCTAACTACCTGACGCTCACGGCAAATATCCTGCGGCGGATCGACCTCTATGCAAAAGGGGGACTCGTCAACCCCAGATTCGATTTCGCCGTTACCGACGCCCTCGGCATCACGCAGCATTTGGCTACCAACCGCCACAGCATTCCTGCCTGGGCTCTCGGCGCCAAAGTCCTCGTCTTCAAAGCGTGCAACACCTGCTTTTCTCTCGAGGGGAGCTACTTCCAAACAGACCACCGCGATTTCCTCCTCTATACCGTTACGCCGCCGGTCCTCTCGGAAGTGAATGAAGTGCGCTGGTACAACTGGCAGGTTTCGGCCGGCCTTTCCTACCAGGCGTCGATCCTCATCCCCTACATTGGAACAAAATACTCCCGGACGATCGTTAGCCTGAACCCATCGACTCCCGCTCTCCAGGTCGATCCATTCAAAATGGAAAACCGGAGAAACTGGGGCCTCTTCCTCGGCTGCACCGTTCTCGCCTGCCGCTATTTCGATCTGAACATTGAAGGACGCCTGATTGATGAGAATTCCTTCAGCGGCACAATGGGCTTCCGCTTCTAATTTTCTGTTTTTCCTTTGTTTTTTCTTCTCCGCAGGGGCTGCATTTAGCCAGCCCCCTTTTCCCAATGCCGAAACGCTCTCTGAAACGCCCCGGATCTATCGCATCGAGCGCTTCCTCGCCGACTGGGAATGCGACCACATCATCCGCGAAGCCGCTCCCCGCCTGAAACGGTCGACCGTTGTAGACGAAAAATCAAAAGGGGGAGAGAGCCAGGTTCACTTTGCCAGAACGAGCGAAGGGATGTTTTTTCCTCCGCACCCAAAAGACCGCGTGCTGAAAGATATCGAAAAGAGGATCGAAGCCCTCACGGGCATTCCCTCCGAAAACGGCGAAGCCTTTCAAGTTCTCCGCTACAGCGTAGGCGGAGAGTACAAGCCCCACTACGACTATTTCGATAAAAATTCGCCCGGCGGATCGCTTCATTTAAAGCGGGGCGGGCAGCGGACCGCCACGGTCCTCCTCTACCTCCATACAACGGAAGAGGGAGGGGAAACCATTTTCCCTAAAGCCAACACGCGGGTCAAACCGATCAAAGGTTCTGCAGTTCTATTTTACAATTGCCGGCCCGACGGAGCCGAAGACCCTCTCAGCCTGCACGGCGGAGCTCCTGTTCGCAAAGGAGAAAAGTGGATCATGACCAAATGGCTCAGACAGAAGCCGTTCAACTAGTCAGATAGTCGTACAGATCTTTCTGCGTTGTAATCAGAAGGCTTTTGTATTGAAGGCAAAGGTGCTGGGAGGCCGCCAGGATCTCCTCGTCGCCTACCCCCGGCAGGCACATCGCGTGGATTTCCTTGTCCCGCTTCTCCAAATGCCTTAAGCCCAAGAAATAATCGTGTTTGCTGAACCCCTCTTCAGCCACTCTGAAAAAGAGCACTTCCCGTTGATAGAGAAGAGCCTGGACGGCAAAAAAGAGCCCTTCGCTCTCGGTGGGCGGATTGCCGAGCCGGTCGACGAGCTGGGGCAGCTCCCGGATCAGGACGGGTTTTTCGAAAGAACCTTTTTCCGCTTCTCCGAACAGTGCCATCACCTGACGCATTTTGCCCTCCAAAACCCTACCCATATGCGCCCCAGCCTTTTTCTTCAACCCACCGAAAGCAAAGGTTTGTGTCGGAGCAAGCTGGGCAAAAATAAGAAATTACAGGATGCGGCTCGCGCTGCGAGCCTTTAGGATCAGGCATGATAGACAGGATAAAATCATATTACCCCGGGCTCAGCCCCAAGAATGGGGCTGGCTGCGCCAGCGCAGCTGCGGACTCCGTCCGCGCCCGGATGGGAAGCTCTTTTCTTGCCTCATCCAGTTAAGATGGTCAAACTTCATAAAACTAGAAGCAGGAAAAAGAAGGAATCCAATTTCCGGGCGCGGACGGAGTCCGCAGCTGCGTAATTCACGCAGCCAGCCCCATTCTTGGGGCTGAGCCCGGCGTAATATTATTTTATCCTGTCTATCATGCCTGATCCTCTAGGCTCGCAGCGCGAGCCATATCCTGTTATTTCTTATTCCTGATCATCCTGCTCCCTGTTCTTTCTCCAAAATGGGTTTTGCTCTACCATAAGTTTTATGAATGTTGTCATATTAGGCGCCGGGAAAACCGGCACGCATGTAGCTTCCGTTCTCTCTGAAGAAGAGCACAACGTTATCTTGATCGACGCCGACGCCAAAGTGCTCGAGCAGGCAGGGAGAGAGAGCGACGTGGCGACGCTCCACGCCCGCGCGCCGAGCTGGAAGCTCTTCGAACAGCTCCTCGAAAACGAACCCGACCTCTTCTTTGCGGCAACCGACAACGATGAGACGAATCTGGTTTGCTGTTCGATGGCCAAAAACCTCGGCTTTCCGAAAACGGTCGCCCGCGTCCGCTCGCGCGACTACATCCATCCTTCGAGACTCGATATCGGCCGCCTCTTCTTCGTCGATTACTTTGTGAATCCAGAATTATTAGCCGCCCAGGATCTGTTTAAAGTTCTCGTTCACGCAGGCGATATCGCCGTCGAGCATTTCGCCCACGGGGCGATCCAAATGCGTACGATCCTGATCCCCGACCGCTGGGATCGGGGCGGCTCGCCGATTCGAGACCTTAATCTTCCAGGCGATTTGATTGTGGGCCTCATCCGGAGAAAACTGGAAAGCGGGGAAAAAATCGTTTTTCCCCACGGCGAAGACCACATTCTGCCTGGAGATGAAGTCACAGTCGTCGGCGAAGCAAAAGTCATCCACCGCCTCCACGAGATCTTCCATGCGTCGGAGCACCGGGTCCGCTCGATCATTCTTGTAGGAGGGACGCCGGTCGCCGCCCACCTCGCCCACTTCCTCGCCCAGCAAAAAATCGCCGTCCGGATCATCGAATCGGACCGCTCCCGCTGCGAAGAGCTCTCCGAACTGCTGCCCCATGCCACCATCATCAACCGCGACGGGCGCGATCCAGGGCTGCTTCGCGCGGAGCGGGTGCAGGACGCCGACGCGCTCGTGAGCTGCACGACGCACGACGGGACGAACGTATTGATTGCGTCTGTCGCAAAGCAGATCGGCTGCGCCAAATCAATCGCCGTCATCACCGAAGCGAGCTACGCGCCCGTCCTCGATAAATTGGGCGTTCTGCCGGCCCTTTCGGCCAAAGTGAACGTCGCCAACCGGATCCTGTCGATCCTGCATGAAGGGACGATCCTTTCGGTCGCCTCTTTAAGCCACGATCAGGCGAAGATGGTGGAGCTGAAAATCTCCCCCTACTCGAAAGCCGTCGGCATCCCGCTTTCCGATCTGAACCTGCCAAAGGATCTTCTCATAGCGGTGATCGAAAGCCAGGGAAGAGTGATGGTCGGCAAAGGAAACCGGGTCCTCTGCCCGGACGACATCGCGATCGCCATCTGCCATCCGCACCAAATCCCCGAGCTGCAGAAGATATTCCAATGATCCTGGGGCAAATCGCCAAGCTTTTGAGCAAGTACCTCTTCTTCCTGAGCCTCGCTCTCTGCCTGCCGCTCGCTCTCGCCGCCTACTATGAGTTCCTGTGCGAGCCGCAGTTCCATCAGCAGCCCCACAGCACAGCCGCTTTCTTTTACTCGCTCCTGCTCTGCCTGGCCCTCTCGGGACTGTTCTACCTGTACGGGAGAAAATCGCAGCAGCAGCTTTTCCGGAGAGAAGGGATCCTCCTCGTCGTTCTGATCTGGTTCATCACCTCGCTCGTCAGCGCGCTGCCGTTCTATTTCAGCCGGACGCTGGCGAGCCCGCTGGACGCCTATTTCGAAGCGATGTCCGGACTCACGACGACGGGCGCGTCGATGATCTGCCCGAAAGCCTACAATCCGTCAACCGGCGAAGAGATGCCGATCCATGTCACAAACGTCCATGTCCCCGAAAAAACGTATGTCTTCTGGGGCACGGTCGAGCCGGTTCGCGATCCCGCGACCGGGCTGATCCTCCACGCAGGCGTCGAAGCGGTGAGCAAGGCGATCCTTTTCTGGAGAAGCCTCCTCCAATGGATCGGAGGGATGGGAATCGTGGTGATCTTCCTCTCGGTTCTGCCCGCTTTGGGCGTCGGCGGGAAATTTCTCTACCAGATGGAGACGACGGGACCCATCAAGGAAGAGATCAGCCCCCGCGTGCGCGAAACCGCCTCGCAGCTTTGGAAGCTCTACCTTTTTTTCACTCTCGTAGAAATCGCGCTGCTCCTTTGGACCAACCGCGAGATGCCCTTTTTCGACGCGGTCTGCATTTCGCTTTCCAACATTTCAACCGGCGGCTTTTCGGTGCGCAACGAGAGCATCGCGAGCTACCAGAGCGCCGCGACTGAGTGGGTCGTCCTCCTCTTCATGATCGTCGGCAGCATCAACTTCTCGCTCTATTTCCACGCGATGCGGTTCAAATTTTTCCGGATCTACGTTCCCGATTTTTTCCTCTTCCTCGGGGTTGCGGCCGCCGGCTGCATCGTCGTTTCCCTGTTTCTGCTTGGGCATAACCAGGCGGAGCTCACGGGAGGCTCCGGCGTCTACACTCTGAGCTCCGCGTTCCGCGAAGGGAGTTTCCAGGCCCTCTCGATGCAAACTTCAACCGGCTTCATCACCGCCAATTACGACCGGTGGCCCTTCCCGCCCCAAATGTTCATGCTGATCCTGATGTTCATAGGCGGCATGTCGGGATCGACCGCGGGCGGGATCAAGACCTCCCGTTTCTATATCCTCTATAAAATCGTCCTCCACCGCCTCGAATCGATCTACCGCCCCGACAGCGTCCGGCGGCTCAAGATCGGATCTGCAGAAGTGGATGACAAAAACGCCCTCACGGTCGTTGCGTTCTTCTGCATCGCCGCCTTTTTCATCATCACCGGAACGGCCGCGCTCGTTCTCGACGGAATCGATCCGGAAACATCGCTCGGCCTGATTGCCTGCTTCATCAACAACGTCGGCGCCGCTTTCCGCGCGGCAGGCCCTACCGATTCGTTCGCGTTCCTCTCGCCGCTGTCGAAAATCCTCTCGATTTTCTGGATGCTGCTGGGGCGCCTCGAATTCTACGTCGTGCTGCTTCTCTTCCTCCCCTCCTATTGGAAAAATCAATGAAGTCGTACCTGTACCGCCTGATCGAAGGCGCATCGATCGAAGACGCCGAAAAGGAACTCTCTAAAAAAGGACTCGAATCGATCTACGTCATCGAAGACGACGCTTCCGGAGAAGTCCTCATCGGCGGCTTTGGAAAGAAGCGGATCGATCCGAAACTCTCTCTTCTGGTCGAAACGAAAGAGGGGGTCGACTGGGAAAACCAGTGGACGCTCTTCGCCGAAGATTTCCGCGAAGGAAAAGCCCACATCGACCTCTCCCGATTCGGGGGCGATGGGACGCTCGAGCTATTGCCTGGCGCCGGATTCGGGGATCTTTCCCATCCTACGACCTATCTGATGCTCGAACTGATGAAGGGGCGCATCCAGGGAGAAACCATCATCGACATCGGTACAGGAAGCGGCATTTTGGCCCTCGCCGCCCTGAAGCTCGGCGCCAAATCGGCCGTCGGAATCGACATCGACGAAGCGGCCCTGAAACACGCCCGGAGAAACGCGAAAATAAACAGCCTCTCGGTCCGTTTTTCCAAAAAGCTGCCGAAAAAACTCCCCCCCGAATCGATCTTTCTCCTCAATATGATCGTTCCGGAGCAGCAAGTCGTAGGCCCCGAGGCTTACAATCGCTTTGCAAAACTCTGGATCGTTTCAGGAATTCTCAAAGAGCAGAAAAAAGACTATCTCAAGGAGACCAAAAAATGGGGCTGGCAGCTCCATTCCGCTGCGGAGCGGAACGGCTGGCTCGCGTTCGCCTTCACTCCGGCAAAACAGGCTCGGGAACCTGCACGGGCGCAGCGTAAGGCGGGACGGTGTAAAACGGTTTGACAAGCCCCTCTACCGACAGGATCGGAGAGGCTTTCGCATAGTCGATCCGGATCGTTTCCGCATCCACAGCGCCTTGCGGGAAAAAGTGCATCGCCCCCGCGACTTCAATGAAGCCTCTCTCGCCGCGCGCCGAAATGGATCCGAGGAATTGGTTGACGCAGGTTCCATAGAGGACGACTTTGCCGCCGTTCCCATCCGCCTTAATCTGAGCGTTAGGGGCTAAAAAGACTTTCTGGGAATTTAAGATTCCCGGTTCCGCAGCGCCAAAGCCGCCGCCGACCCGGACGATCCCGCCCCCTTTAGATCCCGAAGCGTCGACTTGAGCCGAATTCAAGACCCAGACATCGGTTCCAATCAGACTGACTTCGCCCCCGAACCCATCGCTCCGGACGGAAGAAATCACTCCGCCCAGCTTGTGGGCGACGCGGGGAAGAATCCCTTCTTTCGTATAAAACGGAACGGCGAGCACTTCCCGCTCAAACCCTTCCAAAAATCCTTTTTCCTCGAACGGCTTATAGACCGCTCCCTGCGAGACAAAAAGACGGGACATCTCTCCATTCCCCGGCGCCGTCTTGACGACCGAGCCTCCCGCAACGAGGGCCGCAATCCCGTCGACCGCCCGGATCTCTCCCTCATTCTCGACGCTATGCGCAATGAGGATCACATCCCCTTTGCGCCCGATGATATCGCCCATCTGGACAATCGGCCGCTTCGACGGCCTGTCGAAAACCATGCTGCCGCGCGAAAGGTAGGAGCTATTCTGCAGGTCAAGCGTCGACGCGATCAGCGAGCCGGTGTCGATCACGCCCCGCATCCCTACCAGGATGCCATTTGGGTTGATCAAAACCACTTGGCCGTTGCTTTCGAGTCTTCCGAGAATTTTTGAGGGATTGGCATCGAGCACGCGGTTTAAAACCGAGGCGAGCCGGTTCGGCTGGATAAAGCGGGTCGTCTCTTTTTCCTGGATGTTGAAAAGGCCCCATTCGATGATCGCCCGGTCGGAGGCTGTCACTTCGAGGGTTGCTCCCTGGCTGTTGAAATAGACTTCGCCCGAGACAACCTGCGGATTGGCAGGATTGGCGAAAAGAGTTCCCCAGAGAAAAGAAAAAATGAGCGCTTTTTTCATACACCGATTCCGTTGAAAGAATTCGTTGTATCATGCGCTCATTTTTTTTAACAACAGCGGGTTTACATCATCCCGCCGAAGTCCATACCGCCCATTCCACCCATGCCTCCCATGCCGCCCATTCCCATGCCTGGGTGAGGAGCTGCAGCCGCTTTTTTCGGCTCAGGCTTGTCGGTGATCATGGCCGCGATCGTGAGCAACATGCCCGAGATCGAAGCGGCGTGGATGAGCGCGCTCTTCGTCACGAGGACTGGATCGAGAACGCCGTCTTTTACGAGATCGGAGAACTCATCGGTCAGTCCGTTGTAGCCGAAGGAGCCTTCTTTTTCGGCGATCTTTTCTGCGATCAGGCTGCCGTTTTTACCGCAGTTGTTCGCAATCGCAGCCGCCGGAGCAAAGCACGCCTTCCGGACGATCTCGAGGCCGATCGCCTCGTCGCCGTTCAGCTTGAGCTTGTCGAGCGCCTTCGCAGAACGGATCAGCGCGACTCCGCCGCCGGGAACGATCCCTTGAGCCACCGCTGCGCGGGTTGCATGAAGGGCGTCTTCAATGCGCGCTTTCTTCTCATTCGCTTCGGTCTCGGTGACTGCGCCCACATTGACGACAGCGATTCCGCCGGCAAGCTTCGCGAGCCGCTCTTCGATCTTCTCTCTGTCGTAATCGGAAACGCCAGGCTGCTTCAGTTCGTTTTTGAGCTGCGCAATCCGCTTCTGCAAAGTCTGCGCGTTGCCCGTTCCGTCGACGACCGTGGTTTCCTCTTTCGAGATCTTCACTTTCTTCGCGGAGCCGAGCACTTCAAGGCCGACTTCTTCGATATTCAGACCCATTTCATCGGTCACGACGGTAGCTCCCGTCAGGATCGCGAGATCCTCGAGAAGCGCTTTTCTCCGGTCGCCGAATCCAGGCGCTTTCACTGCGCAAATCGGGAGGCCGCCCTTGATTTTATTGACGACGAGCATGGCGAGGGCTTCCCCGTCGACATCGTCTGCGATGATCAGAAGCGGGCGAGACCCTTTCTGCATCGTTTTCTCGAGGATCGGAACCAGTTCTTTCACGTTCGACAGCTTTTTATCGGTGATCAGGATCATCGGATTGTCGAATTCGACAGCCATCTTCTCTGCATTCGTCACGAAATAGGGAGAGACGTAGCCCTTGTCGAACTGCATCCCTTCGACAACGTCGAGAACCGTATCGATTCCTTTCGCCTCGCCGATGGTGACGATTCCGTCTTTGCCTACTTTCTGCATCGCCTCGCCGATGATGGCGCCGATCGCAGGGTCGTTATTGGCGGAGATCGATGCGATCTGCAGGATCTCTTCCGGCGATTTGACCGGCTTGGCCATTTTATCGAGCGCATCG
>CAYPZU010000068.1:0-10675 GCA_964415395.1 uncultured bacterium
TTGGCTGAGCAAGGATGGAAAATTGGGATATTCGTTCCTCTCTTATTGTGGAAAAGCAAGGAGTGGTAGAGGTGAAAAGTTCAAATGCCTGATGGGAGAACGCCAAGCCCAGCCATTGAATGATCTGGCGGTAACGAATTTATCAGTTGGCCTATTGGTAAATTTTGGAAAGAGGATAACAATTTACTCAACTGCCTTGTGTTGTTCGAGAAAAACAAGATGAAATGATCTATCTTGCCCATCATGCCGCCCGGGGCCCCTGAAAAGCCTCTTTTCTGGGGTGGGATTGCGATCTTGCCTATCCTGTCTCTTGTTATACGACCAATGCTGGTGGGTTATGCAACGGTCTCAACGATAGGGAAGTAAATTATAAAATTTTATCGTTCAAATCGTTATATCATTCCATCATGACTTGTAGGCAATAAGACAAGTCGTTTCAAGCTAAGAGTTGCGCAACACACCCATCCCGAGAACCATTGAGACCGTTGAGTAATTCCATTCGGGCACAAATCCGCGCTTTCTTTGCCGGCTTTGAAATCATCGAATTTGCACACCGAAGCGATTTATTCAACGGTCTCACATTCAGAGGAGTTGGAGGGTTGCTTGTCTATGAGGTTCTCCCTTCCACGATTTCCAGTCGAAATCGCGGATGTAAAACCGCTTTACAAGCGCTTCTTTAAGCTGATTGATGAGAGTTTCGGCGGAGGAAAAAGGCTTTAGCCGAGTCAGGAAGTCGCTGTGGGAACGGTCTTGCCTGTAGGCAGGCCGTTTAGCCGGGAGGCTGAGGTAGGACATATTTTCATCCGAATAGTCCCAAAGGAACGAAGTATGGTGAAGCCACCGGTCTTTCTTGATGTATTGGGCGTTTCCTCCGCATTTCCTTTCTCCGATCGCATAGTCGTTTTCTTTCAGATGGAATCCAGGGATCTGCCAGGCGTCTGCATAGAGATCCGCCGACCAGCAGAAAATGGGCTCGGGAAAGGGGGCTACATCGAGATGCTGTTTGCTGAAGATAAAGGTGATAAAGAGGGTCGATTCGTCTACGATCACAGTCCCCCCGCCGCTGAATCGTTTGATCAGCGGGATCCGGTCCTGCTGGACGCGGGGCAAGTCGACCAGGTGCTCAGGCGTGCCGGAGATTCCCATAACGATGGAGCGGGACGCCCCCTGGTTGACAATGCAGAAGGAGCGGTCGTCGCAGCGCAGAAGGGCTTCTTCTAGCTGCAGCTGCTCGAGGATGGGGACGTTTTTAAGCTGGATCCAGTGGAGATCGCTAGGAAGGGGAATAGGCGAGCTCCTTGATCTCTTCGATCGGGACGATTTGGTATTTATTCCCGGTAGTCGAAGCCGATTTGATCAGAACAAGAGTGCCGTTCGCCGTCGATGAGATTTCCGTGACATTCGAAATCGAGAGGCCGCTTGCCATATGGATCATAATTTTCAGAGTGGGCTTATCTTTGCGCAGCATCTCGAACGCCTGGACGTAATCGCCGGCGCGGGCTTTTGCATCGATGAGGAGGGTGCTTTTCGAGGAAGGGTCGGCGGCTCCCGCGCTGACTACAGGTTTGGGAACTGCCGGCTCCTGCGAGGCGAGGGAAGCTGCCGCAAGAAGAACGGGAATGAATTTCATAGAGGCTCCTTCAGGGAAATCGTTGTATTTTGTGCCGACTTGAGCGCTTTCACGGCGGAATCGATCATCCGGGTAAAAAAAGTTTCGGAAGATTCCAGCGGAGAGAGGGCGATGGAAATAGTGAGATGGAAAGGCCCTTTTTCTGATTCAAACCGGTTGCGCTGGACAGAGGATCTTAGTTTTTCTGCGATCTGTTCCGCTTCTTTCATGGCCAGGTCGGGGAGGAGAGCGATGAACTGCCCTTCTGTCGAAGGGATAAGGAGGTCGGAGGGGCGCAAATGATCCTGGATGAGATCCGAAAGTTCTTGCAGATGGGTTTCGGAAAGGGGGAGCTCCTGGAACCGGTCGATCCGGATGAGGAGGAGAATCACCGAGAGCTGTTCTATTTTCGCTGCGGCGAGAAGGCGGAGGGCGGAATCGGGGATGACCGATTTGTTTTTGAGAGAGGAAGCCGCTTTTTGTTTTGGAGCCTGGATGGACGTAGACAATTCTGCCGTTTTGTCTCGGGAGGCTGCCGCTTTTTTCCCGGTTTCGATTTTCATTTTCAATTCGCCGCCGTCGAGCTGGCTGCTGAGAAAATCGCTCACGCCGGCGTCAGCCGCCTGTTTGAGGTACGTTTTTTTAAGTCTTCCCGTAACGAGAAGAATCGGAGTGATTCCCTCTTTGAGTTCCTGTCTGATTTCTTTAGCCAGTTCAATGGGGTCGAAATCCTGGAATTCGGAATCGAGAATGATAAAATCGAGCGGCGAACTGCGGATTGTCAGAATCGCTTCCCCTCTTCGCTGGGCGTCGATGACGAAATACTGCTCGCTTAAATGCTTTTTTACCCAGAAACGGACGGAAGGGTTTTCGGAGATCACCAGCAGGGTCGGGATTTTGAGTCTTTTCGCCATGATCTCTTTTTATCCTTTCTTCAGCGCAATCAGCAAGATCGAAATATCCGCTGGAGAAATTCCCGAGATGCGGGACGCCTGCCCTAAATTTTCCGGAGTGAATTTGGAGAATTTTTGTTTTGCTTCCGCGCGCAGGCCGGGGATCGCTCCGTAGTCGAAACTTTTCGGGATCTTCGCTTCATCGAGATTTTCAAGTTTGGCGACTTCTTTTTCCTGCCTTTCGATGTAGCCTGCGAATTTGAGATGCATTTCGATCTGCGTGTTGATGTCGGCCCCGCAGTCGGTGATTTCCGGATAGGCTTTCATCGCCTCTTCGTAGGTCCATTCGGGGCGGCAGATGAGCTGCGCGAGGCTGGCGCTTTTCCCTCCAATCGACTTGTAGATTTTCCCAAGCCGCTCCACCTCCCTCCGGATCGATTCCGCCTTGTGGACGGTCCGCTCGTGCTGCTCGCGGGAAATAAGGCCCATTTCATATGCAGCGGGACGGAGGCGCAGATCGGCGTTGTCCTGGCGCAGCAGGAGGCGGTGTTCCGCTCTGCTGGTGAACATTCTGTAGGGCTCGGAGAGATCGAAGCGAACCAGATCGTCGATCATGACGCCGATATAGCTTTCGCTCCGCTTCATGATGAAAGGCGGCTTCCCCTTGACTTTGAGCGCGGCGTTGATGCCGGCGATGAGGCCTTGGCCGGCTGCCTCTTCGTACCCGGTTGTCCCGTTGACTTGCCCAGCCAGGAACAGCCCCTCTACAATTTTCGTCTCGAGGGTCGGGTAGATCTGGTGGCTTTTCACGAAGTCGTATTCGATGGCGTAGGCGGCCCGCATGACTTCTGCATTTTCCAATCCGATGACCGAGTGGATCAGATCGAGTTGTACGTCGAACGGCAGAGAGGAAGAGATGCCGTTCACGTAGATTTCCTCTGTTGTGAGCCCTTCCGGCTCGAGAAAGATTTGGTGCCGCTCTTTGTCTGCGAAGCGAACGACTTTATCTTCAATCGAGGGGCAGTAGCGCGGCCCAACGCCTTTGATCATCCCGGCATAGAGGGGCGAACGGTGCAGGTTTTTCCGGATCACTTCATGCGTTTCGGGCGTCGTATAGGTGATGTGGCACGAAATCTGGGGCATTCGTTCTTCCGGCTCGTCGAACGAGAAGCGGACGCCTTCGTCGCCGGGCTGCTCTTCGCACTTTGAAAAGTCGATGCTTCTTCGGTTGATCCGGGGCGGCGTTCCCGTTTTCAGGCGGCCGAGTTGGAAGCCGAGGCTTTCGAGGCAGGGGGAAAGTCCCATCGCCGCTTTGTCTCCGCCTCTTCCTCCGGAAAAATTCGTCTGCCCGATATGGAGCAGGCCGCGCATGAATGTCCCTGAAGAGATGACGACGGTGCGGGCTTGATAGGTAATCCCTTCCTGGGTGGTCACTCCGGCGATCCGGCCATTTTCGACGAGCAGCGATTCGGAAGTGCCTTGTTTGATTTCAAGATGCGCCGTTTGTTCAAGGCGGTGTTTCATTTCCTGGGCGTAGGCCGCTCTGTCGGCTTGGGAGCGGGGCGAGCGGACGGCCGGTCCTTTCGAGGCGTTGAGCATTCGGAACTGGATGCTCCGCCGGTCGGCGATTTTCCCCATGAGTCCGCCGAGCGCGTCGATTTCGCGGACGATATGCCCTTTGGCGGTCCCTCCGATTGAAGGGTTGCAGCTCATTTTCCCGATTGTATCGAGATTCATCGTGAGAAGGAGAGTGTCCGCGCCCATGCGGGCAGCCGCATGCGCGGCTTCGCAGCCGGCATGGCCTGCGCCAATCACGAGCACATCAAAGATCTTTGGATATTTCCAGGTCATATTAATAAAAAACCCCTACCAAAAAGTCTTTGAATAGGGGCCCAAAATGTTTCGAGTAGAGTCGACTATTTTTTCTTGTGTCGATCGCGGCGGCGTCTTTTTTTTGTTTTGTGAAGCGCGATTTTCGCCCGGCGTTTTTTCTTTACAGAGGCCATTTTCTTCCCTTCGTTCAAAAGGCTTTTTATAAGATGGACCTATTTTAGGGTATTGAGTCCTAAAAGTAAAGGTTTCGGCCTAGGAATCCGATTGAAGAATTTTCATGACATCCCCGATTGCCTGCTCGCGGGCGTAGTCATGGAAGAGGATGTGGGCTGAATTGGGGTATTCGATGAGCTTGTGGTTTGGGCGGTCTTTTAGGAAAATTTCCTTGGTTTTCGGCAAGTCGATCAGGATATCGTGCGAGCCGAACAGGCCGAAGACCTCGTTTGACAACAGCTTATTTGAAAAATGAACCTGGGATTGCAGTTCCCACAGGGCGAGAACGCTTTGGGAGGTGACGTAGGGGTCGTGGAAGTACCCTTCCGACGCCTTTGGATCGAGGGCGTCAAGGGTGCCGCACCTGCCGGCCAGCTTTGGTTTTCTGCCCAGGGGGATGAGGAAAGGGACGATCCGGTTAAAAACGGGCGTCCGGAAGAGGGTGTAGAAGATCCGGTCCCTTGGATTGGGGGCGAGATAAGGGCTGGCGAGGATCAGTTTGCCCACGGGGCGGTTTTGGGCCAAAATCGCCGCGAGGCATCCCCCGTTGGAAAAGCCGATGACGTCGACTTTTTCCGCCGCTGCCGCGAGGAGGTCGTATGCATAAAACGCATCGCGCAGCCAATCGCTGGGCTGAACCACTTTCAGAAGGTGGAAATCGCTGAGGCCAAACCCTGTGATCGAAGGGGCGAAATAGGGGATTTTCGCTTCTTTCAGCCGCTCGAAAAGAGAGCCGAAGTCTTTGACCGAAGAAGAAAATCCGTGGAGCAGAAGGACGGCCCGAGGGGCTTTTTTTTCTCCGAGATAGATCTTTTGCTCTGTTTCTTTGTAGGCGTGGAGGAGGGGGACGTAGCTGAACTTTTTCAAATAGGGGAAATTTTTCCGCGAGTTGTAATAGAGGACGCCGTAGTGCCACGCAAGAACTCCGACGAAGATGAAGAAAAGGATCTCGATCCAGCTCATCCGTTCTCGTCCGGGGAAAAGGCGGAGAAGGCTTCTCTATTCGATTTGGCCGCTTCAGGCTGCGCGTGCATCGGTGTGTAGTTGTTGAACTGCCCGATCTCTTTCCGGAAGGCCAGCTGCACGTCGCCGACGGGGCCGTGGCGGTTTTTGGCGACGATGATTTCAGCCATGCCGGGTTTGTCGTACTTGTCGTAGTAATCTCTGCGGAACAGCATCATCACGACGTCGGCATCCTGCTCGATACTTCCCGATTCGCGTAGGTCGCTGAGCATCGGGCGGTGGCCTTGCCGCTCCTCGACTTTTCGGGAGAGCTGCGCGGCGCAGAGGATCGGGACGTTGAGTTCCCGCGCCAGGTTCTTCAGCATCCGGGAGATTTCGGAAATCTCGGTTTGCCTGTTTTCGGGTCCCCGGCTGCTGCCCGATCCGGAAAGGAGCTGCAGGTAGTCGATGATGATGAAGCCGACTCCGTAGGCTTCCTTCATCCGGCGCGCGCGGGCGCGGAGGTCCGTGATTTTAAGCCCCGGCTGGTCGTCGATGATCATCACGTGTTTCTGCATCATGTTCACAGCGGAGACGACCCGCTGGAACTCGACGCCGTTCAGCGCGCCTGTCGAGATTTTTTCCGATTCGACTTCGGCCTGGGAGCAGATGACCCGGTGGAGCAGCTGGGAGGCGCTCATTTCAAGGGAGAAAATGCCGACCGGGACTTTGTTTCTGAAGCAGATGTTTTCTGCGAGGTTGATGGCCAGCGCGGTTTTCCCCATCGCGGGGCGGGCGGCCAAGATCATCAGGTTCGAGGGGCCGAAGCCGTTGAGCATCTTGTCGAGGTCGATGAAGTGGGTCGGCACCCCCGTCACTTTCGCCTGGTCGGGCCCTTTTTCCAAATACGACTGCTGGCGCGCCTGCAGCTCTTTTAAAAAGGGAAGCTTCGTTTCGGCTTTGACCCCGGTGATCAGATCTTTGATGAGGACGCCGCCCCCTTTCTGGTTGGCTTGCGAAATATTGAAGAAAAAGGTTTGGGCCTGGTCGAGCGTGGCGAGCACGTCGGAGGGGTCGTCCAAAGCGGAACGTTCAATATTCTGGGCGGCGGAAACCATCTGGCGCAGGATCGATTTCTCCCGGACAAGCCCGACGTATTCTTCGATGAAGGCTGAGGTGCCGGCGTACTGAGCGAGGGTTGTTAGGTAGCTGACTCCCCCGACAGCTTCAAGCTTGTTCTGCCGTTTCAGCTCTTCGGCCATCAGGTGGATGTCGGCCGGCTTGTCGGCCCGGTAGGCCGCTTTCAGCGCGTTGAAGATGGTTTGGTGCTCCGTATAGTAGAAATCGGAGTCTTCCAGGCTGTCGGACGCAACGTTCAAGGCGTTGATGTTCGTCAGCATGCACCCCAAAACCATCATCTCCGATTCTTTCGAATTCGGGGGACTGCGCATCTTTTTTTCTGGTTCGGCCATAAGGAAAGTTCCCATCTAATCTCTAGGAACAATACCAAAAAGAGAATTCTAGGGAAAAGGGCTCTTTTAGAACGCCCTCTAAAGGATTTTTTTCTTTGAGACGATAGCAAAGCATTGAATCGGCGTTTGTTTGTCCGGAATCGACAGGGGCTCCAGAGAAACGGTAGTAAATTCTCCGGCGAGATTTTGGAGCGTTTCTCCGCTCGCTACGATAGGGTGCTTGCCCTGCTTGCTGATTCCTTCAAGGCGGGTGGCGATAGCGATCGTCTCTCCAACCGATGTGTACTGGGTCCGCTCGCCTGTTGAAATGCTTCCGACGATCGAGAGGCCGGTATGGATCCCGATCCCGATTTCGATAGTAGGATTGTCCGCTCTTTGCCATTTCGTTTTGAATTTTTCGAATGCCGCATGCATTTCGAGGGCTGTCAGCAGGGCGTTTTTTTCCTGCGCCGGATCATCGACCGCCATGCCGAATTCGGCGATGATCGCATCCCCGATCAGCTTGTCGAGCATCCCTTCGTGTTTCATCACGATATCGAGCATCATCTCGAAATAATCGTTGAGGAAATGGATTACTTCGCTGGGAGGAAGCTGGTCGGCGAATCTGCTGAAATTGCGTATATCGCAGAAGAGGACGGTGATTTTCCGCCTCATTCCTTCCAAGTCGAGAGATCCCCGGGTTTGGGCGACTTTTTTCAGGGCATCTTGCGAAAGATAGTGGATGAAGCCCGATTTCAGGCGCGCTTTCTCTTCGAGGCCCTCGTTCATCCGGTTCATCATTTTTGCCAGGTCGTCGAATTCGTCCTGCGTTGAGAGCTGGATTCGGTATTTGAAATTCCCTTTCGACACTTCTTGGGTCGCATCCTGCAGGAGTCCGAGCGCCCGAGTCACTTTGTCCGCGTGGAACTTGACGACGATAAGAGCCTCGACAAAGGAGAGAAGGAAAGCGATGGCAGCATAGAGATAGAGCCGGTCGAGCTCCCGGTCGACCAGATCGGAGCTGATGTCGGCCCCCACAGTTCCTGCATAGCCCCCGGAGCTATTGTAGATGGGCGCGTATCCTGTCAGCCAGACGCCCCATTCGTCCTGCGTCATCGAGTCATTCGCAAACACATCGTTCAGGCGGTCGTACACCTTGTCGATTGAAGCTGCTTTCGCGTCTGTACCAAGGTGGAGAAATCATCGCCCTCTTCTTCGGCGTCAACGGCAAATAGAAACTTATGCGGATCATTAGGGTCGGGGTAGAGGATGTAGAGAAATTTAATATATACGTCTTTTCTTCTGTTCGCATCCCGGGCGGCGCGCAATTCGGCTTGGACTTGCTTGTAGGCCGGGGTGTTTTCATCTCCGGGCGTGCGGAGGGTTTCGACCAGGTTTCCATTCATCTGGGAGGCCGTCGTGGCGGCAATCGAGGATACCTGGCTCTGCAGCTTTGTGAAAAAATGTTTCCTTGTCAGGAATTCCACGACGCCCAAAGCCAGCACGTTGCTTACGATTGAGATGGAAACGGCCGAGAGGTAGAGTTTTTTCTTGTACTGCATGAATTATTTTCTTGTTACACGAATCCTATAAAATTGAATAGTGTTTAGATTTAATTAATATCTTGTGTTGATTAGATATATTATCCCGTTTATAATTGAATGGATTTTGTAATTATTGATTAGGGTAATTATGTCGGTAATATCGGCTGTTAAATTCAACGGCTGCCTCCTTTCCGAGGGCGCATTGAATAAAAGATTCGATGAAATTCGCGGGGCGATTCGAGAAAAATTTAAAGTTGTCGGAATCGATGTTGAGCAGGCTGTTGTCACGCTTCAGGGTGAAATCAATCGCTGGAAGCAGGCGGAGCTCCAAATAAATCCTTTGCTGAAACGGCAGATCGACCATCTCGGCTCTGAATTGACAAGAAAACTTTATAAACACGCGCTCCAGGGGCAAATTGCGAAAACGACCCGCGCTTTCAGGGAGTATAAAGAGCAATTGGACGCGCAGCAGAAAAAAGTAAAGAAGACCATGGCCGAATTTGCGGGCCGGCTCGAGGATTTCCGAGATACTCCCGCTCGCCATTCCCGCAAAAAATGCCTCGAATTTCTAGCCAGCCCAGGTTGGGATAAAAATGCGATCCATGCGCTCCTGGACTCAGTCAGCGAGGAAACACCCACAACTCACTCTGAGGGGATCGGATTGGCTGTCCGTCTTGCGAAAGGGGATTTGAAGGCAGCCGCATCGAAAGGATCGGCTTCACCTGAGCACATTCCAGAGAAGATCAGCGGAGTCAAAGATCTTCTGAAGGCAATCAAAGAAGCGGACGCTGCATTCGAAAGAGCCTCAATTCCTGTTGAAGACGGGAAACCGCTCGATCAGGTTGCTCTCGAATGGATCCAGCTAAGCGAAGCGGCCGTAGAAGCTCCAAGAATTCGAAAAGAGGCAGCCGAGAGGTTCCAGCAGGCTGAGGCCATCTATGCAAAGTTGCAGCGCCATCCAAAAAATCAGGCAGAAGCGCGCGAGAATTTGCGCGCAGCGGACCAGCTCCTTGTTGATCTGAAAGCCGTTCAGGAGCTCGCCGCTGAAAGCGCAGAGCTGTACGGTAAGATGGATGCTTTCGCGCCCTATCTCGGATGGGGTTCAGTCCTATCCGATTTCCTAAAGGACGTCGATTGGAGGGTTCAGATGGTGACAACCTTCTGCCATCGAATGAAACAGGAAATTGAAATCTTCGAGCAATTTATCCCTATTCCTCAAGCGGAGAGGCCGAAGGCTCCTCCGGCTCCAGCCCTGCCCCAGCCTCAACCGGGAAAAACAGCTTGGGAAAAATTCTGCGATTTTTGGTCGGGAATCGCGACCGCGATCCGCACTCTTTTTACAGGATGCAGGCAGCCTCAGTCAGATTGATTCCTCTTGATTCTTAAGGACTTGCTAAGGCAGTCTTTTCGCCTTTAAACAACCCAGAGGTGAAAAATGTCTGTACGCCTAGATCGACCGCCTATTGCGCTTTCCAACCGTTTTGCCTGCCTTGAGGAGGAAGAAAGATACGTCTATTCCTTCGATGAACTGACTGAAATCAGAAAAACTGTTCCCAAGGAAGATCTTAAATTGAAACAGGCGATCCAAGCAATCATGGGTGAACCCAACCCCGCGGAGCCCCAGCGAGCCGATAGGAAAGCGCGGAACGAAAGACAAGCTGTCCGCAGCTCAAACCAAAATGGAGCGGTTCATCGAATTGCAAGGCAAAGATTTCATTCGCAGCCTAAAGACCCGGTCTTCCGCCATTTTCATACAAAGAAAGTGTGGGTGGCAAAAGGTTTCTCTAAAAAATAGCCGTTATTTTGGAGAGAATTTCATGGCGGCCGAGTTCATGCAGTAGCGAACGCCTGTTGGAGGAGGGCCGTCTGGGAATGCGTGGCCGAGGTGGCCGCCGCAGCGGGAGCAGCGCACTTCGATCCGCACCATGTCGTGGGATCTGTCGACGCGGTACTCGACATTTTCCGGATAGACAGGCTGGCTGAAACTGGGCCATCCTGTTTCAGATTCGTATTTGTGATCCGATGCAAAAAGAGGAAGGTTGCAGCCTGCGCAGAAATAGACTCCCTGTTCCTTTCTGTCGAAAAAAGGATTGGCGAACGCGCATTCCGTCGCCTCTTTCCTGAGGACTTGATACTGCTCGGCAGTGAGCCGTTTTTTCCATTCTTCGTCTGATAAAACGAGTTTTTTTC
>CAYPZU010000069.1:0-10663 GCA_964415395.1 uncultured bacterium
GCATTCCTGTGAATTCGAACCATTGGGACTCAGAATACAGCCCGATGTGGGATGCAACCGCTACCTATCGGTTCAGGGAATGGCAGCTCCAGGATAGAAACCGCGTCCAGTACAGGATCATTCAATCGAACCCCTACCCTTGGGTTTACCGGAACCGGCTCCGGCTCGTCGCCCCGCCTTTTTTAGACGATCCGAAGCTAGCGCTCTACGCAGATAACGAGATATTCTGGCAGCAGGCGGATGGGATCGACGACGACCGGGCGACGGTGGGTCTGATGACTCTTTGGACTTCGTGTTTTGGCGGAGAGCTGTTCTACATGGCCCGTTTTGTGAAGGCCGTCCCTTCCTGGAAGCACTACAATATCCTCGGCATAAGCGCCATCTTCTCCTTCTAGAATGAGACCGTTGAATCAATCCATTCGGGCTCAAATCCGCGCTTTTTTTGGCGGATTCGATTTTCTACAAATCGCCTATACTGAGTCGAATATGTCCGATTTGCAGAAAATCGAACCGGCTTTGAAATCATCGAATTTGCGCAGCGAAGCGATTCACTCAACGGTCTCGCATTGAATTTTATTCTTTGCTTCTCCATGATCTGCACAATTTATTTGAACCTGCCCGCAATCTGGAGGAACCATGAAATCGGCATTCAATTTGAGCGCATTTTTAGCGGCGGCTTTGCTTCTCGGGAATCAAGGACACGCTGAAACAAAAAAGAACGGAAATCAAAAACCCAACCCTTGCAAGGTTTGCCCCCCTGAACCCAATCAAGTCCCTTGCAATCCAGGATATAACGCGCCGGCGAACATCGACACCGAGTGCTCATGGGACGTGAATGCGACTGTGGGTTTCATTTACTGGCAGCCGATGCAGGAAAACCTCGAGCTGGGGATTGAGAGCACAGCCGACAGCTACTACGGCCCTGTGCACAATATGGATTTCGAGTTCAAACCCGGATTCCAGATCACAGTCGGCGGCCTCACAGCTTATGACGACTGGAGCGTTTGGGGAGAGTACACCTGGTTCCACGGGAAGCATTTTGAGAGCGTATCGGTTGCTTCGACGAATTTTCTTTCCCAGATCCACTTAAGCCCGGCTTTGGTTAATGGCGGGGCGGTCGCTTCCCTTACGCGGAATTGGACGCTCAATATGGATCTCGCCGATCTGATGACGGGACGCGAGTATTATGTCGGGACGAAATTCGTGTTCAAACCCTCTTTCGGTTTGAGAGGCGCCTTCATCCGGCAAAAACTGATCGACTCGTTTTCCGGATTGGGCGGATCGGGAGGCAATGGAGGCCTTAGCATACAGACGAATGCCATAGGTTTCGGCGGCGACACCCCTCTTTCTATTGAGGGAATCTCTCAGTCGTGGAGCAGATCCTGGGCTGTAGGGCCGAAGATGGAGCTCGATATCAGCTGGAAACTGGGCTCTGGGTTCCGGGCGATTGGAAACGGTTCCGCCGATATATTGTATACCCGCTATAACGGCCTGAAGAACAATAGCTGGATTTACTATACATTTACCGATGGCATCGACAACTTCTATACCCAAACGACTCTGCGAACGAAGCAGAAAAATCTGGGCCTTTTGAGAACCCACTTGGATCTGGAACTCGGGTTTGGCTGGGGCACTTACTTCTTCGAAAACCAGAAGCACTTCGACATCGCGGCGACCTACAATTTCCAGGTCTTCTTCAACCAGAACATGTTCCGCCAGTTCACCGACGGAAGCATCTACGCGAACAGCATCCTGCCTAACGGCGATCTGTTCGTCCAAGGGTTGAACCTGGCTTGCCGCTTCGACTTTTAGTGGACAAAGCTCTCTCAATTTGATTATGTGAGGGAGCATGAATGAGAAAGAAAAGAAAACGCTGCTGTCCGCTCTGGCGGTGGCGTTTTTAGATAATTTCGGCTACAGCTTCGTCTTCATCCTGTTCGCGCCGCTGGTGCTCAATCCCGAATACGGTTTTTTTTCGGGCGCAGTGAGCGAGGGATCGAAAAATTTGTGGCTCGGAGTTCTGATCGGAGCCTTCCCTGTCTTTACTTTTTTCGGAGCTCCGTTCTGGGGCGATTTCGCCGATCGGTTTGGTAGAAAAAAGGCGCTGATCTGGACGATCCTGGGGACGGCCGCAGGCCATTTTCTCTCCGCCCTGGCCATCTATTCCCAAAGCTATTTCTTTTTGCTCGCCACCCGCGCGGCAGCCGGATTTTTCTCAGGCAATATCAGCATCTGTCTGGCTACCGTATCCGATTTAAGTCCAACAGCCGCTCTGAAGTCGAAGAACTTCGGAATGGTAGGCGTCGTCATGGGAATCGGCTGGATCCTGGCGATGGTGCTGGGAGGAGATCTCTCCGATCCGAAAGCATTTTCCTTCGCCTCGCCTGCATTCCCATTTTTTCTGACGGCGGCGTTCACGTTGGGCGGCTACCTGGCGGTCAAAGCGTGGTTTTCCGAGACGCATGAGAAAAAGGAAGGCGTTTCGTTCGACTGGATCAAGTCTGTCCATGACATCAAAGACGCGCTGAAGATCGGGCAGATGCGCCCCTTTCTTTTCACGATGCTTTTTTGGAGCTTCGGCTGGTTTTTCACTTTCCAGTGGTTCACTGCGATCAGCATCGAGCGGTTTTCCGCAAGCCAGGAGACGGCATCATTCTACCTGGTGCTGCTCGGATTTTGCTGGATGATCGGCGGGGTGGCGGTCAATCCGTTTCTGGTCAAAAGATTCAACACGCGGCTGCTCGCTCTTGCAAGTATTTTCGCGACGGGAGCGATTGTGCTGGCGGCATCGTTTTCCTCCAGCTATCCGGTTTTTTCTATTTTATTCGCCCTTTGCGCATTCGCCGCGCCTGTGAGTTTCAGCAACTGCCTGAATTTGGTTTCTCTTTCAGCCCCTGACGCAATCCAGGGAAAGGCGATGGGATTTTCCCAGTCGTTCCAGGCGGCCGCGGGAATTGCCGTGCCGCTGGCGGGCGGCCTGATCGCCCAATGGAATATCGGAGCGATTTTCCCTCTGGCAGCAGCCTTCCTTTTCATCACATTTCTGATTCTCCTTGTCTGCAAGGCGCCAAAAAAGGCGGGCTAATTATTCCCTCTAGGCGTAATTTCTAGGTCTTGAGAGTTTCCGATGGATGTTGCCCTTTATTTACAGCGGATCGGATATAGTGGTTCTATAAAGCCCGATCTCGACACCTTGCGGAGTCTCCATGCTGCCCATTCTCTCTCCGTCCCGTTTGAAAACCTCGATATCCATCGCGGAGTTCCGATTGTTTTGGAAAGAGAGGCGCTTTACCGGAAAATCGTTTTAAAGCGCAGGGGCGGGTATTGCTACGAGCTGAACCTTCTTTTTTATTTTCTTCTCCGCGAGATCGGGTTCGACGTCGAAATCTACCGCGGCTGCCTTTTTTCCGACGATGAAACCCTGATTCTCTCGAGCGTCCACCTCCTTTTGGGGGTGAAGATCAAAGAGCGGTGGATCGCAGACGTGGGAGTGGGCAACGGCGGGTATCTTTTCCCCGAGCCGCTCGACTCTTCCCATCAGCAGTCGGGCTACCGGTTTTTTCCTAGGGAAAATGGCTACGTGCTTCAGGATCCGATCTGCAACGGACTCTGGAGGAACCATTATTTTTTCGTTCCCCGGCCGGAGGGCAGTCTCGCTGTTTTCGAGGAGAGGAACCGGTATCATCAGACATCCTACGAGTCGGTCATGAAGAGAAAGCGGATTTGCTCCAAACCGACTCTTTTCGGTTCGGTCGACCTGATCGACCGGGTGCTCACGGTTTCTGAGAGCGGCCAGACGGTCAAACGGGAGCTTGTCAAAGACTCCGATTATGTTTTGGCGCTCGAAAAATATTTTGGAATACGAATCGATTAGCTGGTTTGGTAGAATATCTCCTTTTTGGAGGAGAGATGTCGGAAAGCGCCTGTATTGTCATCCCTGCGCGGATGGCATCGACCCGGTTCCCGAATAAACCCAAAGCCCTGATTTCCGGAATGACGATGATCGAGCGGGTCTGGCGCCTCGCCCAGGCAGTTGGCTCGGCTCAGGAAACGGTGATCGCGACCGACGATCGGGGCCTCAAAGAATTTGCCGAAGGATTCGGGGCGAAAGTGGTCATGACCAGCCCTGATTGTCCGACAGGAACCGACCGGGTCGCTGAAGTTTCCGGGCTGATGCAGAGCAAACACACCATTTATTTTAGCTTCCAGGGCGATGCGGTGCTGACGCCCCCGTGGGTGATCTCAGAGGTGCTGAACGCGATGCTCGCCGACCCTTCAGTCCAGATCGCTACGCCCGCCGTCAAGCTCCAGGGGAAGGCCCTTGCCGATTTTGTCGAGAGTAAAAAGGGCGGCTCCTCCAGCGGCACCTGCGTGGTGTTCGACAAGCGGGGGAACGCCCTCTATTTTTCAAAAGCTCTTATTCCCTACTCCCGCTCGGCGCATGAGGTCTATCGGCATATCGGCCTCTACGGCTACAGAAAGGAAACCCTTCTGCGCATGAACGAATTGCCGGAGGGCAATCTGGAGAAGCTGGAAAAGCTCGAGCAGCTCCGTGCTCTCGAGAACGAAATTCCGATCCGGGTCGTGCCGGTCGATTACCGGGGCCGGACGCATGGATCTGTCGACCGCCCCGAAGATGTTCCGTTCGTCGAGTCGGTGATCGCGAAAGAAGGGGAGCTGCTATGACGCGGCTGATTCTCATCCGCCATGGCAACACGTTCGAAGCGGGGGAGACGCCGCTGCAGGTGGGCGCGCGCACAGATCTTCCTCTGACTGCGGCGGGCAGAATGCAGGCCGAATCTGCCGCCCGCTATTTGCTGCGGGAGAAGATCGCTCCGGCTGTGATTTTCGCAGGAAGGTTGAAGCGGCAGACCGAGTCGGCAGCGATTTTGGGCCAAATTCTCGGCGCCTCTGTCCAATCGGGAGAGGAAGCGCTCAATGAAATCGACTACGGCCCCTGGGAAGGGCTCGCCTCCCAGGAGATCGCAGCGAAATGGCCCTCAGCGTATGAAGCGTGGACTCAAGAGGGCCGTTGGGCAGAGGGAATCTTCGGCGGAGATCTGCAAATATTTCAGCTGGGTTTGAAGAACTGGCTTGCCGAGATCGAGAGGCTTTATCCGGAAAAGACGGTTGCCGCCGTAACCAGCAACGGAACGCTCCGCTTCCTCTCCGGACTCCAGAGCGAGGTTAAGCTTCCTGACCCAAAAGTCAAAACGGGCCACTTTTGCGAGGCGGAATTAAACCGCGGCGCTCTTGCGATTTTGAGATGGAACGTCAATCCCCGTTAGAGGGTTTCTGAGCGGGGAGCGATTTGCTAAAGAAGGCCATCAGTTCCAAAAGGTGCTGCAGCACGATCTTATTGGCCCGGTATTCGACGATCATCCGTCCGAGTTCCCCTCCTGCGTCGATGTTTTTTGTTTCGTCTTTCGAGTCTCTGAGAATCGCCAAAGCGGACATATGATTTCCCGAAATACAGTATTCGAGCGCCTGGATCACTCGGGCGTAAATTGAGTCGGGGCAGAACATCTGTTCGGCCAGCGCCACCTTGCGGAGAAAGATAAAGTGCTCTTTTTTTGAGGCCGTCAGCAGAGATTTATGGAGAATGTCCGAGAAGCTGAATGGCTCCGAGAGCTTAAAGCGGTACTTCTCTGCCAGTTGGTAGACCTTTAGATAAGAGCCGCTTTGAACCGCTTCCCAATGGGCGGCCCAAATTTCATCCTTCATCTGCTCATCGCCGTTCTCGATCGGTTCAAGATCGCTTGCGAACTCATCATTATAGCCGAACATCTCATCGGAGTATGCGGCGGATTGCTGGTAATACGCATCCGAGGCGGCAGGTCTTTGAACGGAATTTGACATAAAGCGCTCGCAATAAATGAAAAAGGTGAAAAAAATAACAAATGCTTTCACTTTATACGAGCAAAATCTATATCAAGGGGTATGGGACATCCGCTTCGCTGGCTTGCGCTTTTTGGGATTTCGATTTTAGCGTTCACCGCTTTTTTGGATTTCACCATCGTCAACACGGCTCTTCCCTTCATCAAGAAAGCGTTCCGCGCCAACGTCTTGCAGCTGCAGTGGGTGTCTAACATTTTTTCGATGGTGCTTGCGACGACGATGCTCGCCGTGGGCAGAATCGCCGACCTTCATGGTAGAAAAAAAGTATTCTATGCCGGCGTTGCCATCTTCGGCATCGCTGCGCTTTGCGCAGGGTTCAGCCCTTCGATCTATTTCCTCGCCTTTTTCCGCGGCCTCCAGGGGCTTGGCGCTTCCATTCTCTTCGTCTCTTCCGCCTCTCTCATCTCGGATGCGTTTCCCAAAGAAGAGCAGGGAAAAGCGATCGGTATTTACAGCGGGATTACAGGGCTCGGCCTTGCGATCGGTCC
Organism: uncultured bacterium; assembly: GCA_964415395.1. Taxonomy (GTDB): domain Bacteria; phylum Chlamydiota; class Chlamydiia; order Chlamydiales; family SM23-39; genus CAYPZU01. The sequence goes on from CAYPZU010000069.1 coordinate 6,387, forward strand.
GGTCGTAGGCGGATTCCTGGTGCAGCTGCTGAGCTGGAAATGGGTTTTTTGGGTGAACCTGCCGCTGATTCTGATCGGCCTGCCGATTTGTCATTTCACTTTAAAAGTGCCGCCTCATGTGAAGCAGGATGCAAAGATTGATTGGAAAGGGGTCGTTCTGCTCATGGCGGGACTCGGCTCGCTGATTTACGGGATCATCCACGCCGCGAGAGCCGGCTGGACGTTTGCCGCCTGGATGTTCCTCATTGCCGGTCTTGCGTTCCTGATTCTTTTCGTCTATACGGAACGGAAGACGGCCCATCCCCTCATCGATTTTTCAATTTTTAAAGAGAAGCTGATCGTTCTGGGCACCCTGAGCGTCTGCGCTGCAGGAGTCGTTTCGTACGTCTTTATGTTTTTCGATCCCCTATATCTCGAAAACGTCCGGAATCTCTCAGCGATGCAGATCGGGATCTGGATCGCCGCGATTCCTGTCGCGCAGGTGGCGATCTCGTTTGGTTTCGGTCCGCTTCTGAAACGGTTCGGAATTGAATACCTTCTCGTGATCTCAACAGCGGCTGCCTTTCTTGCGGTCTTCCTCCACTATTTCATCGGCGCCAAAACCCCGCTCGGGCTCATCCTGATTCCTTTTGCGATCCTCGGCGTGAACTGGGGAATCAGCAATGCCGGACAGATCTCGGCAGTAAGCCAGTCGGTCCCTCCTGCTAAAGTGGGCGCGGCAATGGGTTCTGTTATGACCATCTGGAATGTCTTCGGCTCGATCTCTCTCGCCATCAGCGCGGCGATTTTCCATTCCCATCTGGATAAATCGTTCCTTGATGCCTTCCATTCGATGGTCGATTTCAACATCCTCTTCACGCTCCTCATTCTCATCGCCTCTCTTGCCGTCATCGGCTACAGCCGCAAAAAAGAAAGCTAGAGATTTTGCAGGCGCTTTGTTACGATCGCCGCCCTATCTCTAACTCCTTTACTTTTCGGATCGGTTCATGGCAGCTGTTGGAAATGTAAATCTTGCAAGGGGCGCGTCGGATCAGGCCCTGCCTGTTTCGAAAAAACTCTCTGTGAAAAAAGAAATGCAGAGACTTCAGAAGTTCGTTCCCAAACGAGTGATCGAGAGGGGAGCCGTCCTTTACCCTTCCGATTTTGCGTTCCTTAAAAATAAAGCGGTCAAAGCCACTGCCTATCCGCCGCTTCCCGACACGCCGGAAAGAAGGGTGATGGCGCTGGCGAACCTCTATTTCACGAATGTTCTCCCCGAAGAGAAGGAGGAGGAGTTCTTCACGTATATGGATCAGCTCCCCGGAATCGACATCTGCGACCGGAGTTCAGCGGGAGATATGAGCAAGACCTGCGATTGGCATGTCTTCAAAGAAGAGAGCTGGTTTGGCAAAGCGGACAAGGCGAGGCTGTTCGGCGGCGGCGCAGTGGAGTATCTGAACCGCATGGGCTACGAGAGGATTCAGGAGCCGGAAGTGGGCGCAATCATCATTTATTTCCATTCCCGCGACGCCTTTGCCGCCCATGCGGGAAAAGCAGGCCATTATGGGAGGGTCGTCGAGATCCTCAATAACGGAGAGCCTGTCATCGAGTCGAAGTTCTGCCACATGTTCGTCTACCGCCACAGGAAAGATATTGTCCACAGCTGTTTCGGGAGCGAATACGTCTACATGAGGAAGATTTCAGCGACAGAAAATAAATCGTGAGAAGTGTATTGTTCAAAAATAAAATAGATAGATGCTCTCTCCGGTTTTTCTGCTGCGACTCTTTTTTGCAAGAAAGAGCGGATCTGTTTTATTCGCCGCTTTTTTGCAAGATGCCTTCATCGCCTCCGAGATGGCGCTGCTTCCCAAAAACCGGATTTTCTTTTTCTTTCTCTATCTGATTCAATGGTCCGGCATTCTCTTTGCTGAGCGGCTCGAGCTGCGCCCCTCTTTCGAGCTGCTCCGTTTTGTTCGGACGCCGGGCCCATTTTGGGGATCGCTGAAAGAGGCGAGACTGATCGCTCCGCTTTTTTTTGGCGCGCTTTGCATCGCAATCTTCCCTGATCTGACATCCCCTTGGGGATTGCCGCTTGGAATAGCGGCCTATTATTTCAGGGGAAAACTCGATTCGAAAGAGAGGCTTTACGCTTCGAATCCACTCTTTTCTTTGCAGCTATTCCGCTTTCGGAAACCTCCGCCGGAGCAAAAAGGGTTTCCGCTGCTGCGGGAAATTTCATTTGCTGGAGAGAAGCAATTGGAGATCGATGCTTCGGGAAGCCCGCATGTTCTTTTTGTCTTCCTCGAGTCGTTCCGGGCAAAAAATATCGGCGCGTTAGGCGCTGAAACAGCTGCTTCGCCCTGTTTCGACGGGCTCGCCAAAGAAGGCGTTCTCTTTACCCAATTCCATGCCTCGGGACCGCAAACTTTTTATGCGGCCCTTTCAAGCCTTTTCGGCATTCAGCCCGCACTGAATACGTTTCATCTCCGCTCCTATTTCGATATCCCGCTGATCGGCTTGCCGCAGAAGGTGAAAGAAAAAGGGTACCGGACAGCTTGGCTCGACGGAAGCTTCGTCTCCTTTAACGACACCCGCCCCTTTTTCAGCCAGCACGGATTCGATTTGATCTGGGGCGCGGAGGAGATGAAAGCCGATGCGCCGCGGATGAGCTGGGGCATTTATGATGAAGCTCTCTACGAGCGGGCTGTGGACTGGCTGAAGTCGGATCCGCGCCCGGCTTTTGGCGCGATTTTCACTGCGGCCAATCACCATCCGTGGGAATCTCCCCCCGGACAAACCCGCCCGGAAGATCCCTACAGCCGGTATCTTTCCACGTTCCGCTACACCGACCAGGCGCTCGGCCAGTTCATCGAGAACCTCGGAAAAGAAGGGCTTCTTGAAAAAACGATTCTCTTCATCCTCGGAGACCACGGACAGCAAATGGGGGAGAGGGGAGCGAATTTCGCGACAAGGGTCGACCTCTATCAGCCGAATATCCATGTGCCGCTTCTTCTCTACGCCAAAGGGCGGGCGCTTCCCCAAACGATAGACGCGCCGTGCGGCATGACCGATCTTTTTTCCACTGTTTGCGATCTGCTCGCTCTCAAAGGTCTGCACCATTCGCAGGGGAGAAGCCTCCTTCGGAAAGCCGATTCTCCCGTCTTTTTTTCTCTGCCCGCGGCGGAGCCGAAGCGCGGCTGCCGGCTGGGTTCCTACAAATGGATGGGCCTCGAGTCGGGAGGCGAAGAGGAGCTTTACGATCTCTCCCAAGACCCCGAAGAGAAAACGAATCTCGCTGGGACCTATCCGGAAATAGCCCGGCAGCTCAAACAACTCGCTTTCGAAAGGTTTTCTCTCTCCGAAGCGCTCTTCCACCAGAAAAAATGGGCTCCGCAGCAAGATCTACCCGGTTCTTTTTTCCGCGCCGTTTCCTCAATCGTGCCGCCTCTCGGCATGGAGGGGTATGACCTCGCCGCTTGCCAGACGATGAAGGATGAAGAGCTGATCCGGATCGCGAAAGGCTCAGGCGCCAAACTCCGGACGCTCCGCTTCCCCAATTCACCCTTCATCACCGACCTTTCTCTGACCGCGCTGGCTGAACACTGCCCTCATTTGACCGATCTTTCGATCCTTGACTGCCCCCTTGCGACCCATCTGGGCGTCGAAGCGGTTCTTTCCTGCTGCCCCCTTTCGGTCCTCTCGCTCGATCAATGCGAAGGAACCATCGTTTGCTCCAAGCCTCTGCCGCATCTTCTCTCGCTCCGGCTCGGCGAGAGCGTCTCCGCCGATTCGATTCTCTTTTGCGCTCCGAATCTGGCGCAGCTCACCGCTCCGCATCTGCCGGATGCCTCGCTGACGCAGCTCGGAGAGCTGAAGCTGCTCGATGCGGAAGCTTTGACCGAAGAGCGGCTCATGAAGATCCTCAGCGAAAATAACAGGCTTTATAAATTGAGCCTGCGGAACGCCCGCCAGCTCATCACGCTCGATCTCAGATTTCATGGCAGCCTCTCCGAACTGACGCTCGAAGAGTGCCCCCGCCTTCATCAGCTCGATTTGGACGGCGTTGCGATCAAAAATCTGACGCTGATTGGCTGTCCGAGCCTCGTTTTGGCCCGGTGCAAGCCGCTCTGCCGCCTCATCGTCCACCGGTGCCCTGCGCTTCCAGCCTCCGCATTGCAAAATCAACGGCTCTATTAACGCCCGGTCTTAAGCCGAATGAATGAACCTATCCTAATAAATCTGCTTTCGCGATCTTTGAGCGCTTTTTGGCACATTTTCTTGCTCAGTTCGTCGTCTAC
>CAYPZU010000070.1:0-10444 GCA_964415395.1 uncultured bacterium
TTTAAATTATCGCCGCAGAAGAATACGCACCCTCGTCCCTGTCCTTCCGTGTCGGAGAGAAAGCGGTTTGCATCCTCCACAAAAGAAGGGGTGTATTTTGGAAAGGCGTTTTCCCAGCGGTGGAGATAAAGAGGTTCGATCTCTCGAAGCCGCTCTTTCGGGAGTTTCAGCAGCCTTCCTAACTCTTCTCTCACTGCCAAAAACAGAGTCTCTTCCGATTCGCGGGCCATCTCTTTTGCGTACCCGTCCTGAATGCAGACAAAGAAGATTCCCGGTCTTTTTTTGATGAGGTGCGGATGGCGGTCGGTGCGGCTTGAAGTCGAGATGTATGCGATTTTCCTGTTTTGATTCTCATTGACGAAGATGGGCCCTTTCCAGGTGTCTAATTCGGGCGGCGCCGAAAAATAGAGCGTGGCCGTCGAGGAATAGAAAGCGCGATCCAAAAACTCTTCTTGGCAGGGAGATGGATTCCGGTAGATCTTTCGCACAGCAAAAGCGGGAGCGGCAAACACCACCGCATCAAACCATTCTTCCCGTTCTCCTACGACGCGGATTTGCTTCCCCTCTGCAGCCACTTCAGAGATGGGGTGGTTCAGGCGGCAATCCACTGTTTGGGCCAGTTCTTTAGCCAGAGACTGAAACCCCTCTTTGAACCGGAAAGAGGCGAATTTCTTTCGATTCAGGCAGGAAGACAGAACGGGAATGAGGAGATTGACAAAGAGAGAGGCGCTGGTTTCATGAACCGACTGGAAGCAGAAACCGCGATAGATCGGGTCGATGTACTGGTCGATGGCTTCTTCTGGCAGAAATTGGGTTAAATAGTCTCTTGTGGTCAAACCGGAGAGGCGCGGATCTACTTCAGTCAGATCCCCGAAAGGGCGGCGGGGGAGGCGGCGGATAGCGCGGAGAAGTTTGACGGCGCCCCAAACGGTTTTTATTCGATGGCCGGAGAGCGTTTTGTTTGTCAGCAGAGACAGGAATAGGAAGCGAAGGGAGAGACAGGAAATTTTCCCTTCAGTTAAGAGTCCGATGCACTTCTGCCTGTGGGGATAGTAGGCGGGAGCCCTCATCTCGTCGATAGTTCGTTTCAGATGTTTGGCTGCGCTTGTATAGATTTGGGCGCCCAGATCGAGAGCGATTTCCTCCAGATGGAACGATTTCGTCCGGCCGCCAACCTCGCTTTCTTTTTCAAAAACAACAGGGCGGAACCCCTTTTTTTGCAAATCGCGTGCGCAGGCAAGCCCTGCCAATCCCGCTCCGATGATGGCTATTTTCTTCTTTGAGTAGATTGTGCCCGACTCCTTAAGCCGCCTCTCCCGTCTCATTAGCACGGTCCTGATTTGCGTTCAATGGATCGAGTTCTCTCTGGCGCTGTTTTCCCGTTGGAAAACAGGAGGGATGGAAGCCCGGCCGGATGGCCGGGGTGTTCATTGGGGAGATAGGGCGGCTGCTAGAATCCGAAATCGGCGTGCAGGGTCAAGCCGGCCATGTCCAGGGTCGTGGGCGCATTGTACAAAGCCTGGTTGCCTTGCAAAAGGAAAAAGTTCGGCAGGTTCCAGTAGTAGTTCATTTCCCAGGCAGCGTCCAGATCTATATAATAGTCGTGGCACCCGTAGTTGAAACATTTGTTCCATCCCAGGCCGAACACCATTTGGAGCGTAGGCGCAATTTGAGCTGTGCTGGAAGGGGTCGTAATATTCGTGTTGTCTTCGCCGAATTCCGCGCCATTATTATCAAGCCGCTCCTGAAAGCTTCCGCCAAAAAGGAGGGCCGATCCGAAATTGCCGAAGATCTCAAAACCGCAGTTGCCCAGTTTCCAGTCTGTGTCGAGACCCATTCTTGGACCCACTCCCCAAAACTTGTTCTGGCTATTCAGCTGAACAAGAAAGACTTCAAATGGCTGAGCGTCATAGGTTAAATCCAGATGACGGGAAATCCAGCCGCCCTGGACGCCGATCGAAGGGGTCAGATCCAGTTTGCTGCTGACTGAATAGGGTTTGCTGAGGACGACATCGAACATATTGTAGAGCATTTTCCACGAAGCTTTCGCAGAGCCGAATCCGATATTGACGATCGTATTTACGTTTGAAATATCTGTGGCTATGACAATCGAGGGAATATGGACGCCGTGAAAATCGGCGAAGAGAGGGAATGCGGGCACGTCCACTTCTGTGACGTAGCCCACCGACGCATTCGATTTGTTCCGCAGCCAGGTCCAGTTTGCGTTCAAGCTCCAGCCGTCATAGTTTGTATCCCAGCCAAGGCCGACCCGGACTCCAGGACTCCACTCGAAATCTATATAGGTGAGAAATCCGAGATCCTGAAATAGCGGTCCTGTATTCACGAAAGCGGAGGGGAGGTTGGGCTGTGCTGCTTTCCAATAGAGGAAGTCTGCAGACGCCTGGAAGCCGTTATCCGGGTAGCAGCGGGCTGAAGGGTTGAGGCATTCCTGCATCGCTTTGGGTTCTGGGCAGCAGAGGCCGCCAAAGAGGGGCGCGTTGATGAGGCATGCGAGAGTCGATACAGTAAGAGCCAAACCGTTTTTCATTTCGTTCCTTCCTGGTTTGGAAACAATTTATTAAATAGCAGAAATCATTTCAATATCTGACCAAGGGGATGGAAGAATCGGCGTCGGTTCTCTTCGCCGCTGCTTTCACTCGGCTTTTTTCCGGCCGCCGAAAATGAGGAGAAGAGCGCCCAGCACAAAGCAGGCGACTCCGCCATATTGCAGAGGGTTGATCATCGCGCTGTAGTGGGCGATTTCGAGCTTTCCCTCGGCGATCTGCTGCTTGCCTGCATCGATTTTTTTCTGGCCTGGATCGGTGATCATTTTTTGGCCCACGTCTTTGCTGACAGGATGGAGGGAGAACGCCTTATTCAGCGTATTGACTTTGCTTTGCCCTTCATCGATTTGCCTCTGTCCGTCGTCGATCTGTCTTTGGCCTTCAGCGACTTCGGTCGAAATATAGTGGGCCGTATAGAAGAGGGCTCCACCGGCTATGAGGAGCAAGATGCCGAGAACTCTTATGAACGTCATACAAACCTGTATTTGTTTATCTTTCCTCTCGCTGAAACGGCCAAATTTGTAAAGAACTTCTCATCTGATTTTAAAAGAGGCGAATCTTTCGGCACCCATTTTTTGCAGAGCGTCCGCGATCTGCTCGATATTCTCCAGCGTCAGAAGATCGGGGTGGACCGTTTATCGGCAAAGGGAGTGGGACAGATCGGCCAGAGTGACTCCGCAGAACTTCGCGCGCAGGGCGCAGGCTGTTTCGTCGAGAGTTTTGTGAAGGGGGCAGAGAGCGTGGGAGTGCTCTTTGAGATTTAACGGGCAGGAGGTGATGCGCGAGATCGCATCGAACGGCTCCACGATCGAGAGAACGGTGATCTCTGTCGGCGCCAGCTTTAGCGAAAATCCTCCTTTAAGACCTCGCTTCTTGATCAACAGCGATGCATGCGCCAGCCGCTGGAGGATCTTGGACTGGTACTCGAGAGGCACCTGGGTCAGCTTCGAGATGGCAGGCGCGCTTAAGTACTCGCCGGGCGATCCCGCCAGGACGACCATCGTTCTCAGAGCGTATTCTGCAGATTGGGACAGCATATAAAACCGATTTTTCTTCCAAAATATCCGATCCCGTCTAAAATGTAAATCAATACAGGACAAAAATGTCCTGATTAAACCTAAGGGAGCCTATATGAACGAGATGAATACAGTAGCAGAGTGGGTCGGCGAGCGGATTTCCCGGGCGGAGCTTTTCGAGGATCTGGGGATCGATTTTTGCTGCGGAGGGAACAGGACGCTCAAAGAGGCGTGCGAGGAGAGGCAGATTCCACTTCTCGACGTCCTTTACCGCCTCCGCCTTCCCGACTCTTCTCCAAACGACTGCTCCTGGGTTTCGTACACCTCAGCCGAGCTGTGCGACCACATCGAGCAAACGCACCACGCCTATCTCAAAAAGGCTCTTCCCCGGATCGCGCACCATCTGGAGAAGATCGTCCTTGCCCATGGCGAGTCCTATCTTCCGCTCCTGAAAACCTTCTCTCTTTTCACCTCTGAAATCGAGTCTCATATGGACAAAGAGGAAGGGGAGGTTTTCCCGCTCTACCGCAGCGCGGATCTGGCGAGACTCGCAAAGATCCACGAGCTGGAAGAGGAGCATCAGGAAGCGGGCCGTCTTCTGGCCGAAATGCGCCGCCTGGCCCATAACTACCAGCTGCCTCCCCATTCCTGCAACACGCTGAAACTCGCCTGGTCCGAACTGGAATACCTGGAGGCCGACATGCACCTGCATGTCTTTAAGGAAAACCACTACCTCTTTCCTCGGAAATAGCGAGAGATTTTTTTAATCAGCTTGTGATTATCCTTGAATGGGAGCATTTTGTATGTCCGAATCAGGAGGCATGCTCTATGGGGTTTATTCAGAAAGCGTTTCTGGGATTGTATTTGATGGCCGGGATAGCCATGCCGGAGCGGCTGTTCTCCCAGGCTTGGACGCCTCCTGTCGATGTCTCGATGAATCCTCTCATGGTCGACGCCGAATTCCCCCAGATAGCGGCAGATCCATCGGGAAGGTTTGTTTCCGTATGGATCCGCAATGACGGGGCGAGCAGTTATATAGAGTCCTCCACTTCGACCGATGGAGTTACATGGAGCGTGCCGTTTCCTCTTTCTTTGCAAGGAGACCCCACGCTTCTTGCATTCAACCCGCAGATTTCCGTGGACCCCTCCGGACGGTTTGCCGCTGTTTGGGAACGGGACAATGGAGCCGGTTTTTTTGTCATTCAAGCCTCTACTTCGACCGATGGGACAACCTGGAGCATGCCTGCGGACTTATCTTCTGCCATTAATCAGGGATCATTAGCTCAAATAGCTGCGGATGGTTCGGGAAGGTTTGTTACCACATGGGCTCTTTTCACCGGAGGAGTTACGGTCATCCAGGCATCGACTTCGACGGATGGATCTGTGTGGGTTCCTGCAAATACGAACCTCTCCCAGGGCGGCCAGTTCGCCTTTGGAAATCAGGTCGCGGCGGAACCCTCAGGCCGCTTTGTCGCCGTGTGGAACCGATCCGATGGGTTGAACGCGAGAATCCAGGCGTCCACTTCGGTCAATGGCACCGACTGGCTTCCGCTCATGATGCCGATCAATCTTTCCCTGGCCGGGCAGAATACCGACAACCCGCAGATCATTGCCGACGACTCAGGCCGATTTGTGGCGGTATGGAGGAGGACGGATGCGGGAAGCCGGACGATTCAAGCGTCTACGTCTACCGACGGCATCAATTGGAGCCTGATTCCTGCCGATCTCTACGCCCCTTCCGCGCTTGCTGTGAGCCCCCCTCAGATATCGGTCGATTCTACAGGTCTTTTCGTGGCTATTTGGTCGATCAATTCGGGAGGGATCGACATCGTCCAGACCTCGACTTCGACCGATGGAGCTGCGTGGAGCGCCCCGGTTTCCATTTCCAATCTTGGGGCCGATGCCGTGACTCCATACATCCAGGGGGATTCTTTGGGGAACTTTATGGCAATTTGGAAGGGGGATGTCGGAGGGAATTTCGTGATTCAATCCTCCACGTCCGACAACGGGACGACTTGGACGGCGCCGATCCTTATTTCAGACCCGGTCTCGGACGCCTCCGATCCGGTTGTCGCGGCCGATGGGTCGGGCCATTACGTAGCTATTTGGGAATTCATCGATAGCCTTCGCAATATTATTCAAGGTTCCTCCGCTTCGTTAGCCGCTCTGGATCCGCCCTCAAGCGCGATCGGCCAAAGGATCTTGAATCGCTTTCTGACTCAATCCGAATACGTCAACCGTTTGCGATGGACCTCTTCGCCGAGCCAGGACGTCGCCTCCTACCGCATTTACCGCAACGGAACACTTATCGCATCAGTCCCTTCCTCGACCCTCTCCTACAATGACCCCAGAGGGAAAAACATCACCCCGGACACTTACGAAATCACCGCTGTCAACACAAGCGGAGACGAGAGCCTGCCTATTTCCTTCGCCGTGGACTAAGGATTCGGCTGTTTCGTCTGGTGCAATAGCTTCTAACTGTTCACTATTTTGAGCTGTTCAATCTATATTGAACAGTTTGGGACTTCAAATTTTTACCCTGCGAGGTGGGTCTTTGAACCTAGGACCTAGGGATATTTGATTGTCTCAGGGTTTTTCTGAAGAAGAACTTAGAATGGCCTAGCCAGTACTTCTGAATTGCACCGATCCGTTCATAGCCATTTTTCAAGTAGAATTCTTCCGCCTGAAAGTCCCAGGTATCGACCAGAGAATAGATGCATCCATTTTTTATGGCTTCGCCTTCGACTGCATCCAGTAATTTTGTGCCGTACCCTTGATTCCGTGCATTCTGTTCAATCCACAAGACATCGATGTAGACTGATTCGGTTCCGATAAATGCTTGGATACCGCCGAAGACTTGTCCCAGATCATTTTTCAAAAAAATGGAAAAGGCTCGATCGCGCTCGCCCAAAACACTTTCATTGAATGCGACGATCCCTTCTCTGACAACGGCATTATCGGCCTCGCTAGGCGAATAATCGACGACAACTTTATACATATTTGCTCTGATAAGAGAGTCTGCCAGAAAAATAGGTTAATTTGGATTTCTTTCTGGCGGGCAAGACCTCACCCCAAAGACGATGCGTCTTCGGGGACCCCGAGGCGCTCGTCCCGTCCGCGAAACGGGTTTATTTAACAATTTTGGGGCAACCTGGATTTGAACCAGAGACCGACGGGTTATGAGGGAGAGAGAAGCTCCTACCAACCGCTGCAATCCAGCCATTATGACTCACACTATAAACGCCTTGTGCCAAAAATGCAAGTCATCTCAGGCGGTCATTGGTCGTTAAAGTTCCAATTCATTGCACCGTTTTTGCACCGGAATTAGCCATGGTAGGCATTCCAAGGAAATCTGGCGGATTTGCTGCCTGCTCGAACTGCAAATCAAGACAATCCATTTTCTGTCCAATTTCCTCAGAGATCTCGCAAACTATGGTGTTAATTGGGGGAGAGGGAATGCGGTTTTTGTCTTTTGTCCAAAAATAAGGAACTTTTAACTTATCAATGCAGGGTTTTTCAGCCACTTCTCCAACAAGACGAGCGAAATGCGTAACCATTAGCAACATGTTTAATTGTGCTTGGTGGCGATTAGGATTAAACGGCTTTATATGCGATAACAGCCCATCTCTGTTTACCCATTGTCGAACAAATAGATCCGATGATGTGTGGTGAGATACCTTAGATAGCATTCCGTAAAGGTCTCCTAAAGTTTGGGTTGGGTATTGCTTTTTAGCAAAGGAGATCGATTGAGATGCTGAGTATTCGCCATTTTGCACGGCAATGTATACTTTCTCATTTTCTGAAGCCTCTATAATGCAGCATAGATCCTCTAGGATCATGCGAAGATTGTTTAAAACAGTTCGTTCATGCCCCCGCTCTAATGCATCTAGGCAGCAGCAGCAATCCGAAAGCAGATTTCGGCTCATCATCAGCAAGTGGATGTGCTTGGCATTTTCGGATATGGACTCGACTTGTAAACACTTGTCAATGACATGAGAGCTTACCTTCACAACTTCCCATGTCTTATCCAACAGATCGCCTAAATGGGTTCCAAAGTCTTTCGAATTGTTTTCGGCTGTTTTTTTGAATTCGTTTCTCATGATAGTCATGCGATTGCAGTTTTTTCTAGGATACGTAGCTGCAGATTTAGGGAGAGAGAATTTCAGCTTCTCGTAGAAGCATTTCCTTGCATCTTTCTTGAAGTTCTTTGATCTCTTCTGCGTACAAAGGGTGTATAGAGATCTTCAGTCCAGCTTTTTGCATAATACTCACAATTGCGCGTCGAGTTTCTGAAGGTGGTAATCCAGATAACTGTTTGAGAATATCATAAAGATTTACTCCCTGCTGAACAGTTAAAAGCAATAGTTCATAAGCCAAAATATCCATCCAAATCGGAGGATGGTTGAGAGGATTGCTTCGATATTCTACGTATTCCTTCGTAGATTCAAGTTCTTGAGTGATTAATCGATCCAATTCATCGTTAAATGGCAAATTATAGAATACAATCCCCGTGAAGATCTCACCAGAAAACTGATTACTCCGCAGTCTAGCGGCCTGTTTTAGTGATTGAATAACCCCCTTTGGTTTTCCCTTGGAATTTTTTAAACGAACGTATTTTTCTATCAAAGCTTGCTTTGCTCCTGTTTTCACAGCATCATTGGCACGGCCGCTTTTGATTTCCAATATTAGTTTCGATTGGTCTGTTATAAAGACGCATAAATCTTCATACGTATTTGGTTCGATGTGTTGGCCGAGCGCTTTTTTAGAGATCATTGGAATGTACCGCTTTTCAAAAGCATCTCCAAATTCAGTAAACAGCATTTTCTTTTCTTCCTCGGTCATTACGGAAAGAAGATAATAATATGGAAAACTATCGGTAGAGGAAGCTAAAAGATCGTGTCTGATACATACATAACGTTGACCAACTTTTAAAAAAGGCTTACCTCTGCATCGATTATCCAATACAAAATCCTCTTTCAATATACGCGCAACCTCATCAAGGGGAACGTGAGAACTCTTTGCTTCAACAGCTAGCATCTTAACGAGGTCTTTCACGCGGCCTTTATCAATTTCGTCCTTCAGAATATTGAAAGAAACATCAAGCTCAATTTTCGCGGGCTTAGCTACCTTTACTGCAGTGATTAACATAAACTGATAGGTTTCCCACTGTGGTATCGTATAGCCAAGGTGGTGTATAAATTGTTCATTGAAATAAGGCACGTCATATAAATGCTTCGCTTTTGAAATAGCTGTAAAAATTTCCTCTCCGCCTCGATTTCTAGAATAATCTAAAGCAATGCCATTCAAATCTTTCTCCAAATAGAGAAGTAACTGGTTTGTCATTAGAAAAATCTCGGCTATCGGTAACACTACGCTCTCTTGACTCCCGGCAAAGGAAAGCCCTTTTTCTGACTCGTGAATGATATAGCAATATGCCTCTTGTGTTGTGATCGGAATGCTGAATGTCAGTAATGTATTCAAAATATACAAAGCACTGTGAGAAAATAAATAATTGATCGTTTCCTCGTTATCTAAAGGAATAATAGCTTCAATAGTTCGTTGAGAACAAAATTGCTTACGTAGATGACTCTCAGCTTCTGTCCAGGACTTGTCATGTAATACACTGCTGATCTCGGCTAGAGTTTGTGCCAACTCCTGCAAAGGAGCCGTTATCAATAATCTTGCCAATGCGCCTAATGCATTTTCGAAGGACAGCGGTTCTCTGTCTTGTCCTGTCAGTGTTACTACGTTGATTTTCTTAGAAGCGTTTGTGGAGGTCATTTACTGAACCCTAATTTGTCCATTCATAAGCATGGGTAGCAACCAATCTCGAAGCTGATTCAGATACTTGGTTTCGCGAGTGTTATTGAATATCAGTTCAAACTGTGGTTCAACTATTGCGGCGAATTTTTTGACGAGAGTCAAGTCTGGAATAGTTAGATTAGTGAATTCAATGTCATTTGATACGATGGAATCAAATACAGATCCGGAAGACTTGATTTCCAAATGATGAATCAATTCTTTGGAGAGAAAAAAAAGATAAGTGTGGCTAATATGCTCTTTTGCTCGCAGTGCGTAGCAAGATTGGTTCATGGCCATTTTTGTGCCGGTCAGTACAAGGTTTCCTACAGAGCCACGAGCTGTAATGAACACGGTATTTTGATCAAAAAGCTTAGTACTGCTCTTTTTTAATCCTTCTTCAGTAATATAGTTACCCGTTGAGAGCTTAAAGATATTTCCATCTGCATCAGATGGCGTAAAAAATGGGATATTGCCATTCCAATATTCTGGCCTCTTTTTTGTTGGCGTTCCGCCACCCAACAAGTCGGCTACAGCAAGAATATTTGAATCCTTCCATCCAAAAGGTATTTCTCGCTTCAGAATGGGATTGTACACCATTTTCCCACCAGAAGACCTGTAAGGCTTACCATTTTCGTCTGGGAAATCAAATTGCACAAACCAATAGTCATACAGGGTCTTTGCCATCGCCTCTAACTCTGCATTGATACGATTATTGAGTTCGATTTTCTGATCAAGGGCTGAGAGGACACCAACGATTTTATCTTGGTCGGCCTTATTCGGAATTTTGAATTTTAGATTGGTTAAATATTCAATGTTAATGTTGTCTTGAATACTTCCGCTTGCAGCATTTTGGATAGCACGTTTGATATACGTAAAAACATAATGCATAAATAATTCAGAAGATTCTTCTGGATAGGCATTAAAACCCACCACACTATCTGGAAAGCACATGGGGTATCCCAACAGTGCTGTTTCCGCGATATTGGCAGCAATAGTTATGCATAATGTATCTTTAGACCAAAGTTTACTCTGAGCAAGGCCAAAGTCATTATAGGTAGCCGT
>CAYPZU010000071.1:0-10359 GCA_964415395.1 uncultured bacterium
GAGCGCCTGAACCGCGAGCGCCGCGGGACGCTCACGCTCGGGGAGGGAGGCAAGCGGTGACCGGGACGCTGCCGCGGACGGTGGACGCCATCCGCGGCCTCCGTGCGGCGCGCTGGATCCGCGAGTCGACGGCGGAGCAGCGCGAGCGGTACGGACCCGATGCGCAGCGACGCGGCCAGGACGCGGACATCCGTCGCCTGGGTCTCGTCGACACGGGACTCGCGTGGGAGCCTGCCCACAGTGGCGCGACGGTCTACCGGTCCGACGCCATGCGCGAGATGCTCGACGCCGCCCGGTCGGGCGCCTTCGATGTGCTCGTGGTCGCCTACCTGTCCCGCTGGCAGCGCAACCTCCGGCAGACCCTGAACCTCCTCGAGGACGAGCTGCACCCTGCGGGCGTCGCCGTCTGGTTCTGCGACGAGGAGATCCTGTCGAGCAACGACCGCGCATGGGACCAGCTGGTGGACGAGGCGAAGGCCGCGGAATCGTGGCTGCGCCGTCACCGCCGGCGCGTGGCCGAGGGCTACGCCGCGAAGTTCGAGCGCCACGCCGACCCGGGCGGCAACCCGCCCCTGGGCTTCCGCCGCGTCGGCGGCCTCCTCGAGGTCGACCCGGACACCATCGGCCGCGCGGTCGGGGTGTTCGAGCGGTACGCGGCCGGCACGCTGAGCCTGGTCGCGCTGGAGGTCGAGACGGGCATCGACGCCGAGGCGCTGAAGGTCATGATCCGGAACCCGATCTACAACGGCTGGGTGCGCCGCCACCCCAAGGGCGCGGACGTGGTGCAGCTCCCCGCCGCCTGGCGCGACGCGCCTCCCGTCACCGACGAGCTGTGGGCGCGCGTCCAACAGGTGCGCGCCGACCGCGACACCGGGGGGGGCCGCTCCACGCAGCGCCACGTGCACATGCTCGCCGGCCGGCTTTTCTGCCCGTGCGGGGAGCGCATCCGGGCCGAGGCCACGACCAAGAAGCAGCGCTGGGTGTTCCGCCGCTATCGCCACCGGAGCACCTGCGAGCACTGGTCCCAGGACACCCGCATCGCCGGCTGGTTCGAGGACCCGATCGCGGCCCAGATCACGGGGATGCGGCTCGGGGCCGGACACCTGGCCAGCCTCCGCGCCCTCGCCGCGAGCGACGCGCCGGGGCCCGACCCGTCATCCCTGCGCCGACGCCAGATGGAGCGCGAGCTCGAGGACCTCGCCCGTCGCCACGCCCGTCGCTCGATCGCCACGGATGCCTACCTGCGCGAGCACGCCCGCATCACCGCCCTGCTCGACGCACCGACGGAGCGACCCGCGGCGGCCTCTCTCGACCCCGATCGCGCGATCGCGTGGCTGCGCGACATCCGGAGGACGTGGACGGAGACGGACGACGAGGGCAGGCGCGGGATCGTAGCGGCGCTGTACGAGCGCATCACGGTGACGTCCGAGGGCTTCGTCGGGGTCAGGCTGACCCAGCAGGCCCAGCGCCACCTGGTCGCGCTGGCGATGCCCGAGACTGTGGCTTTGGCGCGCCCGGAGGGGCGTGAGCACCGACCCGCCACAGTCACCATCCCGATCGAGGGCCGGCAGGACTGGCGCGCCGTGGTCAGGAGCGCCTGATGCCCGCCGCTGTTGCCCGCGAGACGGTCGAGACGGTCCTGGCCGCGCTCGCCGACGGGTCCACCCGCGAGGACGTGGCGACACGCCTGAGCCTGCCCTACTGGACCGTCGTCCGCATCGCTCAGGGCCGGATCAAGGGCAAGAGCACGTGGCCCGCTGACAGCGCCGAGGCGTGGGAGCCAACGTGCATGGACGCCGAGGACTGGGCGGCGTGGCAGACCATGAACCGATCGCTCGGGAAGGAGAACCAGGCGCCACGGCCGTGCACCGATTGCCTGGCCGGCTACGCCGCGGAGATGCGCGCCGAGGGCCGCTGCAACGGGCAGCCGGCCGGCGACCACCGGGAGGAGGACACCGTGGACGATCGGCTGGCTGCCATCGTGGTCCCGGATGATGTGCCGGGACCGCCCGGGACCACCAGGCCCATGCGCATCGCGTGGTACCTGTGTCACGACCGCGGCCTCCCGTGGGCCGACGCGGCGCGCGTCCTGGGCACCAGCTCCTGGAACGTCTCCCAGGCAGTGGAGCGGTACATGCTCAAGGCCGGGCTGAAGGGTGACCCGCCCGGGCGCCTGCCGGCGGAGGAGCGCCAGCGCCGCGCCATGGTCGGCAAGGGTCTGGACCCAGACCACCGCCGCCGCGCCCCGAAGGGTGCTACCCAGATGCCACCAGCCGCTGAAGTGGCGCCTGTGTCCGAGCGCCTCGTCCTGGCGCCCGAGGGCCACCCCTGGGCGGCCGACCCCGAGCCGGTCGAGATGTCGGCCGCACCTGCATCAGACCAACATCTGACCCATGACGGCGGGCCCGGTCATGGGATGACCGTCCCCGTTGTCGATCGCCGTGCGGATCATTCCGGAACCATTCCGGTCGGGGTGACGCCATCGGTCGCGCGGATCGCCCGAGACCTGGCGCGCATGGGCTACGGACCGACCGAGTCGACGGGTGGGGAGCCGGAGCCGGTGGCATCGCCGGCGAAGGGCACACCGGCTCCCCATCACCCCGCGCCGCAGGTACCTGAAGACCTTGAGAGTACCGACCAAGCACCGGCAGCCCCGGATGGGTACCGGCGCGCGCTCGGGGACGTGCTGGACATCGTCCGAGGGACGCGCGGCACCACGTACCCGCAGGTGGACATCATCGAGAAGGTCGCCCGCCTGGCGATCGACGTGCCAGCGGCCTGAGCGATGGCCGGGTTATACGCGGACGAGGTCGGGTGGGAAGATTCGTGTGGGCCCGGTATCAGCGGGCCAACGCTACGCTACCCAACGACCCCGTGGTTGCTGATACCAGCCGCGGGGTCGCTTCGTGGAGGTATCAGCTCCATGGGACCCGCACCCCGCCCCGCCGTGGAACGCTTCTGGCCCAAGGTCGACCGAACCGGAGAGTGCTGGGTCTGGATCGGCGCGCACACGAGGGGCGGCTACGGAAACTTCTTCGACGGGACGCGCCACGTCCGATCCCATCGGTTCTCCTGGGCACTGGTCCACGGGCCAATCCCGGCCGGCCAGATGGTCTGCCACCGCTGCGACAACCCGCCATGCGTCAACCCGGCGCACCTGTTCCTTGGCGACGTCCGGGACAACGCGTGGGACGCGGTAGCCAAGGGTCGCGCGGCCTCCGGCGAGAGGGTGCCGCAGTCCACGTTGAACGGGTCCCAGGTTGTCTCCATCAGGTCACGCTTCCGGGAGCCCAGGGCGGTGCTGGCCGCCGAGTTCGGCGTGTCTGCCACCCACGTGGGCCGGATCATCCATCGCCGGACGTGGCGCGGACTGGCGTGATGGCCGACCCTACGCCCCGCCAGCTGGAGGTCTTCGAGGCGGTCTGTCGTCTCGGGTCCCAGAAGGCCGCCGCGCACGCCCTGGGCATGAGCGTCCGGGGCGTGGAGGACACCCTGACCCGCATGTACCGCCGCATGGGCGTCAAGGGGATGGGGCAGGCGGCCTACGCCATCTGGGGTCAGCGCGTGGCCTGACCCCGGAAAACCCACGGAAACCGACCATCCGTGCGGTTTCAGGCATACGCTGGAACGCGTGCTGGATCCCCTCTCCTGCCGCGGCGCCCCGGACCAGGTCGAATGCCCGGTCCGGGCGACGCCGTCCGTGAGTGCCCGCTGATGAGCGACGTCGGACCTGGCACTGGTGGCTTCGGATCACATCCGCAGCAGTACCTATCGGCTGGTGCCTGATGGAGACCCTATCGTTGCCGGTCGTCCTGGGCCTGCTCGCGATCGGCTTCCTCGCCGGAGTCATCTTCGACCGGCTGGTCCTCTGGCCACTGGCGCAGCTGCTCGCACGCCTCGATGGCCGCGACGACCCCAGGTGACCCGCGCAGCCCGCGTGTCCGCTCCGCGCTCGAGTGGATGCGTGTCGTCGCCGCCGGCCTCTGCCTCGCCCTCATGGCCGTGCTGGTCCTCGACAGACGCAGCGGCGGCTTCGAGTACGTCGTCCTCCTGCTCGGCGCGTCCGGGGCGTTCCTCGGGCTGGACGTGCTGACCAGGCTCATCCGGAGGCCCTGATGCCCGCCACCGCGTCGAAGTACCGCAGCCCGTTCGTGTCCGAGGTGCTGCGCGAGACGGACGGCTCGATCGATGACTGCGCGACCTCCAGCGGCCTCATGCTCGCCTGCGACTGGACGCTCGGCGAGTTCCTGGTCCGGCCGGACGGCTCGACGTGGAACGTGCTCCAGCTCCGCGAGGTGCTGCGGAAGAAGCTCGGCCCGGACGACAAGGTCGGCGGGCTCACCCTCCACGACGTCGGAGACGCCCTGCGCGCCATCGACCCGGAGCTGCCGCCCCTTCCCCGCTACGGCGGACAGGCGCTCGAGAAGGGCCAGTCCCCCGACGGCGCCACGCTGCGCCTCACCTTCGAGGAGTGGCAGGCGAAGATCCGCGAGGGTCACGTCGGCCTGCTGTGCGGCATCCCCGCCGGCGTCGCTGATCCCAAGAGCCCCCTGCGCGCCCTGACGCGCTTCGACGGGTACAGCCACGTCATCTGGGTGGGGGACGGCGGGAAGGACGACGCGCTCGTCAAGGACCCGCTGCACGCCCGCCGCCCGGGCTACAAGGGCGAGCGCGTCTCGTGGAAGGACCTGCGCCAGTACACGGAGGCGAAGAAGGGCGGCAGCCGCGCGTTCGGCTCCTCGAGCGCGATCGCCTGCGCGCTGGTGCCCGTGGGCGGTGAGACCGAGGCAGCCCGCGTCGCCCGAAAGAGCCTGGCCACCATCGCTCGCCTCAACGACAAGGTCGCCGGCCAGCGCGCACAGACGCAGCTGGCGACCGAGGAGCGCGACGCCGCCCGCGCGGAGGCCAGTCTCGCGCACCAGGCCGCCGATGGCCTGCTGAAGCAGCGCGACGCCGCCCTGGCGCGCGTCCGGGAGCTGGAGACGCTTCCGGCGCCCGACTGCGTCAAGCAGGTCAACGCCGAGCGGGTGCGGGTGCTCGACCTGCTGTCCGGGCGCTTCGACGAGCTCGTGGCGGAGATCCGATGAGCGCCTTCAGCCGCCGGCGCATGCCGGACCGCACGGCCGCCCGCCCGCTCCCCCGCGGGGCCGTCGCCGCCGCGGTGGCCAGCGCACTGGTGCTCGCCTCCCTGGCGCTCACCGCGGCCGCGTCCCGGGCCCAGGCGCCCGAGCAGCCACCGGCCGGCACCACGATGGTCGTCGTCCTCACCAGCGACGGCATGACCTGGCTCCCCGTGGCAGCCGTCCCCGTCCCGCCCACCGCGTGTCTCCCCGGAGGTGCCCCGTGAACCAGACCCCGCCCGCGGGCGGACCCCTCTCCCGCTTCATGCGGTTCACCACGCAGAAGGAGCCGGTGCTGAGCGCCGCCGTCGTCGCGGCGCTGGTGCTGTACGTCATCACCCGGATCGTGCCCGGGCTCACGGACGACGACCTGCAGCTGCTGGGCCTGCTCCTCGTGCCGATCATCCCTGCGCTGCTCGCCCGGCTGCGCGCCTGGTCGCCCGTCAGCGTCGAGAAGGCCATCGGCGAGGCGTACCAGGACGGCGTGCAGGACGCGGGCACGCGGCGCCCGTGAACGGCGTCGCGCTCGACCCGCGCAGCGGCCTCGCGATCCCGCAGCAGCGCGTCGAGGTCCGGGGCCCACGCGCGACGGGGGTCGGGACGATCACGTACCGCTGCCACACCTGCGGCGAGCTGATCGTCAAGCCGTGGGAGGTGTTCTTCGTGGCGGTCACCCCAGGCGCCGAGTGGGCGAGCGACATCGCCCCGCCCACCACCCGGCTCGACATGACCACCCACCACGTCTGGCACATGGCTGCCACCCAGGAGGACTGAAACGATGGCCGCGAACCCCTACCTCACGAAGGCGACCGGTCAGGCCGCCCTTGACGCCATCGTCGACCGGCTCGACACCGGCGGCGCCGGCTCGATCGAGATCTACACCGCGAGCCAGGCCGCGAACGCCGACACCGCCATCGGCGCGCAGACGCTGCTCGCGACGCTCGCGTTCGGCGGCACCGCCTTCGGTTCCGCGTCCAACGCCGATCCCACGGTCGCCACGGCCAACAGCATCACCAGCGACAGCAGCGCCGATGCGACCGGCACGGCCGCCTGGGCGCGCATGGCGAACGGGGCGGGCACGACGATCCTCGACTGCTCGGTCGGCACGTCGAGCGCGGACATCATCTTCAACACGGTGTCCTTCGTCTCCGGCGCGGTCATCGCCATCTCCTCGCTGACGATCACCCTGCCGCTGCACGTCTGACACCGGTCCCTCGGTAAGAGGCCCGCCTCGTGGCGTCCGCGCCCACCATCCGTGCCGTCGGCACGATCGCGTCCGGCACCACCACGATCGCCCCCGGTCTGCCCTCGGGCACGACCGCGGGCGATCTGCTGCTCATGTTCCTCGAGAACGACGGCAGCGAGGCGGCGCCGACGGCATCGGGGTGGACGCAGCTCCTCACGAAGGCGACCGGCGCGGACACCACCGACACCCGGCTGACCGTCCTGTACAAGACGGCCGCCGGGTCGGACGCGACCACGACGAACGACCCCGGCGACCACATCGTCGGCCGGATCATCGGCATCACGGCCGGGACGTGGGCCGTCACCGACACGTTCAACGCGACCCAGACCTCCAACGAGGACGCGGCCGACACCTCGGGGTCCATCACGGGCGTCACCACCACGCTCGACAACTGCCTGGTCCTCGCCGCCTGCACGAACGGCGACGACCCCGCCGCGAACGGCACCGCGAACTACGGCAGCTGGACGAACGCGAACCTGTCGTCCCTCACGGAGCGCATCGACAACACCCGCACCAGCGGCAACGGCGGCGGCATCGGCGTGGCCTCGGGCATCCTTGCGACCGCGGGCGCCACCGGCGCCACGACCGTCACGCTGGGCGTCGCGTCGTTCAAGGCGATGGCGACGATCGCGATCGCCCCGCTCCACGCGACCGGCTCGGGCGCCATCACGCTCCCGAAGGCCGCGGTCGCGGGCACGGGCACCCACCCCGAGTCCGGCGTCCGGCACGTCCAGCACCTGGGCGAATCCGAGTACAGCGCCAGCGCGTCGACCACCTCCGACCTGTCCATCTCCAAGACGGTCACCGAAGGCAACTTCATCACCGTCGCGATCACGTACTACGGCGCCCTCGGGTCCAACGAGTCGGCCGTCGACAACCTGGGCAACAGCTACAGCTTCGCCGAGCACGCCGGGAACGGCACGACCACCAACACCGCGATCCTGACGGCGCCGGTCACCACGGGCGGCACGCTGACCACCATCACGGTCACGCACAGCAGCCGCCAGTACCGCTCCGTGACGGCGGACGAGTGGGCCGGCGTCGGAGCCGTCTCCACCCTCGGCGCGGGGTCATCCGGCAGCGGCACGACCTCCACCTGGGTCAACAACAAGACCATCCCGCAGGACGGCGCGGCGGTCGGCTACGTCGGCAGCAACACCACCGACGCGATGAGCGCGGGCAGCGCCAGCGGGTCGCCGTCCACCTCCATCACGCGCGTCACGCACTACCCGTCCCCAGGCTCGGCGTCCATGTCGATGGCGTCGCTGTACGCGCGGGCCAACGCGGGCAGCGCGGTCACCTCGTTCAGCGGCACGGCGACGCACGCGTCGATCTCGTGGTCGTCCGCTGGTGTGGTGCTCGAGCCCACGGCGGCAGCGCCGACCGGCACCGGGGCCACCACGCTGGCACCGGCGGCAGCCGCCGGTTCCGGCACGCAGACCATCACCGGCGCGGGCGCCACCATCCTGGCGCCGGCCACCACCGCCGGGACCGGCATCGGCGGGGCCGTCGGGACCGGCGCCCTCGCCTCCCAGGCCGCCACCATCGCAGCGACCGGCGCGGAGACGATGACCGCCACCGGTGCGTCCACGCTCGCACCCGCGGCCGCCTCCGGGTCAGGTGCCGAGACGCTGACCGCCACCGGAGCAGCGATCCTGGCGCCGGCCTCCATCACGACGTCGGGGACGGAGACGCTCACCGGCGCAGGCGCCCTGGCCACGCAGCCTGTGACGCTCGCGGGCGCCGGTGTCGAGACGATCACCGCGTCCGGGGCCGCCACCCTTGCGCCCGCATCGGCCTCGGGCACCGCCTCCGAGACGATCAGCGCCACGGGCGCCCTGACGCTCCAGCAGCCCGCCGTCGCCGGCGTCGGCGACCACACCGGTATCGCTGGCGCGACCGGCGATGGCGCGATGAGCGTCCAGCCCGCGGAGGCCGATGGCGTCGGCACGCTGACGATCACGGGCGCTGGCGCGATCGCCGTGGTCGCGCCGACCATGGACGGCACGGGCCTGGTTGTCCTCTCCGGGTCCGGCGGCGCCACGCTCGCGCCCGCGTCCATCGCATCGACCGGCGCCGAGACGCTCACGGGGTCCGGGTCCATCACGACCGTCGCGCCGACCCTCGACGGCACGGCCGTGGCCGTCATCACGTTGACCGGTGCCGGAGCACTGACCGCCCGACCGGCCGCCGTCGCCGGGGTGGGTGACGAGACCATCCCGACCTGGTCGACGCCATCCATCGCCGGCCCCGGCTCCACCGCGTCCAGGGCAGGCCCGGCCGCGGCCGCCACGGTCATCGGCCCGAGCGCGACGGCCACCGTCACCACCGCCAGCACCGCCACCCCATCCCCCACGACCACCACGGAGGCGACCGTCCGATGACCGCGACCCCCGGCGTGCGCGACCACACCTGCGACATCGGCGACGCGCCGACCCTCTCGTGGGCGCTGTTCAGCGATGCCGACAAGACCATCCCCATCGACGCCACCGTGGTGCTGACCGTGAAGGCACCGGACGGGACGACCTCGACCCCGTCCGTGACGCACGACGGCACGGGCGAGTACAGCTCCTCGGTCGAGATGACCGCGGCCGGCACCTGGTGGTACCGGTGGTCCGCCACGGGGGCGGTGAAGGCCGCCGACGAGGGCCGGATCATCGTGCGCGAGAGCGGCGTCCTGTGACCACCGTTGCTCTCGCCTCGCCCATGGGCCAGCTCGGGCGCGACGTCGCGCGTGCGATCGAGGCATACGAGCGCCGGGCTGCCCGCGTCGCATGGGAACGCCGTTGGCTGGAGCTGACGGGGCGCCCGTGGGGCTGGAAGCCGCCGGCCCTCCCGCGTGTGGTCGTGTCCCTGGGCTCCAGCCCGTTGGGCATCGACACCAAGGTGTGGGTGGATGACCTCCCGCTGCACCAGGTCGCATCGGCCATCTCGATCACGAAGGTGGTGCCGCGCGGCCGCGACATCGGCGACCTGGTCATCACCATCCCGGTGGCGCTGGTCAAGGTGGTGCCGTGAGCGACCCCTATGCCGGACGTGAGCGCGTCCTGACCGACGAGCAGCGCACCACGGTCGCCGTCTGGGTGAACGACATCGCTGCCCGCCTGGGCCTCCGCGACTGGCGCGTCCACGTCTCTCCGTTCGCTGCATTCGGAGACGACGCGCTGGCGTGCAGCAGCCTCCGAGATCAGGCGTCGGTGTCATGGATCGCCGTGACCCGCGCCTGGCTCGAGAGCGACGACATCGAGCGCACCACGACCCTCGTCCACGAGCTGCTGCACTGCCACTTCCAGCCCGTGACCCGCCTGGCCGAGCGGCTCATCGAGAGCGAGCTCGGGCGACGCACCGAGGCCGTGATCGAAGCTGCGGTGAGCATCGCCGAGGAGACGTCGATCGACCGGCTCGCGTCCGCGCTGTCGCAGGTCCTGCCGCCGTTCTCCTTCGAGCCGCGCGTCGCTGTGCCCAGCGAGCCGATCACGGCGGAGCTGCTACCCGGGGAAGTGGTCGTCCCGCTCGGAGGGCAGCGGTGAGTGGCGCGCACGACCGTCTGCCTCGGATGCGGCGACCGCACCACCAACGGCTCGCGCTGCCCGCGCTGCGCTGGTGGCGAGCGGCACGCGCCGCGCACCACGGCGTACCGGGATCCGCGCTACGTGGCGCTCCGACGCCGCCGGCTGGCGGAGCATCGGCGCACGTTCGGCGCGCGCTGTCCGCGCTGCAGGCGGGACGAGGACCGCGGCGACCGTTCGACCTGGCTGACGCTCAACCACATCACCCCGCTCTCCCTGGGCGGTCACATCCTCGGGCCCACCGAGGTGGTCTGCCTCCGATGCAACGTGCAGCTCGAGCACCGCGACCGTCCGGACCTCGCGCGACGTGGGCGTCCAGCGCGTCCTCGCATGTCGGGCTCCGACGCGATGGCGTTCCTCGATCGCGAGCGGTCGCGGTGACCGGGGGTGGGTTCAAGATCGCCGTCGGTTGGAGACCCCGGCC
>CAYPZU010000072.1:0-10359 GCA_964415395.1 uncultured bacterium
CTCGATGCCCGTCACTTTTTGTCCAAGCTCGAACAGCACGCCCTGCTTTTTCAGGTTGGACTCGTGGATGCGCGCGAAGGAGCGGACGATGATGGCGGCCGCGCCGAGCAGGCGGGGCGACATGGCGGCGTGCTCGCGACTGGAGCCTTCGCCGTAGTTCTCGTCGCCCACCACGACCCACTTCTTGCCCGCGGCCTTGATGGCCCGCGCGGCGGCGGGCACCGGCACGTTGGCCTCGCCCGTCAGCGGGTTGCGCGTCGTGCCGGCCTCGCCGGTGAACGCGTTGACCGCGCCGGTGAACATGTTGTTGGAGATGTTGTCCAGGTGGCCGCGGAAGCGGAGCCAGGGGCCGGCCGGGGAGATATGGTCGGTCGTGCACTTCCCCTTGGCCTTCAAGAGCAGCGGCAGATCCAGGTAGTCCTGGCCGTTCCAGGCCGGGAACGGCTCGAGCAGCTGCAGCCGGAGGATTTTTCTGAATACGATGGCCATCCGTCTCTAAAAGACCTTTGCTACCATGCATTTCCGATCGAAATCGACGGATACGCCGGCTCGGCTCTGGAGCAGGTTTGGATCAACACGACAACCGGGTTTTCGGACAGGCAGTTATTGATTCCTGCTGAATTCGCTCTTCCCGATTCTGATCCTGTCAGAGGAGTGATCTCGTACGCGATCGGGCAAGACGGCGTTTGCTATCACCGTTGTTTCCATTCAATGAAAACCCAAGATCTTGTAGAAAAATTCGGATTCCACCGATTTGAAAAGGCTGATTTCCCTGCGCTTATCTCTGAAAATGTAGTCCAGGGTAAAAGCCGCGGGATCAAACCGAATCGGGGACGAAAGGTGCATGAAAACCCCGCTCTCGGCACTGTAACCTTCCTCGATGAGAGGACGAAGGCCGAGATCCGCATCTTCACAGGCTAGCCGGCTGCCTCTCCGAGGAACGCTGCCTTCCTGGCGTTCAGCATCTGAGACCGTTTAAGAATGATTCAGAATGGTGTAGAGATCTCTGGCGGCTCTTGGATTTGTGAGCAGGCGGCCTGCGATCAAGCCGATTTCCCGGTCGCGATTTTCCCGCGGCGCATCCTGCAGACTGGAGATTTGTTCCAATTCGCTATGAACGAAGGGCGGGGTGTTTTCGCTTGTGGGCGCAACGGGAGAATCCATGAGCTGCACAACAAGAAAGCGCGTCAGCCTCTGCTGGAGTCCAGGATCCGAGTCCATGAGATTTTTGATTTCTTCGGCTTTCTCTTCAGGGGGAAGGGAAGCGAGATACTTTTCAACGAGGGCCTTCCCGAATTCGACTGCAGGCTCCGCCCGCGCTTCGGATTCCTCGCCCGCGATTGTCCCTTCCTGCTCTCCGATTCCCCACGCCTTTCTGATGTCAAGAACACTGTGGGTGGCTATTGCGAAGGATGCGACCATTCCAACGAGAGAGCTCTCTTTCAATGCCATGCCAGGGATGGAAGCTGCGGCCATGATAACGCCGATCGCTTCAAGAGGAAGCTCCCCCGATACGGAAGCTGTTACAGAGCCTAAGGCTCCCAGCACTTCTACAGACGGCCTCAAAGCCAAGCTGGCTAAAAATCCGAGAGCCGGGATTGCCGCGGCGGCTACTTGAGCGACCCTGCCTTCGTATTGCAGCATCACTTGCAGCGCAGCGATAAGACTTGCTTCATAGGCTAAGCTAAGCCCTCCGGTTGCTAACGCAGCTCCTAACTCTCCGACCAACGCGGCTCCGGAAATGACGCCGGCTGCCGTTAGGAGCCCTACGGCAATGCGCTGCAGCTGCTGCTCGGTAAAACTGTATTCCCTGCTTCCTAACGAGGCCGCGATAGCTCCTGCGCCGCCTGCAGCCGACGCCGTTGCAAGAGCTGTGCCAACGGCCGCGCGCAGCGGCGAGCCACCCCCTACCAATGAGAGCAGCCCAGATGCAAAAGCTGAACTTGTAGCCAAAGTCGCCGCATTTTTCAATCCTGCAAGACCGCCTTTCGCTGCTGCGATTGCGCGGCCGCGCCAGCTGCTAAAACGGGAAACGGAAGAGTTTGCATACGCTTGAACGGGATGCAAAGTTGATTCTCTGACGGACATATTAGATCTTTGTTAATTGAAATCAACATCAATTATATTTCTGTTCGATTTAAATTTAAACGCTAAACAAATAATTACATTATGAATAAATTGTAATTATCTTATTAAGGTGGGTTCAATTGAAATCTCTCCCAGCAGAGCCTATGCGAACCCGTTTCCGAGAGCGGGTTCCCTTGAGGAGGGAGCGAATCCTGATTTTCTGGTTGCGTAGATTCCATAAATCGAGAGCCATTTGAGCATTTAACCAGAAATCAGGAGTTGTGTCGAAGGCAGCAGCCAGCTTGGTAGCCATTTCTGGAGTTACGCTTGTCTGCTCGTTGACCACCCGATTGATCGTTTTATAATCGATTTCAAGATGATCAGCCAGATCCTTCTGAGTCAAGTGAAGCGGTTTAAGAAACTCTTCAAGTAAAATTTCGCCAGGAGTTGTCGGTTTGCGTCTCATAATCCTTTCCTAATGATAGTCGATGACTCGAACTTCATATGGCTGGTGGTCCCATTTAAAAACAATCCTCCACTGATCATTGACCCGAATGCTGTAGTTTTCTTCTAAATCGCCTGAGAGTTTTTCTAATCGATTGTTCGGAGGGCTGCGCAGGTCTTTTAGATCTTTAGCAAAATGAAGCATGTCCAACTTTCGTAAAACGATTTTCCCGAAACTTGCCCATCCCTTATTTTTAGGCAGCCGTCCACCCCTAAAGAAACGCTCTGCGTCTTTATCTTTAAAAGAGCCAATAGCCATGCATTCATGCCTAAGAAAGAATGTGTATACCTCATCGAGGTATATTCATTCAATATCTCAAAATCCGTGCCGGCCGCACATGCGGGGAAGGCGATCTTGGTGGTGGAAACGTAAGTGGAAGATCGGTTTCCTTACGCGCGTGGGAGTGTTTCTATAAGCGCGGAGGCGCAGGCGGAGGGGTTTTCGAGATGGATCATGTGGCCGGCGTTGGGGATGATGTGCGCATTCGGATGGAGTTTGCGGAACTTTTCGTCGCGCTCGCCGACGAGGATGCGTGCATGCGAGGCGTCGTAAGAGGGTTGGCGGCCGAGGCTGTAGTGGAGGAGGGAGGCGGCGAGCTCGGGCGCGTTTTGTTGTTTGCGTTGGGAAAGGTCGGGCTTGTAGGAGGCGAAGAGGGGCTGGGCGTACCAGCGGGAGAGGAATTCTTCGAGGGGGAGGGAGAGGAGAAGGCGGGCCCATTCGGCGTCGTGGGCGAGGCGGTTTTGTTTTTCCGTTTCGGAAGCGAGGCCGGGATGGGCGGAGAGGAGCGTGAGCGAGGCGACTTTGCGCGGGTTTTCAAAGGCGTAGCGGAGCGCGAGCCTGCCGCCGAGAGAATAGCCGACGAGATGGAAGAGCTCGAGCGGGATGTCGAAGGTTTCGGAAAAAGGGGAGCCGCCGTGGCCGGGGAGATCGAAGCCGATGCACGCGCGGGGAGGGAGATGGGAGCAAAGCGGTTCCCAGTCGAGGCTGGTGCCGAGGAAGCCGTGGAGGAAAACGAGGGGAATGCCGGGCCCTGTTTTCAGATCAGTGCGTGCAAGCATGAAGCCTCGAGGTCTTTTTGGAATTGGTGGTTTTGGGCGCGGTCGGAAAAAAGCTCGATGAGGCAGGTTTCGGAGGGGAGAGAGGAGAGCGAGTCGGTCGGGTAGTAAGGAATGCCGAACATTTGAGCGGCTTTCTCGAAGGTATAGTTATGGGGCGCGGCGAAGTAGCGGTTGAAATGGGGCGATGAGGCGATGGGAAGGTGGTGGAAGATGCCGCTGCCAAAATTGTTCGAGGCGATGAGAATGAGAGGGTGGGGTGCGGTGCGAAGCAGCGGCAGCGAATTGAGGTCGTGGAGGCACGCCTGATCGCCGATGAAAGCAAGGAGCGGGCCGTTTTGCGCAAGGCCTGCGGCAGTGGCGATGTTGCCGTCGATGCCGGAGAGGCCCCGGTTGGAGAAAAAGCCGCGCGCGCGGCGGGGGAAGAGGAAGTGGTCGGCGTCGCGGATC
Organism: uncultured bacterium; assembly: GCA_964415395.1. Taxonomy (GTDB): domain Bacteria; phylum Chlamydiota; class Chlamydiia; order Chlamydiales; family SM23-39; genus CAYPZU01. The sequence continues at coordinate 4,078 of CAYPZU010000072.1, forward strand.
GGCATGCCGTTGCCGAGAAAGACGGAAGTTTGCGGAGGGAGGAGTTGGGAAAGGGCGCGGTGGGCGGAGGCTTCTGCCGCGGGCGCGGAGGCGAAATGGGAGGAGATGAGGGTTTCAAGTTCGTCGTCGAGCGCTTTCCAAGAGGGGAGCCAGTCTGGATCGGAGGAGGCTTCGAAAAAGGGGCAGAATTCTGCAGCATCGGCCTGGATGCGGGCGGTAAGTCTGCGGGCGGGATCGAGGAGATGCGGATAGGGACCGACGTGGACGCAGGGGCAATCCTGGCGGATCCAGTCGAGCGATTTTTTCGAGGTGAGCCTCTCGCCGAAGTGGAGGATCAGATCGGGTTTGAGCGGAGAGCCTCTTTTGAAGATCCAGTCGTAGTGGCGGATTTGCTCAGGAGTGGGGGAACATCTGGCATTCGAGAGGATGTCGGCGAAGACGGGCCACTGGAGTCTTTGGGCGAGAGAGAGGATCGGATGGATGTCGGCTGGGCGCGGGAGTCTGCCGACGAGGAGGACGCCGCGCGAAGAGGCCGCGTAGGCGGAGAGGGCTTGGGGGGCGGGTTTGGAGGAAGAGAGATGGAGAGGGAAGGGCTTCCCGCGGCTCCAGGTTGTTTTTTGGAGAGAGAACGGTTCGCGGAATGGACAGTTGAGAGCGCCGGGGCCGGGGGGATTCTGCGCGGCGTGGAAAAGAGCCTGGGCGACTGTAGAGCGGAAATAGGATTCGGAGAGGGAAGGAGAGAGGTCGCATTGCCACCGGACGAAGGGCTGGAAGAGTTTGATCTGGTCGGTGGTTTGGTTGGCCCCGCAGTCGCGGAGTTCATGAGGGCGGTCGGCAGTGAGGAGAATGAGGGGAGTTTGCGTGTGGTGCGCCTCCATGACGGCCGGGAGGAGGTTGGCTGTCGCGGTGCCGGAGGTGGAGATGAGGGCTGCGGGGCGGCGCGAGCCTTGGGAGAGGCCGAGGGCGAAAAAGGCAAGGCCGCGCTCATCGAAGTGGACGTGGGTTTTCGCTTGAGGATGATCCGCAGCGGCCAGCACGAGCGGCGTGGAGCGGGAGCCGGGAGCGATGCAGAAATCGAAGACGCCCTGCAGGACGAGCTGGTCGATGATCCACGCAGCTTCATTCATAGGAAGATCCCTTCATAAATCTTGAGTTTCTGGTCGAGCTCTTCCCATTCCGATTCGGGGTCGGATCCTTCGACGATGCCGGTGCCGCTGTAAAGGCGGACCGTTTTTCCTTCGATGAGACACGAACGGATGGCGACGGCATATTCGGAGGCGTCGGGAGTATGCCAGCCGATGACGCCGCCGTAGAGGCCGCGCTCGAACGGTTCGATTTCGCGGATGAGGCGGAGCGCTTCGGATTTCGGAGCGCCGCAGAGAGCGGGCGTCGGATGGATCCGGTCGAGAAGAAGGGTGTCCGAGACGCCGGGTTTGAGGAATCCGCGGCACGAACTGTAGAGATGCTGCACGTTTTGCGTGGCGTGGATCGAGAGAGGGGAAAAAGTAAGAGGTTCTTTGGCGAGCGGCTCGAGGGTTTCTTTGAGATAGTTTTGAACGAAGAAAAATTCGAGCAGCTCTTTCGGCGAGGAGAGGAGCTGTTTTTTAAGCTGTTCGTCTTCGGCAGGGGATTCGCCCCGCTTGCGAGTTCCGGCGACGGCTTCGCTTGCGATTTCACTGCCGGTGCGCGCGAAGAGCCGTTCCGGAGAGGCGCCGAGAAACGCTTTTTCGGGAGTTTGCAGGCAGAAGAGGTAGGCGTTCACCGCTTTTTTCTGGAGCGCGGCGGCAACGGCGAAGGGGTCGGGCGCGCGGTCGAGTTCGAGAGTTGCGCAGCGGGCGAGAACGACCTTGTCGAGTTTTTTTTGCTGGATGGCAATCAGCGCTTTTTCTACGCCGCGGATCCACGCTTCTCTCGTTGGAGAGTAAATTTTGGAAAGGGGTTTAAACGGGGCTGAAGCGGGAGGGAGAGCGTCGATCCGTTCGACAGGAGTTGAGGAGAAAAGGGGAAAGGTTTGGAAGGCGCAGCCGGCGGGAGGGGAAGCGCCGCCTCGGCCTGCCCAAAAGATCTTCATCGCTTCTCTCCGACATAGAGCGTCACTGCGCCGAGAGCCATCAGATGGGAAGCGGCTTTGAATCCGGCTTCTTCCATCAGGGAGCGGAACGATGCGCCGGAGGGGAAGGTCTCTATGGTTTCATTGAGATAGCGGTAAGCGGAAAATTTTCGCGAGAGGGCTCCGCCCAAGTGGGGGAGGATGTGCCGCAGGTAGAAGAGGCAGAAGGGGCGGATCGGGAACGGAGGAAGAGAAAATTCAAGAACCAGCGCTCTGCCGCCGGGTTTGAGAACCCGGTGGATTTCTTTCAGCGAGCGAAGCGGGCTGGGAACGTTCCGGATGCCGAAGGAGAAGGTGGCGGCGTCGAACGAGTGGTTTTCGAAGGGGAGCTTTTCCGCATCTGCGCGCTGGAATGAAATATGCGGCTCGGAGCCGAGCTTTTTCTTTGCGATCGAGAGCATCTCGGACGAGAGGTCGATGCCGACGGCGGAAGAAATCCGTTTGGTAGGGAGCAGAGCTGCGATCTGGTCGCCCGTGCCTGTGGCGAGATCGAGCAGGCGCAAAGAGCCTTGCGGCAGAAATTGAGCGGCTTTGCGGCGCCAGCTTTGATCCATTCCGAGAGAGAGAATCCGGTTGACCCGGTCGTAGGTGGGAGAGATCGTATCGAACATCTTCCAACTTTCCTGCTTGGAGGGCTCTTCTTTCCGAATAAAATGGGCGGCAAGGAGCCCGGCAGTCGAAAAGAGGAGGAGCTTGCCCTGCTGGAACAAGATGGGGTAGAAATCGCAGCCTCCGATGAATAGAAGCATAACGAAGCAGGAGAGAAGAGAGGCGAGCGCGGGAGAATGGGGCAGGCGCGCGGCGGAAAAGAAAATCGTCCCGAAGAAAAGAAGCAGCGCAGCGAGAGAGAGAAGCCCGGTTTCTCCTGCGAGAAAGAAATAGATGTTATGCGCTCCGGTGAGTTGCATATCGGCAGGCATGTCTTTGGGGAAATAGGGAGCTGCCTGCGCGCTGAACTGGGAATAGCCCACGCCGGTTATGGGATTTTTCCTGATCATTTCAAGGGCGACGTTTTGGTAGACGCGGCGGATGTTGTCGGAACTCTGGGCGACGCTGTTGTAGTTGACCACCCCGCCGCGATGAACATACTGGTCGGAGAGAAGGGCTGCCGAAATCGAAACAGAGAGCGCGATTGAAAAAGCTATGAAGCGGGAAAATTCCCGTTTTTGCCAATAGGTCCAGCCGAACCAGGCGGCGGTGCCGAGGATCCATCCGAAGAGCGCGGAGCGGGAGTATGTGGTGCAAATGGCAAAGAACTGGAACGGGAATGTGGAGGCGATCCACAGGCGCCATCTGGGAAAAGAGGCGATGAGTCCGTACGAGCAGAGAAGGGAAAGAGCCAAAAATCCGCCGAGGACGTTCGGGTGGGGAAGCGTTCCGAAAGAGCGGACGATATGGCGATAGGGCGATTCGACGTGGAAAATCCGGTCGAAAATCCAGCGGCTGCCGTCGTAAATCCCGAAAGCGGGGCTGGTGCAGATCTCCTGGCTGAAGCGGTGTTCTCCAAAGAGGCGCAGGCCCAGAGAGCCTTGATGAAAATATTGGGCGATCGCAATCCCCGATTGGATAAGGCCGGCGAAAAAGATGGCGCATAGAAAGCCGAGTGCGATTCGTTTTCTGCTCTCTTCGTTTGTGAAGCTGTGCGCAAGAAAACAGAAGAGGAGAATGGGGCTTAAAAGCTGCAGGAGGCGGCAATAGGGAATTGGATAATGGGCGTAGGAAGATTGGATGATGGAGTTGAGGGAAAGAAAGAAAATGGCCCAGAGATACGCGACTCCTTTCTGAGAGAAATAGGCGCGGAGAGGCGCGCGCATCCAGAAAAGCGCCAGAGCGGTCAACAGAATCGAGATGAGATCGGAGGCGTAGAAATAGATCTTTTTGTCGTAGCCATCATGAACTTGAAATCCATCGGGTATCAAGGTCAGCGAAAAAAAACGGAAGAGCTTGTCGTACTTGTGCTCGATGGGAATGGCAAATGCGAGAAGGAGAAAGAGAACGGAGGCGAGGATCGTTTTTTTTCTAAACATAAACGAAGAATTTAGCTTTGAGGAGGAATTTGCGCAAGGAACGTGATGCGGCAAGAGGTTTTGCTCATCTGATCTTTGTAATAGCTAAACAAAAATAGGCTATACTATTCTCCCTATGGCAGCTCCCGTATCTACAGCCCCAGCATCTTTGGAAGATTTGTGCCGCCGCATGGTGATGTGCAATCTAAGAGGATCACTGCAACCACTTGGAAATGAAGATGTTGCAGGAGATCAACCCCTCGAAAGGCTTGAAGCGGTCCTTTTCGGGGAATGGCTTCCTTCATTTGCCGACAGAACAGATTCAAAACGGCTCAGCCAGCTCAGCGGCCAAATTAAAAAATTTTTTGACGGAAAGGAGCCTTCGGAAAGAGTAGAGGCTCTGGCGAAAAGGATTCTTGGCGGAATCTCTCCTCCCCCTTTGGAACGGAAAGAGAAACCGGCGGGCCTTTTGAGATATTTGGATTTTGGGACGGAAGAGCGTTTCCAGCTTCTCTATTCGATCCATCCGGCGCCCCGCACAATTCAGGAGAAGTTGAAGCGCTGCCAGTTAATCCAGTCGGTTCTATTGAAAGAGAGCGAATTTTATGGATGCAAAGCGGTGGCGTATACGATCGAAGAGGAAGCTCACCGGATCGAGTCGGGGATCCAGGGAGATCATATCTCAAAGATTCCGGGAAAAAGATACGCGATGTACAGCTTCGATTTTTCGCTGCCCGAAGGAGCTGACTTTGAGGATTTCTGTTTTGTGCTCCACCTTCGCCTCATCCAGGATTCGATCGACGTTCTTTGGAAAGCGACCAAATCCAGAAGCGTGACCGGAATTGATGAACGGGCGCTCCGGGTGCTGGATGAAGAGACAGCGAAGCTGCGCAGATTCACTGATGCGGTTTCAGTGAGACATCCAAGCCTTGCGAAGAGATCTGAGCAGCTTCTTCGCTCGATTGAGCTGCGGAGGCTGCAAATGGCCTACAACCGCGCCAGCCATCGGATTGGGGAGCTCGCAGAGGCATCGCCGTTTCCTGATCCGTCGATTCGGCTTTCCGAATTCGGTCCTGTTGTGATTCCGGTGAGTGTAATGGAAGATCAGGAAGGGCTTTCCTCGAAGGATGCGGCCAAGCTTTATTTTGCCCGCCGCGCGCCTCAGGAGGCTCTCTATCGGAGGGCCCGCCAGGAATGGACTGAGCTTGCCTCGGAGTTCAGGCAAAACCCGTTTAAATTTTCTACCAACCTCTTCGCCAATCCGCGCCACAGGATCCTGCCGGATGAGCTCCCCGCGCCGAAGCCCGACCCGAGCCGGCTGGACGCGATTCTTGGCGATTTGCTGCATATTGAAAAGAGGGAAGAGCCTGCCCAAAATAAAGAGACAAAGAAAAAGGCGAAACCCAAACCCGTTCCCAAGCCGAAACCTGCCGCCGCAAAAGAGCCGGTCCGCGCCGATTTGGAAGCCGAAGAGAAGGGGGCTGAGTCTCCCGTCCAGGCGCTCGCCTATGCGCCCCGCGTCGAGCGGTGGTTCGCCGCCCCTCCTCATAACCCGCTCGATTCCTCCCAATTTCCCGAATATGCAGCGATGGCGGAAAGTTCTTTGCGGGTGATCTGCTATCACGCTTTCCCTGTTGAAGTGGATGCTTATTTGGACGATGCGCTCAAACAAGTTTGGACAAATACCGCAACGGGCCATCCCGACGAACAGTACGTTCTCCCTGCTGAATTCGAACTTCCGGGCGAAGATCCGGTCAGAGGGGCGATCTCGTATGCGATCGGGGCGGATGGCGTCTGCTACCACCGTTATTTCCATCCGATGGATTCTGCCGAGCTGATTGAAAAATTCGGCCTGCACCGTTTTGAGAGAACCGACTTCCCGGAGCTTTCCGCCGAAACCCAAAAAGCGGGCTCAGCCACGAGCTGCAGACAGCCTGCGCAGGGGAGGATCATTGAAGAGAATCCCGCTCTCGGCACGGTTTCGATCCGCGACGAGCGGACGGGCGCGATCATCCGCCTCTTCCGCGGAACCTAAAGCCCACCCGCCAGTCTGAGACCGTTGCATAACCCGCAGGCAAGGGTCGAATAAGAGAGGACAGGATAGGCATGATCGCAAGAGGCAGGATCTGCATGATAGATCATTCCATCCTGCCTATCATGCCGACG
>CAYPZU010000073.1:0-10284 GCA_964415395.1 uncultured bacterium
CCCCGCCTCGTCGTAGGAACCAGCGGCAGGTTCATCTACCACCTCCAGCGCGGGACCCTCCATCTTAAGTCGACCCGCTTCCTCGTCATCGACGAAGCCGACCGGATGCTCGACATGGGCTTCGGAATCCAGCTCGACCAGATCGCTGAGTTCCTCCCCGAAACCCGCCAGACTCTGTTCTTCTCGGCTACCTTCCCCCCGAACATCCAGCGCCTCGCAGCCAAGTATCTGCGTGATCCGAAACGGGTCACCATCGACGCAGCGAAACAGGCGGCTCCGAAAATCCAGCAGGACGTCGTCCAGCTCAAGACCTCGGAAAAGCCCGGCGAGCTCCGCAAACAGCTCGAGCAGCGCGAAGGGTCGATCATCGTTTTCGTAAGAACCCGCCGCAAAGCCGACAGCCTGTCGAAAGACCTGCAGGACGAAGGGCACGAAGCTGAAGCGATGCACGGCGATCTCCGCCAGTCGCGCCGCGAAAAAGTGCTCAAGGCGTTCCGCGGCTCCCGCTGCCGCATCCTGGTCGCGACCGACGTCGCGGGGCGCGGACTCGACATCCCGCACGTGATGCACGTGATCAACTACGACCTGCCTGAAGTTCCCGAAGACTACGTCCACCGGATCGGCAGGACGGGCAGAGCCGGAGCGGAAGGATTCGCCCTTGCTCTCGTTGCGCCGGAAGAAAGGCACAAGTGGCGGGCTATCGACAAGCTGATCAATCCCCGCTCTGCTGAACCTGAGTACCAGAAGAAGCCCGCAGAGTTCCAGAAAAGACAGGGAAGACCTTTTCACAAGCCCCGCACGGGCGGCCGTCCGCAAGACGGCGGCAGATTCGGAATCAAATCCGACTCCGCAGGCCAGGAAGAGGGCGGAAGACGCTTCAACCCAGCCGAAGCAGGACAAGAAGAAGGCGGCAGACGTTTTCCAAAACGGCGCCCGTTCCAGTCGTTCCGCGACTCGAACGCTCCTGCTGGAGAAAAGAGCTTCGGCTCCTTCAAAAAACGGGGTCCTAAAAACCGCTTTTCGAAACAAAAACGGTTTAAATAAATTTTGCTGAAGGTTATGGGTGGGTCATGAAGCAGCCCCCCACGATCCAGTCCGATCCGAGCCAAGGGCCCGCTTACGACCCGATGGATCGGATCGTACAGGACCTTCTCAACATCCAAAGCTTTCTCTCGTATCTTTCGGAAAACCCGAAAGATACGAAGTATTTCGAAACCCATTTCCCCCAAATCCTCTCGCTCCGGAAAGGACTTTCCTTGCAGCTCAAGCAGCTGAGCGAGGATCCATACGCCTACGAACCAGGCCGCCTGGCCGATCTTCAAAAGCGCAATGAGAAGATCTTTTCTCTTCTCGAAGGGGTAGCCGGCTCAGTCAACCCTTTCAACCAACCGGAATTCGACGCTTTTCTCGAATCGATCGAGACTGAAATTCTTCAGTTCGACAATCATTTGACACCATAAAAAAAACTCTCGTGTAAGCTACTGCGCTTTTTTGGAGCTTCTTCATGTCTGTTTCGCTAAAACCCGTTTTGATTCAAACCAACCTCGGAGACCGGATCCTCGGCTTTTCCAAACCGCCTACTGCATTCGACGAAAGCTGGGATGATGTGAAAGACTTCGCCTGCGACATCCAGGAACTGAGTTCCTCCTATGTGCGGCAGGTCCGCGAGTTCAGGCTCGCCCCCGAGGCGCTTCCCTTCCTGCAGCAAACCATTCAAAAGACGCCAACGCCTCCAAAAGAGGGAGAAGAAGGAGAACCCATCTACATGGTTCTCTGGGACAGGCTGAGAGGCGCGGGACTCCGCCCCATTTTCACCAGCCACTTGGCCGGGAAAGTCGGAATGGTCGCTTTGAAATCCGATCTGCTCAAAGGATGCCGGCATGCCCTAAACCGAACAGCGGAACACCTCGGCCTTAAATACCGCCCCATCCGAACAGAGTTCTCGATCGAAGACTTGGCCGCCTTGCGCCTCACCCCTCAAGCCCTCGCCATCCTGAGAGGGATGATCCCCATCTATCCCCACACACTCCCCTGCTTTTCCTACGCCCTTCTTTCAGCGGGAGATCCTCATGCCATCCAGTGCCTGCTTGATTTTAGAGAAGATATCGAAACAATGGATGGAGAATACGCGCTCGCCCGCACCTTGTTCAAGCGCCTGAAAGAAGGATACGAGCCCGTCTCCTCGCTTAAACCTGGCGATCTTGCCGTTTATCTGAAAAACGGGATCCCAAAACATATGGCCTATTGCCGCGAGGAGGGCCTGCTTGAGTCGAAATACGGAATTTCTCCCGACGTCTATATCCACAAAGTGGATCAGGCCGGAGCTGAACACGCGAATCAGGTGATTTTCTATAGAAAGAGGCCGGAGAAGGCTCCGGCCAAAGTTTAGAGAATTTCAGCAGCGACCGAAGCCAGTTCGGAGCGCTCAGTGCGCTCGAGGAACATGTGGCCGTAGATCCGCTGGTTCTTGAATTTGCCGACCACATAAGTGAGGCCGTTCGAATCCTTGTCCAGATACGGATTGTCGATCTGCGTCGGGTCGCCGGTGAGGATCACCTTCGTTCCTTTGCCGGCGCGCGAAATGATTGTCTTCACTTCATGCGGCGTCAGGTTCTGCGCCTCGTCGATGATCATGTACATCTTCGGCAGAGAACGGCCCCGGATGTACGTCACCGCTTCCATCTCGATCTTCTTGCTCTCCATGATGAACTCGAGGGTGGCTGCGCCATTGCCCTCTCCGCTCGTCGTGGAGCAAAGGTATTCGAGGTTGTCGTAAATCGGCTGCATCCAGTGGTAGAGCTTCTCCTCTTTCGTCCCGGGGAGATAACCGATATCTTTCCCGAGAGGAACGATCGGCCTCGACACCAGAATTCTCGAATAGAGCGGCTCATCGAACACTTTTTTCATCCCGCAAGCCAAAGCGAGCAGCGTCTTGCCGGTACCGGCAGGGCCGACGAGCGTCACCAAATGAATGTCGTCGCGCAGCAATAGATCGATCGCGCATCTCTGCTCCATATTGAGCGGCTGAATTCCCCAGATGTCCCGGGAAATTTGCAGAAGAGGCTCGAGCTTTTTCGATTTGTCGCTGTATTTGCAGACAGCGGACGAATTTTCCGGAGAGGTCAAAAGAGCGTACTCATTCGGGCGGAAGGCGCCATCGAGGATGGGAAGAGTGCCGTCTTTATAAAACTGATCGATCTCCCTCTTCTGCACATCGATTTTACGAAGACCCTTATACATCTCTTCATAGCATGTCTTCAGGTTCTCGTAATCTTCCGACTCCAGATCCATCGCCTCCGCTTTGACGCGGGTGACGAAATCCTTCGACACGATGACGACCGTCTCGCCTCTTTCTTTCAGCATAAAAGCCGAGAGGAGCAATTTATTGCTGCCCCGGTCGAGCGGGAGGGGGAATTTATCCGAGCGCTCCGTCTTCTCAAGGAAAATACGAACTTTCGGCCCTTCCGGGATCACAACGCCGGTATGCAGATCCCCAATCTTTTCCCCTTTCAGGGAATCGATATAACGGATCGCCTCTCTTGCATTTCTCCCCACTTCGTCGCCGTGGCGCTTCAAGCCGTCCAGCTCTTCCAGGACTGCCAGAGAGATCACGACATCGTTATCTTTGAATTTCTTGATGGAAGAAGGATCGTGGACCAGAACATTGGTATCGATCACGAAAGTTTTTCGAGTCACTTTTCTTTCCTCAGAGACGGTTGTCTGGTTGCTTCGGTTTGGCCGCTGAGCCACTATCATCAGGCACCTCTATTATTTTTCATTTTTTCTCTTAAGCCGCTTTGAATTGCCTTTCCCCTCCTCTTCTGCGCGGCCTCCAAAATTCCACCTTATAGAGATTCAAGATCCCGAAAGCAAGAAAAGGTTATTATCATTTTACAAATCGCTCCATGTAAGACACCTAGACCATATTAAGCAAACAAACAACCAGAGTGCTAAATCTCTTGACAGAGGAAGGGCCCATTTCGTATAATTAAAATCAGTAAAAAAGACGTGCGCCTTATGAAGATCACGCCCACCGTATTAAGCATACCTCCCTACCTGTCAACGACTTGGGAAAACATCTCCTCCCTTCATATCCGCGAGGAAGAGAACTCCCTCACACTGATCGCGCTCCTCCAAAACAGCGTCCAGGTTGAAGTGCCAGGACTCGACAAAGCCGCCATCGACGCGATCTTCGAAGCCCACGCCCTCTACGCTGCAGCCGCTCCCGCTTCCAAATCCCCCCTCGACGGCCCCTTCAGCTTCAGCCTTCCCCTTAATAAAGGCGAAGGCCCCATCAACTCTCTCGGGGCTGCGATGCAGCACAATCCCGAACAGGCCGATCTCCCCCCTATGGAGCCTGAGGTTCTTCAGAAAATCACCTCGATCGCCCAAGCCTTCGGCCTGGACGACGCCTCCCTCCTCCCTCGAGCCGAACCCCACTGCAACTGCGTCTACTGCCAGGTCGTGCGCGCGCTCCACGGCGACGCCGAACCCGCCCCGCATGAACAGGAAATCGTCACCGATGAAGACCTGAAATTCCGCAACTGGGAAGTGAAACAAAACGGCGACAAACTCTACGCCGTCGTTAATCCCCTCGACGCCTCCGAACACTACAGCGTGTTCCTCGGCGATCCCCTCGGCTGCACCTGCGGCCTCAAGAACTGCGAACACATCCGCGCCGTCCTCAACACATAAATTAAAATTATTAATTAAAACTAATTCAACGAATTAACATTGCCCAAAAAAAACAATTTTCTTATTATTTATTAAATAATAACGAGAATTATTCATGAGCATTGTAGCGAGCTTGCTTGGAGTTGTCGCCGCTCCAATTGTGGAAGGTTATTCCGAATACAGAAAATGGCAATTAGCAGAACAAGCCTTAACAAGCCTCTCAAATAGTATCGGAAATAGAGTCGACCAGACAATCGGATCTGCAGGACAACTTGCGAGTCGTTCGTATATACGTCTCGAAAATGGAATCAGCAGCTGGTTAAACGATTCAGGCGAATATCTTAAATTGTTTGCAGCTTGCGGATCATTTCAGTTAATAAGCGGAGCCGCTAAGATAACAAGCCTAGCAGGAGGCTGCTTTCTCCATCACACAATGAGCTGTTCGATTATAGATTTAGCAGGATCTACTTGCTCTGCGTACTCGGTTCTTGCTGCAAGCGTTTTAGCTTACAAGCTTGGAATTGATTTCTACCGATTTTGGAAATCCAACCAACCTCCTTCAGCCACTCATCAAATCAACAACGCTCAATCTACTATTTCCAACTCAATACCTTTAGGTAATCAATCTGTTACTGAACTTCCACCAGCATTGCAGCAACAAATAAGACAAGAGGATTTACCAGAAACTCAAACTGAATCAGAGCTGCCAGGCTTGCCCGAGAATTTAGAAAATCTGACAGAAGAAATGTTCGATTCCGCCTGTATAACACTCTTCCAAAAACTAGACGCTAACAGAAATTGCAGAAACCAGATGCATTCAAGGGCTGAAACATCTCGCAAATTACTAAAACAAAAGGTTTGAATGTCTACCTCAACGACCTCCTTAATTCATAATCAACCAGCAATCCTATCTGAATACATTCCAAAAAATCCATCTTATAAAGTTAAGGTCATACACATAAAATCGAAATCTCATGTGACAAAGGGAATTATTTCAGGACTTGTAACTGCAGCAGCGCTAGGAATACTCTTTGGGCCGCTTGCAGCGCTTGCAGGATTTATTCTTGGCTTTTCTTCTGGATATTTATGTAGTCGTCTTCAAATTTTAAAACTAAAATCGCATTCGCCATCAGACCTACAAATAACTCAACCACAGGGCGAGATTCCAGACGGCCTATCAGTTTCTCAACTTGAAGATCGACTGAAAGATCTCCTCTTAAAACTTGACGAGCACAGAGAAAAAAGAACTCTATTGCATGCTCAAGCCGTTGAATCTCGCAAACATCTTCAATCCGTAATTCATTCAGGAAATCGCACTCAATGACTCAACCCACAAGCTCAAGCAATTCAATAGTTTTAAGATTAGGTGCTGAGGTAGTTGAAATCAGCGGAAAACTCAACCAAGCCTTGGAATCTGACGTTAGACAAAATGAAGAGCTCGCAAGACAAAGAAATGAAATTGACCGTTTAAATGCTGTTATTTTCGGGACTAAAACAGAGACAGAAAAGCAAGCTAAATCATTAAATGGAAGGGTAAATGCTCTCGATGCTGAGATAGAAACGATACATGGACGCCCACCCTTAATGAGACTAAATGATGGTTCCGTTTGGAAATTGAATACGTTCTTGGGCTTGAATTTACATATCTGGGGATGGAAAAGCGGAGATCAAATCATTGTATCGAAAAACAAATCTTGGTTTTCTACATTTGGCTCGTTTTTCTTTCACAACATTACAAGAAGCAGCATTTCATCCGGTTCTATGGTTTTTGATTCAGGAGAAAAATACAAAAAAATATAAACGCCTGGACATCTGAATCGCATTTCAATCAAAGCTTGGTTCGAAATGTCTAAGAACCGCAGTCTAGCGCCTTCATCTTTAGTTCAGGAACGAGAAAATGCTTGGTGATAATCGACCTTGCGAATAGTATTTTCCTTAACGTGTGATGTGGAGTGATTCCTATGTTGCGGCTTGTTTGTCCCCTGATTCTAATTGCTTCTCTGAATGCAGCCCCTGCTCCGGCCCAGCCGGCGAAAACCGCTGCGGCGCCCGCAAAAAAAGCGGAAACGTTTAAGCCGTTCACAGGAAAAGTCGCCGCCAATAAAGTGCGGATCCGCTCAAAGGCCGACATCGAAGCCCACATCATTAAACAGGCGAACAAAAACGACCTGCTGCTCGTCGTAGGCGAAGAAGGAGACTTCTACGCTGTCGAGCCGATGAAAGATACGAAAGCCTACGTCTTCCGCAGCTATATTCTGGATGATGTCGTAGAAGCGAACCGGGTCAACGTCCGCCTCGAGCCGCATGTCGACGCGCCGATTATCGGACAGCTCCAGGCCGGCGATAAAGTGAAGGGCCAAGTGTGCGCACTGAACCACAAATGGCTTGAGATCGCGCCCCCGAAAGGAACCCGCTTCTTCGTTTCGAAAGAGTTCATCACGCAAGCCGGCGGCCCCGATTATCTCGCCACAATGGAAAAACGGAAAACCCAAGTGCAAGAGCTGCTGGCCAACGCCTACGCCTCGGCTGAATCGGAATGCAAAAAGAACTACGAAGAGATGGCTCCACAGCAGACGATCGAACAGTTCCAAACCATCCTCCGCAATTTCACAGATTTTCCTGAAGCGTGCAGCCAGGCCAAAGAAGGGCTTGCATTGCTGAAAGAGACCTATCTGAATAAGAAAATCGGCTATCTCGAAGCGAGAGCCGAACTGCCTGAATCTGCGAAAAAAGAACTGCTCGCAAAACATAAAGCAGAAAGCAGCGAACTCTTCGCCGACTGCGCAGTTAAGATCGACCCCGAACTCTTCTCCAAAAGAACAGTCAAAAGAGACTCCCTTTCATTTTGGGATACGCTTGAAGAATCGCTCTACCTGAGCTGGAGCGCATTCCACTCCGGCAAAAAGATCGACGATTTCTACGCTGAGCAGAAAGCGAATGCGACCGTGCTCACAGGCCGGATTGAATCGTACGACTACGATGTTAAGAACAAACCCGGCGACTTCGTTCTGCGCGGACCTGACGCGCCGATCGCCTATCTCTACAGCACCCACATCGACCTGAGCCAGCACCAAGGAAGACAAATCACTCTTCTCGCTGCGCCAAGACCGAACAACCATTTTGCGTTCCCCGCTTATTACGTCCTTAGCGTCGAATAATGGAACTGAGAGAATGGGCTGAACGGATCCTTTCAGCGGATACGCTGGAAGAGAAACTGTTTTGCCCAGACGAGCTAACCGACGAAGATCCGGGAACTCCCCTTTTTTTCAATGAACCGACCCGTCCCAGCGGGATGGGATTCAATAAGCGGACCCGCGAGCAGAAACTTCCTCCCTTCCAATCTCACGGCAAAGCGGAAAACCGGGCTGCCTGCCTCCACCGCTTCGCGGGCCACGAACTCCTCGCCGTAGAAATCATGGCGCATGCCCTCACCGCTTTCCCCGATGCGCCGAAAGCGTTCCGGAAAGGCGTCGCCCACACGCTGAAAGAAGAGCAGGGACATGTCCGCCTCTACATCAAACGGCTTGCGGAACTGGGCGTTCAGTTCGGCGATTTGCCCCTCTTCCGCCATTTTTGGAACCACGTCCCCCACCTCACCTCGCCCATCCGCTATATCAGCGTGATGAGCCTTACTTTCGAGATGGCCAACCTCGACTTCGCGCCTCTCTACGGAAAGTCGTTCGCCCATTTCGGCGACGAGAAAAGCGCGGCTCTCATGGCCCAGATTCTAAAAGACGAGATCAACCACGTCTCGTTCGGCTGGCGCTGGCTGAACCGGCTGAAAGCTCCCGACGCCGACCCGTGGGACTCCTGGACCTCGAGCCTCCCCCCGAAAATCGCTCCGAAAAGAGCCAAGGGGTTCGTTCTCTTTGAAGAGAATCGGGAGAAAGCGGGCATCCCGCCCGAGTGGATCCTGAAATTCAAAACCTTGTAACAATCTCCATCCCAATATTCCCATTTTAATGTAATTATAATAAATATTTTGTTAAGATATTTATATTAAAACAAACTTGGAGTTTAAATATGGCAGCCATCGTTGTACAAGCACCCGCAGTTCCCGCACCCGTCGCTCCAGCGCTTCCTGCAGCGCCAGCCGCCGCAGTAGCAGAGCCCGTCGCAGCCGCAGCTGCGCCGATTTTCGCCGCAGCGGTAAACCCGGCAGCAGCTCAGGCCCATCTGGACGCGGCCGTAGTCCATCTCAATCCATAAATCAGGAAACAGGAGTACCGAGGATCCGGGTGATCTTATCGATCTTTTCCGGCTCGGCGATCTCTTTGGCGATTGAATTCGTCTCTTTCAGCTTGCGGGCGGTGACAAGCACCCTCGTTTCAAAGGAAGAGACGCTTTGATTATAAGCTTCGACAGCTGTATTTAAATTCTTTCCCACTTTATTCCAGTGGTCGCAAACGGTTCCGATCCGGTCATACAGCTCCTGCCCCAGCCGGGCGATCTCGGCAGCCGATTTCGATAGACCTTCCTGTTTCCAGCTGAACGCAACTGCGCGCAAAATCGCAATCAGCGTTGTCGGCGTCGCAAAAACGATATTCTGGTCAGCCCCTGCCTCGATGAGCGTCGGGTCGGCCTGCAATGCCGCGCTGAAGAACGCCTCCGCCGGCAAAAACAGAATCACGAATTCAGGCGCGGCGTCGAATTGCTTCCAGTACTCTTTCGCCGACAAATCTTTCACATGCTTGCGCAGCGAGGCTGCATGCTCCTGCAGCTTCTTTTTCCGCAGCGTCTCATCGCCCGCATCGGACGCGTCAAGATAGGCGTGCAGCGGCGTCTTGGCGTCGACCGCGATCTGCCGCTCTCCCGGCAGCCGGACAATCAAATCGGGACGCTGCAACTTGCCCTCTACCTCGATTGTCTTCTGCTCGAAGAAATCGCAATGATTCAAAAGGCCTGCCATCTCGACTACGCGGCGTAAATGGATCTCGCCCCACGAGCCTCTCATCTGCGGCGCACGGAGCGCCTGCACGAGATGAGCTGTTTCTCTTCTCAATTCTTTTTCCGAGCTGAGCATCCCCTCGATCTGCTGCGTCAGAGCGACGTACGCCCCTTCCCGCTTCTTCTCCAGCTCGCGCTGCTGCAAGTCGATCTTCTTCAACGTTTCGTCGATCGATTTTTGCCTCTGGTCGAGATCGGCCTTGGCTCCTTCCTGGAATTTTTCCATCGACATCTTGGCCAAGTCGAGAAACGAACGGCTGTTTTTCTCCATCATTTCAAACGAGAGGGCTTTGAACGACTCCTGGAGCCGCGCTCTCGATTCATCGACTTTCTTCTGCATCCAGAACCAAAGCCCGGCAAAGCCGCCGATCATTCCCAAAAAAGCAAGTGCGATCCAATTCATGCCGCCGACTATACAAAAAACTCCTCCCCGCCGCAACCCGAATCTATATAAATGAAGACGCTAACCATTCCGCTCCTTTCCTAATCGGGGGCTGCAGGGATTCCCCTCACGAGAAAAAGTTGAACCACAGAGATCACAGAGAACACAGACGCGCGAAACGCGCAAAAAGAGAAAAATACCAACTAGATCGATTTAGAATTCTTCGCTTTCTTTATTGGGGCTGCGGGGCTTCCCCGCCTCCGTGATCTCTGTGCTCTCTG
>CAYPZU010000074.1:0-7199 GCA_964415395.1 uncultured bacterium
ACCAACTGAGCTATACGCCCGTTTAACTCAAGTCATCTTGAGCCAAAAACGAAGATGTATGTTACTCTGTTTGATTGATTTTACTCAAGAAAAACAGGGAAAATCGTTATAACTGGGGCGTTTCTGGGAGAAAAAAAGATGTGCGATCTGGTCGAAATTTGCAAAGTCCACCCCCGGATTTATCTCGAAATCCTCTATGCGACGCCAAATAATTTTACCGGAAAAATCGTTTACCCGAGCAGCCGCTGTTTCTTAAGAAAAAAAACGGCTGAAAGGCTGGCCCGCGTTCAAAACCGCCTCGAAAAAGAGGGGCTGGGGCTGAAAGTCTGGGACGGCTACAGGCCTCTTTCCGTGCAAAAAATATTTTGGTCGATTTGCCCGGATCCCCAGTATGTGGCCAATCCCGCCGAGGGGTCCAAACACAATCGCGGGGCTGCTGTCGACCTGACGCTTGTTGATGCGGGCGGGCGGGAGCTCCCGATGCCGACCGGTTTTGACGATTTTACGGAGAAAGCCAGCCATGCGTATACGGGATGCTCTCCGGAGGAAAGGAAGAACAGGGAACGGCTGAAAGCTGCAATGGGCGAGGAAGGGTTCCTTTCCTATAGCGGCGAGTGGTGGCATTACGACGACCCGGAATGGGAAACCTACCCGATACTGGATGTGGATTTTGAAGCACTGGATCAAGTTTAATTTTATTCTCGCCGCTCTAGCGGGATGCGCCCCCTCGTCCTATGAGGAGCTCCGGTGGGAGGGGGAGGCAGAGACCCGGAAGCTGGCGGCGGAATTGAAAGCTCTCGATACGAAAGAGGAGCTGGCTGCAGCTCTGCCCCGGATCAAAAAAAGATATAATCGGATCGCTTCGATTCTTGCTGAGGCGAGGAAGTTCAGGGACCGGACGGCCGATGAGCCTTCTTTAGCCAGCGAGGAGCTGTTCGCCGAGCTGGCCCGGCTCTACGAGATTCCGGGCGGGCGGGAGCTGATCGAGACGGCGCAAACCGAGGCGATCAGCCGCCTTGAATCATCCTCTAGGATTTGAATACAAGCTTGGTTTCGAAGAGCGATTTGTGCTTTTCGAAAGCGTCCAGGTCGGTCATCTGGCTGACGTGGATGGGAACTGCCGCAATGAAGCCCTGCTCAAGGAGAGCGATGTCGCTTTCGGGATCTTCTTCGAAGGATTTGAATTTTCCTCCAAGCCAATAATAGGGAACCCCTTCGGGGTGTATTCTCTTGTCAGGCGATTCGACCCAATAGCCTTTGCCCTGTTTCGCGATCCGGAATCCTTTCACGCCTTCTTTGGCGTTGTAAGGAAAATTGACGTTGAGGATCGTCCCCGCAGGAAGGGGGTGTTCCAGAAAATGGCGGATGATCGGGTAAATATACTGCTGCGTGACGCTCAGCGGCGGGGGTTCGAGATCGGAGAAGGAAAAGGCGATGCCGGGAATATTTTTGAAGGCCCCTTCAATGACGCCGCCGATTGTGCCGCTGTAGAGAACCGTTCGTCCGGGATTAGAGCCGCGGTTGATCCCGGAGATGATCAGATCCGGCTTACGGTCGAGAAGAACGGCAAGGGCCATTTTGACGCAGTCGGCCGGCGTCCCATTCAGCGTCCAGGCGGGAGTGCTTTTTTCCCATAGGACAGGATGGATATGGAGCGGCTTGGTCCAGGTGATGGAAAGTCCGCTGCCGGAGCGCTCGACTTGCGGCGCGACGATAGCCGTGTCGGCGTGTTCGCGGACGGTTTCCCAAAGATGCCTGATTCCTGGGGCATGGATTCCATCATCGTTTGTAATCAGAAGATAGGGGCGCTGTGTCATAAAACTTCCGGGGTAAATTCCCGATTAACAGATCGGGCTGTTCCGATCAAGGCTCGGCAGCGACGGCTTCCCGATCGCGGGTCATCATCGATACGGCCTGGATTGAAACGGCGCTGAGGATAAACCCGATCAAAAGCGACGGAATGTCGAGCTGGTACATCTTGTCGAAATAGGGCCAAATTCCTGCTGTCAATCCACCCACGAGGATGCCGGCGAACGCGCCGTACTTATTGATATTTTTGAGGTAAAGAGAGAGGAGCAGGAGCGGGCCGAATGAGGCGCCGAGTCCCGACCAGGAATAGAGGACGAGTTTGTAGATCGTAGAGATTTTAAAGTAGGCGATCGCAAATCCAATCAGCGCAATGACGACGACGCTGATGCGGGATACCCAAAGCATCTCTTTTTCGGGGGCGTGCCTTCTGACGAGCCGCTTGTAAAAATCTTCGGAGAGATTCGAAGCAATCACGAGGATCTGCGCTGCCATCACATTGGTGGTGGCCGCCAAAATCGCGCACAGGACAAGCCCTGCGAAGAAGGGCGCCAGGGTTGTTTTAACAATGTTCAAAATCACATGTTCGGGATTCTCGAGGCCTTGAGGGAATAGGTAGATGCCGACCAGGCCGACCATCGTTGCAGCCGTCAGCGCAATGGCCTGCCAGCTGATCCCGAGATATTTCGCTTTGCTCATCTCGCTCACTTTGCGGATGCCCATGAATTTCGTGATGATGTGGGGCTGCCCGAAGTATCCGAGACCCCAGCCTGCCGCCGTGGCGAAAATCTGCCATAGGGTCTTGGCGGAGAAGTCGGGGAAGAGCGAAGTGGAGAGTTTTTTGGCTGCGACAGCGTCCATGATTTTGTCTATGCCGCCGAAGTGCATGGTGAGATAGACGGGGATGAATACGATGACGCCGAGGAGGAAAAAGCCCTGGAAAAGATCGATCCAGGCGACAGTCCGATAGCCGCCCATAAAGACGTAGACAACGACGATCAAGAGGCCGATCGAAATGCCCAGATGATAATTGAGGCTGAAGAGCGACTCGACGAGCTCTCCCATCGCGACAAGGCCGGAAGAGATGTACATCGTGAAAAAGAAGACCGACATGATTGCGGAGATCAGCCGGAGCCGTCCCGAGAGATCGCCGAAGCGGGTTTCAAAATAGGAGCTTAGCGTCAGGCTTCCCAGTTGTTCTGTCACGGTTCTGATTTTCGGCGCGATAAACTGCCAGTTCAAAAACATGAAGAACGTGAGTCCTACCGCCGCCCAGGCGGAAAAAAGGCCGGTAGTGAAAATGAGAGCGGGATAGCCTAAAAAGAGCCAGCTGCTCATGTCGCTTGCGTGCGCCGATAGCGCAGTCAGCCAGAAATTGAGCGAACGGCCGCCGATGATGAAGTCGGTATCCGATTTCTGCTTGCGGTAAGAGAGGAACGCGATGAGCAGGACCACGGCGAAGTAGCCGAAAAAAGTAATCAGCTCCAAAAACGCGTAGCTTTTCCCTACAGGAAGTTCCATATGGCTTCTTTCATACTCTTTATCTCCATTAAGCTCAAGCGTTTTTGCCCCTCAGCCGTTTCTTGAACAGCAGAGGCGCGGCCAGCGAAAAGGCGGCTCCGAACGCTGCGGCGATGACCGGGAGGGCCGCCGCTTCCGCCAGGCCGGTTTTCTGGTAGAGCCAGAGCGCCATCGCCGGAACGGGCGCCCCGATCGCCTGCGAACCGATCGCGGCGCCGACAGCGCTGATCAGATAGCGGTGCTGAACCGGAGCGGTTTCGAGCGCCCAGGCATGATAGGGGGCGGCCAGCGCGACCCCGATGCAGGTGAGGCTCATCCGGATAGAGGCGGCGGCGAAAAGGGAGGCTCCCTCCGTAAGTCCCATGAGGAGGGGGACCGCCGGAATGGCGAGGAGGACGGCGGCGATCATCGTTTTCTCTTTGCCCGCTTTCGCGCTGATCCAGCCAAAAAACGGCAGGAGCAGGAAATCGAAAGCGAGAAGCAGCGTGTTCATCTCGAGCGCTTCCTGCCGGCTGATCGAGCTGACCAGAGGGAGAAAGCCGTTCATGAAGGTCGTCAGAAGATAGTAATTGGCGTAGGAAAACCCCGCGACGAGAGCGATCCTTCCAATTTCTTTCCGGCATCGCCAAAGAAGGGGGAGGAGAGGCTCTGATTTTTGAGAAGGGGCTGTTTCCCTGCCAAAGAAGCGGATGGCTAGACCGGCAGCTCCGGCCGCGGCTCCAACCCAAAACAGCCACCTCCAGGAAAAATGAGAACCGCTTACCAGAGCGGCTGCTCCCGAGGCGAAGAGAATCCCGAGAATTCCCACCGCGTCGAACAGGCTGCTCCAAAGGGGCCGCTTTTCCGCGGCTGCGCCCTCTAAAAGGAAAATGGCTCCTCCCGTTACTTCTCCAGCGGCAAAAAAATTCTGGAGCAGCCGCATCAGCCCCCATAAAACAGGAGCGGCCAGTCCGATTTCAAAGTAGGTCGGCAGGAATCCCATCGATCCGGTCACAATAGCCATCCCCATCAGAGTGAGCGAAAGGGCTTTTCGTCTTCCGATCCGATCGCCGAGCCGGCCGAATACGAGCGCGCCTAAAGGCCGCGAGAGCATCCCCAGCGGCATCAGGGCGCAGGTGTAAATCAGCGCCTCTATGGGGTCTGAGCGGGGAAAAAAGAGGGGGGCTAAAATGGGGGCCAGGAATCCGAAGAGCGCCTGGTCGTAATGTTCTAGGAAATTGCCGGCAAGCCCGGCCAAACGATGTTTCATCCACTCTCCTTACGCCGGTATTATCCGGATCAAGTATTTGAGGGTGATTCTCAGCTGCTCGCGCAGCACCCCTGGTGATGGCTGAAAGGATACCTTTTTCGCTCCGATTAGGGCAAGGTTTGTCTATTATCAGGGAGTAGCGGCTTTGTCGGAGCCGTAGAGGAGGCCTGCCCGGGCGAGGTTGCTCCGGACGTGGGGAAAGTGAGTTTCGATCTCTTTGATCAGTTGATCGACTACTTTTCGCTTCGAATTTTGCCCGACAGGGCACTGGCAGGTGATCCGTGCGAAGCCGTACTGCTTGGCGAACTGGCGGATCGATTCCTCCGCGATGTAGATGAGAGGGCGGATGATCGTAACGCCGTATTCTCTCATAACCACTTTTGGAAGATTGGCGGCGAATTCGGCTTTATGGAGAAGGTTGAGGAGAAGTGTCTGCGCGCTGTCGTCTCTGTGGTGGCCAAAGGCGACCGTAGTCGCCCCCACGCTTTTCGCCGCGTTGAAAATCAGCTTTCTTCTCTCGCGGGAGCAGCGGTAGCACTCGAGATCTTCCCGTTTCTGCGTCGATTCGCACCGGATGAAATTCACCCCCAATTCGCGGCAGATCCCCCCGAGAAATCCCTCGTCGATCCCTGCGCCGCACGAAAATTCTCCGCCTACGTGGATCGCGTGCATCTCGAATTGGGGAAAACCCCTGCCCCGGATTGCGTGGAGCAGGTAGAGGAGAGCGAGCGAGTCTTTGCCCCCGCTCAAAGCGACGGCGACCTTCTCCGTCTCCTTGTCCAGGAGGGCGAAGTCGAAGAGGGCTTTTCTGAGGGCGCTTTCCAGCTCCTTTCCCAGGGCAGTCCAGGGAGGGCGGGCGATCGGGAGTCCAACATCCATAAGTCCTTCAATTTTATCCCCTCGGGAAGTCTCTAGTCAATAACCAATGGACTTTTGGATTTCCCCTGTGGTAAAATAGAAGCCATTCTGACTGAACAGACTAGAAAAATGAAGAAAACCGGACGCAACGACCCCTGCCCCTGCGGGTCAGGAAAAAAGTTCAAAAAGTGCTGCGAAAGCAAGATGCTCGGAGGCCGATTCATGGCCGCGAAAGTCGATGCGGAGAGCGCTCCCCAGATCCGCAAAACGGTCAATTTGACCTCGCTCTTCCACTCCCGTCTCGCCGAGACGCCGAAGAAACCAATGCCGCCTGCGGAAGAAAAGCCCCCTGAAGAGCAGAAAAACGAATCTCCGGAAACAGTCCAGGCTTGAGACTAAAGCGGTTCTTTTGGTAGTCTAATCAAGTTTTTATGCTGGCGTAGCTCAATTGGTAGAGCGCCCGACTTGTAATCGGATGGTTGAGGGTTCAATTCCTTTCGCCAGCATGTTTTAACGGAATCAGATTCGCTGTTTCGATCGAATCGTCTGCCTTGCAAAATTCCCTGATAAAATGTTCTGGCGAGCTCTCGCGAAAGCCCCTGGCCATGGGCCGGCTATCGAAATAGAAGCTGATCAAAAATTGGATTCCTCCCGGAACATTCCGCCACTTCGCCCCAAAGGTTGGATTGGCCCGGATCCATTCGTCTTTCAACGACTCTGCAAAATCTTTTTTCCTGCAGGGAGCTCTCAGGACGTCGACCCCTGTTTTCAAGGAGGGAGCCCAAATCCAGCCTCCCAGAGCCGCTTGAGCTGCAAACAGACTCTTTGCTCCGAGGGAAACAGCCGAGGAGCTTAAGGAAGCCCACGACTGAGGGTTCAAAGCGCCGACAGCGTACAGGTAAGCTGTGTTTGCCAGGCCATTGAGGCAGCCCTGCGCCCATGTTCTCTTCACGACGGCATTTCCCTGGAGGATCAGGGGGAGGAACACTTCTTCGGCGATCTGTTTTCTCGCTTGGATGGACTCGCGAGAGCCTGGCGCCCGATAGGCGCCGATTTCCAAAACATGTCCCATAGCTGTTGGAGCGCAGGAGAAGGCCCAGGGGATGTAGCTGGCCGCAGAAAGCCCTTTCCCTACGACTCTCGCTGTTCTCGAATTCGACTGGCTTAACGATTGGCCTCTCTCGAACATTCCGTGGGATGTTTCGCTGATTTTCCGGCCCGCCCATTTAAATCCCCATCCGACGATGCCCGTTGTGCAGCCGACGACGTCGATTCCGTCTTTCACCTCGCCAAGCAAAGCCGCCAGCTCTTCAATCGCTTGCCAGTCTTCCCCCGAAATCCCTTCCTGATTCCCTTTTTTCACCAGGCTCGCGGCTTTCCGGATGGCTCGGTCTGTTTCGCGGTAGGCCTCGGCCAGGCACGCCATTTCATAGTGTTCGCCGCTGCACCAATAGGCGACAGCCCGGCTCGCTAAAGGCCGTGTTACGGCGTCTCTTGCCCGGATCGGCAAAGCCAGAATCATTTTAGCCGCCTGAATCGGCCTCGGTTCCTCGGCCTTTGGCGAAGAAGCAGCCGATCTGTCTGGCCCTATTGCGTATACGCTCATACATCTCCGTCATAAACGGCCGAAGAGTTTATCATGTCTCCATCAATATCCGTGACTGAAAAAGAAGAATTTAAAATCGCCCTGTTCGCAGAAGATGGTTGAGAGTAAAGGGCATATTTTGGTAAGCTCAGACCTTCGTTTTTGTTCCAGATTTTCAAA
>CAYPZU010000074.1:7209-9588 GCA_964415395.1 uncultured bacterium
CTCAATGGTAGAGCATCCGCCTTGTAAGCGGACGGTTGAGGGTTCAAGTCCTTTCGCCAGCAATTCTCTCTCCATCTTTTCTGGGGGTGTCGCATAGCGGCAATTGCAGGGGACTGTAAATCCCCCGACTTCGGTCTTCGGTGGTTCGAGTCCACTCGCCCCCAAAAAATGGCCCAGCTTTTGCTGGGCCTTTTTATTTTTTGGGGGCGAGGAAGCCCCGTTTGTGATCGCGCACATCGGTCGGTTTTGCCCGCGCAAAACAACGACCTCAGCCAGATCTCGCCACGCGACCCGAATTGTCGGGTCGCTTACCTTCGCAAGCTCAGGTAGGCGGATCTGGGGACTCGAATTCCCCGCGATGTTTTTGCTTTGCAAAAACCGAGGGGAATCGCCGGCCAGGGTGCACCCCGTAGGGGAGGAGGTAGGACAAAATCGCTTTAGGCGATTTTGCCGATATAGTGCGGTGACGGAAATCTTGAAGTGGATCCGTCAATTTGGAAAAGTCCAAAAGGTGTAGGATCCGACTGATCGGGGTATATTCTTAGATATCCCCTTTGGCTTTCAAATAAACAAACACAGGTGACAAGCAGCCTAGGATTAAAGCGGCGAAAAGAGCTAAAACTTTCTTTTCACAAGAGGTCAGTGGTGTGATTTCAGGGGGCACATACGCATAAGGATTGTGATCCGGCCGAAAGGGATGGAGGTGCTCCGGGTACATAGAAAGGCCCCGCCCATATTCCAGAATCCCATTACGGGGAATAACAACAGCTTGCATATCACCATCCGGAATAGCAACACCCTGTATATCAGCACCTGGAGTAGCAACAACCTGAATGTCGACGTCCGGATCGGCGGGGGCCTGTTCTGGTTCCGGGGCGCCTGCAGCACCCGCTAGCGGAGAAGGTCTTTCAGTTCTCAAACCGCACTCTTTGCTCATAGAAGAAGCAGCATGTATCAGGGTATCGGCATTCGCTACTTTGTCACCACATTCACCACAAGTTTTAGACTCTTTTAAATTTCCTACAAGACATTTGAGATGATAAGGATGATCGTAATTTTGAGCGGGATCGCTTTGATCAGGAAGCGGTACGAAATTAATCGTTCGGGACGAACCGCTCGCTGAGCCGCTTGCTGGTGAAAAGTGGCAGACTCCTCTATCTAGCCGATTTAAGGGATTTGTAAATATGCATTGAGAACACTGAGTGCATCTGTCCACTACGTCATTAGTGGAGATTGCGATGCCGCCAGGTGGAGTCGCAACTGGACAAAGAGTAAACGGTTTTGTTAGGGAATCAAATATTGCTGAACACGATGACATGTGTATTTCTCTTTTATAATAAATTTTAATGAATTTTACACAAATTATAAATTTAAAACAATGTTTTGTTAATCGGATGTCCCGATTCTTCGATTACGAGCGGTATACATTCCGCCTCATTCTCCGCCCCTGGCGCAGCGCCGACTACGAACTGTTCGCCCGACTCAACGCCGACACGCGCGTCATGGAATATTTCCCCAAAATCTTGGACCGCGCCGAGAAGGATAAGAAATCCAATGGCACTTTCCTAGAGATTCGAAGCAAAAAATAAGCCCGAATTCCCCGCGATGTTTTTGCTTTGCAAAAAACCGTGGGGAATCGCCGGCCAGGGTGCACCCCGCAGGCGAGGAGGTGGGACAAAATCGCGCTAGGCGATTTTGCCGAGAGGGCGTCCCGCGCGTGGCGGAGCTCACGTGTGCAGGAAACGGGGATTAGGGGGGAAAGGGGATTTCCCTTTCCCCCGTTTCTCGATTCGATTACCTTGCCTCATCTGACAACCACTCTGTTTCCAGGAGCGACTTCGCGAACGCGAGGAAGGATTGAGGGTCGGGAAGGGAGGAGGTCAGGATCGACTGGCGCTTTTCAAGCAATCGAGCGTTTCCTTTGAAGATAAAGCCGAGAAGCTGCTTGAGCTTGTTCACTGCCGTTTTCATGGGCGTTTCAGGCGGGATTGAGCTTAGGTAGACGTCGAAATAGCGAACCAGATCTTCCCATTTGGGCTGATACGGAATGCCGGAAAAATAGGCCTTGATTTGATGGAAGATGAAGGGGTTGATGATGCTTCCCCGGCCGATCATCAGGCCGTCGCAGCCTGTTTGATGCAGCATGTCGAGCGCGTTTTGGACGTTGAGGATGTCTCCGTTGCCGATGAGGGGGATCTTGAGGAATGCTTTTGCCTCGGCGATCAGATCCCAGTTGGCGGGAGGGCCGTAGCCGTCGGCTTTTGTTCGGGGATGGAGCGTGATGTAGCGGACGCCCGTCTCCTGAGCGGCCGATAGATTCTCTTTAAAGAGAGAGGTGTCCTCATATCCGGAACGCATTTTGATTGTAACCGGAATCGA
>CAYPZU010000075.1:0-8967 GCA_964415395.1 uncultured bacterium
CGCCCGGCCCTACCTCACCGCGCGGGGGCTCGACCTCCTGCCACCTCAGACACAGCCCCGCCGTGTGGCCATCGCATGGAAAGGCAACCCCGACCAGGGCGACGACAAGACGCGCTCCATTCCCCTGCAGGAGCTGCTCCCGCTGTTCGGGGTGCCAGGGGTCGAGTGGGTGAGCGTGCAAGTCGGGGCGAATGACGAGGAGCGCAGGCTCCTCCTAGCGCATGGGGTGCGGGACATGGGCCCGATGCTGACCGACTTCGCTCGCACGGCCAGTGTCCTCCAGCACTCGGACCTGGTCATCAGCGTCTGCACGTCAGTAGTGCACCTGGCGGGGGCGCTTGGTCGGCCCACCTACCTCCTCAAGAGCGCGATGCCCGAATGGCGGTGGGGTCTGCTCGGTGACCGCTCGGTGTGGTACGAGAGCGTGCGGGTCCGGCGCCAGCAGAAGGTGCACGAATGGGGCCCCGTGATCGCCAGCCTAATCGGAGGGATGCACTGATGCCTCGGCGCCCACTCCGCCCCTGCTCTGCCCCGGGTTGCCCAGAGCTCACAGCTGGTCGGCGATTTTGCCTCAAGCATCGCAAGGCAGAGTATCGGCGCATTGACGCGGCGAGGGCAAGTAGGTCAGAGCGCGGCGTGATCGGCAAGGTGTGGCAAGAATTACGGCACCGAGTGTTGAAGCGCGACCCCATCTGTGTGCGCTGTGGCCAGCTGCCCTCTATGGTTGCGGATCACATCATCCCGCGGTCGGCTGGAGGGAGCGACGACATGAGCAACCTCAGAGGCGTCTGTCGGCAATGCGATGCGATCGACACGGCCCGCTTCGATGGTGGGTTTGGGAATCGTCGACGGACCGGGAAGGTGTCGAGGTGACACGCGACGGGGGGAGGGGGCGTCCACTCTCTAGGACGGCTGCCAATTTCCCGTGCGCCCAGTCGTGCGTGGTCGGTCGCGAAAGTAAATCCGCGTTTTTGGTGGCGAATTTTGATTTTTTCGCGGGAGTAGGCGGATGAGGGGTCGGAAACCGACGCCGGACCACCTGAAGATCGTCCGCGGGAACCCGGGGAAGCGCCGGCTGCGGGTCGCCGCGCCGATCGAGCCCGGGATGCCGGACATGCCGATCGGCATGTCGACGAAGGCCGCGGAACTCTGGCCCGTGGTTGGGAAGCAGCTCGTCGAGAAGGGCGTGCTGAGCCCCGAGGATGGGCTCGCCCTGCAGTCGCTGTGCGAAGCCTACGCCGATGTGATGTGGGCGCGGCAGGACATGGAGACCAACGGCCGGACCCAGGAGGTGGAGACCACTTCGGGCTCGATCAAGGAGGTCGCCCGCCCGTGTGTCGCGATGCTGGCGGAGGCGGAGCGCCGCCTGCACCGGGGGTTGACCGCCTTCGGCATCGCCGGCGCCGAGTCCCGGATCCGGGTCAAGCATACACCGCGGAAGCAGAGGCAACGGCCCGGTGAAGAGTTCTTCGGTACGTAAGCGGACGACGGACCCCACCACGGCCTACGCGCGCGCGGTGGTCAGCGGGAAGGTGGTCACCGGCCACCTCCTGCGGCTCGCCTGCGAACGGCACCTCCGGGACCGCAAGGTGGGCAAAGCGCGGGGGCTTCGCTGGGACACGAAGGCGGCCTCGCGCGCGATTCGGTTTTTCCCGACCGTGCTCCGGCTCGCCGAGGGAGAGCACGCCGGCCAGCCGTTCAAGCTCGAGCCGATTCAGCAGTTCATCGTGGGGAGCCTGTTCGGTTGGAAAAACCGGGACGGCCATCGGCGGTTCCGCACCGCCTACATCGAGATGGGCAAGGGGAGCGGCAAGACGCCCCTGGCGGCCGGGATCGGGATCTACGGGTTCACGGCGGACGGGGAGCAGGCGGCGGAGGTGTACTCCGCGGCCACGATGAAAGACCAGGCGAAGATCTGCTACCGCGACGCCGAGCGGATGGTGAGCGCAAGCCCGCTCCTGAGCGAACGGGTCGACATCACGGTGAGCAACCTGTCGCATCCGGGCTCGGGATCCTTCTTCCGCCCGGTGTCGTCGGAGCACAAGGGGCTGGACGGCAAGCGCGTCCACATGGCGCTGGTCGACGAGCTCCACGAACACCCGAACGCCCTGGTCGTCGACAAGATGCGGGCGGGCACGAAAGGGCGCCGGCAGGCCCTGATCGTCGAGATCACGAACAGCGGGTACGACCGGCACTCGGTCTGCTACCAGCATCACGAGTACAGCGAGAAGATCCTCCAGGGGAGCCTCGAGGACGACAGCTGGTTCGCCCTGGTCTGCGGGTTGGACCCTTGCCCCGCCTGCCGCCAGGAGGGACAGACCCAGCCGAAGGATGGATGCGATGACTGCGACGACTGGCGGGACCCGAAGGTGTGGGCCAAGGCCAACCCGACGCTCGGCGTCACGATCCGGGAGGACTACCTCGCCGGACAGGTTCGCGAAGCGATCGGGATGCCGGCGAAGCAGAACATCGTCAAGCGCCTGAACTTCTGCATCTGGACGGAGCAGTCGACGAAGGCGATCGACATGGCGCTCTGGGACCTTGGGAAGACGGCGATCGACGTGGAAGCGCTCAAGGGACACCTCTGCTACGGCGGGCTGGACCTGGCGCAGGTGAGCGACCTCTCGGCGTTCGCCCTGGTGTTCCCCCAGGAGGGGCCGGTGTGGCCGGTGCTCTGGTGGCTCTGGGTGCCGGAGGATGACGTGCGGATTCGGGCGCTCCGGGACCGGGTGCCCTACGACGTCTGGGTGCGCGAGGGCCTGATTCGGACGACACCGGGCAATACCACGGACTACAACTTCATCCAGCGAGACGTGATTGACCTGGCCGCGGTCTACGACATCCAGGAGATCGCCTTCGACCGGACGTTCACGGGGCAGATCATCCAGAACCTGCAGGCGGAGTTGGGTGAAGAGCGGCTGGTGCAGTTCGGGCAGGGGTTCCTCAGCATGGCCTCCCCAACGGCGGAGCTGCTCCGCCGGGTGAAAGCCGGGGAGCTGCAGCACGGGAACCACCCGGTGGCACGGTGGGCGGCCAGTAACCTGTCGCTCGCGACGGACGCGGCGGGCAACCTGAAGCCGGACAAGGAACATTCCACGGAGCGCATCGACCCGATCGTGGCGGCCATCATGGGGCTGGGCCGGGCGATGCTCTCGGCGCCGGGCGGCGGCGAGGAAGCGGAGATCGTATGGATGTGAACCCCACGCGCCGGTTTTCGATTGGCTTGGCGGACCTCGGGGTCTTGCTCGGCGCGGCCAGTCTCTGGTGGGGACTGTGGACCTTATTCCAGCCGCTGGCGTGGATCGGGCTGGGGGTGCTGGTGTTGCGTGTCAGTGTGCGGGCCGCCCTTCTGGAGCGGACTCAACCCAAGGAGCCGAGCTGATGAGCCTGGTCGCGAGGTACCTGGCGGCGAGCGGTGTGGCCACGCCCGAGAAGTGGCTGGTGCAATTCTTCGGCGGTGGGGGCAGCTCGTCGGGGATGGTGGTGAACGCCAGCACGGCGCAACGTCTCACCGCCGTGACGTGCGCGCTCCGGATCCTCTCCGAGACCGAGTCGGTGCTCCCGCTCCCGGTGTATCGCCGCCTCAAGGGAGGGGGGAAGGAGCGGGCCCGGGATCTACGGCTCTACCGTCTCCTCAACAACCAGGCGAACCCCTGGCAGACCGGCTTCGAGTTCCGGCGGCTGATGACGTGGCATGCCGCCGCCCGCGGTGTGGCCTACGCCCAGATCGTGCAGCGCCGGAACGGGGAGATCGAGGCCCTGATCCCGCTGGCCACCGATCGCCTGCGCCCCGACATCAACGACCGGGACGAGATCGTCTTCCGGTACCAGCCCCTCCGGGGGGCCGCGCGGACGTTCCGGTACGAGGAGGTCTTCAAGCTCCTCATGTTCAGCGAGGACGGGGTCACCTCCCGCTCCCTGATCGAGACATGCCAGGAGGCGGTCGGGGTCGGCATGGCGGCCGAGGAGTTCGCCGCCCGGTTCTATGCGAACAACGCCACCCCTGGCGGCATCCTCAAGTCGAAGGCCCGGATCGGCCCCGACGCCCAGAAGCGGCTGAAGGAGGAGTGGGCCGCGCGGTACTCCGGCGCGGCCAACGCCATGAAGACGGCGCTCCTGACCGACGGGCTCGAGTACCAGGCGCTCGGGATGGCCATGAAGGACGCGCAGTTCATCGAGTCGCGGAAGTTCCAGGTCACGGAGATCGCCCGGCTCTTCCGGATTCCACCGCACATGCTGGCCGACCTCGAGCGGGCGACCTTCACGAACATCGAGCACCAGGGGCTGGAGTTCGTGGTGCACACGATGGCGCCCTGGCTGGCCCTCTGGGAGGGTGCGGTCTGGCGGGACCTGATTCCGGAGCAGGACCAGGAGGAGCTCTTCGCCGAGCACCTGGTCGATGCCCTGCTCCGCGGCGACACGAAGTCGCGCTACGACGCCTACGCCGTGGCCCGGACCGGCGGCTGGCTCAACGTGGACGAGATCCGCGACAAGGAGAATATGAACCCCCTGCCGAACGGGGAGGGGCAGGAGTTTCTCACGCCGCTCAACATGACCCCCTCCGGCGTGCCCCCGCGCGTGGTGGAGCCCCCGGCCCCGGTCCGGGCCCTGCTCGCGCCGCCGCTCGACCGGGACGCGCTCGTGGGGATCCTCGACGAGCCCTGGGGCCGCGTGCGGCGTCGGGAGGCCCAAGTCGCGGTGAAGGTACTGCAGAAGGACCGGGGGCCGACGGCCGCCGCGAAGATCACCGAGGGCGGTCTGGCCTACGCCACGCAGGTGCTGCAGCCCGTGGCCCTGAACGTGGCCCGGTTGCTCGGTGGCGCCCCCGACGCCCTCGTGGCGGCCACGGTGCGAATGGCTGCCCTGGAGTACACGGATCGGGCCCTCAGCCTCTGGGGGGCGACCGATGCGGATCCCGACCATCTGCCCGAGCGGGACGGGCACGCCGACGCGACCCGGCTCCTGGTCGCGCTGGAACACCTGGTCGCCGGCGCGCGCGCCGTCGCCGCCGCCAAGGAGGCCGCATGAAGCTCCAGCACGTGATGCAGGAGGTCGCCCGGGATCCCTGGGCCATCCTGCCCGGCAAGCTCGAGGCGATCCTGGACGTGGTGCGCATCCACGCCGCCGGAGGATCGCTGCCCAAGTACGAGAGCGCAGTCGCGCGGGGCCCCCAAGTCGCCGGTGGCGTGGCGGTGGTGCCCGTCTACGGTATCATCTCGCAGCGCATGAACCTGATGACCGCCATGTCGGGCGGCACCTCGACCGACCTCCTGGCGGCGCACCTCGACCAGCTCGTGGCGGATCCCCAGGTCAAGGGGATCGTGCTCGATGTCGACAGCCCGGGCGGCAGTGTGTACGGCGTCCAGGAGCTTGGCGAGCGGATCCTGGCGGCGCGCGGCGTGAAGCGGATCGTCGCGGTCGCCAACGCCCAGGCCGCGAGCGCCGCCTACTGGCTGGCCTCCGCGGCCGAGGAGGTCTTCGTGACGCCGAGCGGGGAGGTCGGCTCCGTGGGCGTCATTTCCGCCCACGTCGACAGCTCCCAGGCCCAGGAGGCGGAGGGGATGAAGTGGACGCTGGTCACCGCCGGCAAGTACAAGGCCGAGCTCAGCGACCTGGTCCCGCTCGCGTCCGAGGCCCGGGACTACATGCAGAGCCGGGTGGACGACTACTACCGGGCCTTCGTCGGGGCCGTCGCCAAGGGTCGGGGCACGACCCCGGAGGCCGTGCGGGACGGGTTCGGGGAAGGTCGGATGGTCGGCGCCAAGGAGGCGGTCCGACTCGGTATGGCCGACCGGGTCGGCACCCTCGCGGATGCCGTGCAACGGGCCGGCCAGCGGATGCGCCTGCACGAGGACAAACTCCGCGCCGTCCGGCAGCTCGAGGCCGAGGTAAAGTAAGCGGTTAGCCGGGGTAAGGGTTGACGGCACAGCCGGAAACCCGTACCTTGGGGCATCAAACAGGCCGGATTCCGCGCGTGGCATCGCCTCGCGAAGGATTCGGAGAAGTCGGACCTCGCTCCGCATCGCGGCGCGCAGACCGACGGTTCCGTTGACCAACACTCAACGGCGCCGTGAGTCTGCGCGCTTTTTTGTGCTCGCTCCTCGGCGCCCCTACGAGGAGCTCCCCATGTCCGATCGTTTGCGCGCCTTGCGGCTGGATCGCGGGCGGAAGGTCACCCAGATGCGCGCCGTGCTGGAGGCCGCCAACGGCCGCGACATGAGCGCCGAGGAGAAGAGCCAGTACGAGGCCCTCGAGGCCGAGCAGGACCGGCTCGCCGCCCAGATCACCCGCGAGGAGAAGGTGGCCGAGCTCGAGGGCGCGCTGGCCCAGGTCGCGGATCCGGCGGTGGCGCTGGCCCCGGCCGCACCGGCCGGCGGAGCGCCCGTGGCCCACAACGCCACCCCCGCGTACCGCGCGGCCTACGAGCAGTATCTCCTCAACGGCCTCGCCGGCATCCACAGCCCGAAGTACCTGGCCGCCCTTCAGGCGGACAGCGACCCCGCCGGCGGGTTCCTCGTCATGCCGCAGGAGATGTCGAGCGAGCTCATCAAGGCGATCGACAACGAGGTCTTCATCCGCCGGCTGGCTCACATCGAGCGCGTGACCTCCGCCCAGTCCCTGGGCGCGGCCTCGCTCGACGCGGACCCGGCCGACGCGGACTGGACCGCGGAGCTGGCCACCGGCTCCGAAGACTCCACGATGGCCTTCGGGAAGCGGGAGCTCCACCCGCACCCGCTCGCCAAGCGGATCAAGGTCTCCCGGAAGCTGCTCCGCCTCACGGGCGGCGGGGCCGAGGCCATCGTGCGCGCACGCCTGGCGTACAAGTTCGGCGTCAGCGAGGAGAAGGGCTTCCTCACCGGCGACGGCGCGTCCAAGCCGCTGGGCGTCTTCACCCTCTCGACCTCGGGCATCGGCGCGGGCCGCGACGTGTCCACGGGCAACACCTCCGTCGCCATCGGCGCCGACAACCTCTTCGAGGTGAAGTACAGCCTCAAGGCCGGGTATCAGGCCAACGGCGTCTGGATCTTCCACCGCGACGCGGTCAAGCAGATCCGGAAGCTCAAGGACTCCTCGAACCAGTACCTCTGGCAGCCGGGCCTCGCGGGTGGCCAGCCGGACCGGATCCTCGATCGGCCGTTCTACATGAGCGAGTACGCGCCGAACACGTTCACGACCGGGCTGTACGTCGGCATCTTCGGCGACTTCAGCTACTACTGGATCGCCGAGGCCATGAACATGGAGCTCCAGCGGCTGCAGGAGCTCTACGCCGAGACCAACCAGATCGGCTTCATCGGCCGGCAGGAAGTCGACGGCATGCCGGTGCTCGAGGAAGCCTTCGCCCGCGTGAAGCTGGCGTAGGCCAGGCGACGACACCCGGGGGGCGGCACCCGCCGCCCTTCGCACCTCATCAGGGAGACCGACCCCATGAAGGACATCGGCAGTGGATTGAGCGCCGCGGTGGATGTGCCCTCCGCCGCCATCCGGAACGGCAACGCCGCGACCAACGGCGACGGGGCCGACCTCGCGGGCTTCAACGGCGCCGTCGTCGCGTTCTACAGCGGCGTGATCACCGACGGCTCCGTCGCCTGCAAGGTGCAGGAAGACGACCAGTCCAGCTTCGCGACCGCCGCCGACGTGGCCGCGGCGGACATCGTCGGGGGCACCAACCTCCAGACCCTGGCCGCGGCGGACGACAAGGTCGTCAAGGAGCTGGGGTACATCGGCAAGAAGCGGTATATCCGCGGCGTGATGACCCAGTCCGGCGCAACGACCGGCGGCTTCTACGGGTCGCTGATCGTCCGCGGCGCCGCCATCAAGCAGCCGTAAGTAGGCTGCCGTGAGCAGCCTGGTTTCCTCGGCGACCGTCCTCAACTTCCTCGCGCTTGGCGAGGGGGAGGGGGGCGCCGACCAGGTTGTGGCCCTGGCTGGCCAGGTCGAGGCATTGCTGGTCAGCCAGTGCGGCCGGACCGAGCGGGCGTTCCAGGACGCCGCGCAAGGACGGGTGGAATACCGCGACGGGACCGGCCGCCCCAGCCTCTGGCTGGACTATCCGATCGCCGTCCTGACCAGTGTGACGATCGGACCGGACCATGCCGCCCCGAGTGCCACGCTCCCGGTCAATGACCAGACCGCGCTGGTGTGGTCCGCCGGGTCGCCCCGCCTGGTGCGCGTCGATGGCGGGGTCTGGGGCTGCCTGGACGAGCCCCGGATCGTGCGGGTGACCTACGACGCCGCCGCGGACCTCCCCGCCGATGCCGCCCTCGCGGTGCTCCGGGTGACGGCCGCGGTCTGGCGGCAGCGGGGCGCCGAAGACGTGAAGAGCGAGCGGGTGGGCGGCTACAGCGCCGACCTGGCGGCCGCCGCGGATAGTGATCCGATCTGGCAGGCGGTGGTGGAACAGCACCGGGTCTCGGTCGGATGAGCCTCGCCGGCCGTGCCGCCACGAAGGGCAGCACGCTGGCCGTTTACCGGCCGACCTACGGGGCGGCCCCCGCGGCGGATGGGACTCGGGTGGTGACGGCCTGGACGCTGGTCGGGAGCGGGATCCGGGGCGTGCTCGACGTGCTGACGGCCGACCTGGCCGACAAGGTCTTCGGCCAGATGGACGTGGCCCGGACCCGCACGATGCTCCCGAGCGGCACCAACGTGGTGGCCGGCGACGGCCTCCTGGTCACGGCGGGGTTCCAGATCGGCGCCCGGTTCCGGGTGGTGGAGGCGCAACGGTACGACTTCCGCGCGCGGGCGGCCCATGTGGATGTCGCCCTCGAAAGCACGACGGAGACGTTCCCGTGATCCAGATCCTGTCGGGCGGGGTGCGGGGGGCGGCGGTCACGGTGAATCGCGGCGTCGAGCGGGCCCTGAACGAGCTGGGCGGCGTGCGGAGCGCTGAGATGCGGAAGGCCGGCAACACCCTGGCCCGGAGCATCCGGAAGACGCTGAGCGTGGCGGGCAGCGGTCTGGCCGTGA
>CAYPZU010000076.1:0-8917 GCA_964415395.1 uncultured bacterium
TTTCATCCTGTTTTTTTCTCGCACAACACAAGACAGTCGAGTAAAATGTTTTCCTCGGAAAATGGAGGAACTATGGGGCATCGAGTTTCAGGGCAGTATGATTTGGCAGACGGACTACTTGGACACAACCGTAAACTCAACAAGCGCTTAGACAAAATCGACTGTCTCATCCTGTTTATCCTGCCAGCGTGCATTGCACGCGGATCCTGTTAATACTTCTTCTTTAATCGGCGTGTTTGGCTTTGATGTCGCGCCATTTGCGGATCATCTGGGCCGCGAGCGGCGCGGCTTCTTTCCCCCCGTCCCCGTAGCGGAGAAAGACGACGACGACCAGCTCCGGCCTGTCCCAGCGGGCTTTCGCCAGGCTGTCGGCTTCGAACGAAATCGCCCCGAACCAGATATTCTTATAAATCTGCGGCGCGTTCGACGGATTGACGCTCAGGCTGGCCACCACTTCGGCTGTGCTCGTCTTCCCGATCATCTGGTGCTGGAGAGAAAGATAGTCCCTCATCAGCATCGGATCGGCGAGGAGGGCTTTGATCGCGCTCGGACGGGCGCTCCCTTTCGGGCTCCAGACCGCCCGGTCCATCCCTTCGAGGAGGGCGGAGCGGATCGAGGCGGGAAGGAAGAGGGACGAGCGGATTTCGACGGGCTGCTCGACCGATTCCTCAAGAGAAGAGCGGGAGTGGACTTTGGTAAAGAGAGGGAAGTGGATCCCGATCGCCCGGAGCTCCTCTTCGGCAAAATAGGAGCGGGCGGCGAAAGCGGAGAGCGGTTCCCGGTCGGGCGCGGCTCCGGCCGCCTCTTTGACAATTTTCGGCTTCAAAAGTTTGCCGCCGTTGGCGATCGCGGCAAGCATCGAGGCGGTCTGGAGCGGTGTGTTGAGAAGCGTATGCTGTCCGATCGCCGTTGAATAGAGTCCTGTCCGGTTCCTCTTCAGGTCGTTCGGGACTTTGCCGGCGAATTCCCCCGGAAGTTCGATTCCGGTTTTCTGGCCGTAGCCAAACTGGAGGGCCGCCCGCGAAAGATCTTCGGGATTTTCTAGAAGGTCTCCCGCCAGGATCGCGAAATAGGAGTTGCTCGATTGCTCGAGAGCGCCCAGGAGGTCGATTTTACCTACCTGGGAAGCGTGGCTGCGCGGCAGGCGGCCTCCTTTATAGAAGCGGGGATAGGGGGCTCCGTTCAGCGCGTAGGCCACGTTTTGCGGAGCCAGCGTCAGGTCGTCGATGAGGGTGAGGGATTTTCCCTGCCGGAGAGATTCGAAGCCGGTGATCAGTTTGAAGAGAGAGCCTTGGGGCGAGCCCGACTGGAAGGCGTAGGAGCGGCTGAACCCGAATCCGCCGATCGGGTAGAAGGCGGCGGCCAGATCTTTTTCCGTCTGCTCCTTTCCTTTGCGGCGGAGCGATTTATAGGAGCCGAGAAGAGGGCGGTCGAGTTGGGCGAACGAGCGGAAGGTGCGGAGGAATTCCTGAGCCAGCTCGGGACCCAGCTTATGGCAGATCTCGCACAGCTTGGCCTCTTCCCCCCGCTCCTGAATCCAGGCGGCGAGAATCGGGAGGCGCCGCTCTTGCCAGTGCGAGGCGAAAAGCTCTTCTTCTTTCTGGTCGAGGTAGTCGACAAAGGGCCGGGCGTAAGTTTTCCTCTCTTTTTCTTCTTTTCTTTTCTCGGCGAGAAAACTCTTCTGGTTCGCGTCTCTCCAGGCCTTGAATTCGTTTTGGCGGAATGTTTCCTGGGCGGTTTTCCGGGCCGAGGCGTCTGCTCTAAGCAGAGCCTGCCGGAGCGAATGGTAGGCCGAAAGTTTGAGAAATCCTGTCTGCGCAATCAGGGAATCGGTGAAAGCGGGGCTATAGACCGCGAGGCGGCAGAGGTCGATCAGGAACAGCTTGTCGCCATTCGAGGGGATTTGGGAGAGGGCGTTCTCGAGCCGCCGGACCGAGACGCCTGCAGGGCGGAGCGAATCGAGAACCGCCTGGCGGGAAGGCGCTTTGTGCAGAGAGGGTTCGGGAGGGAAGAGAGCGTCCAGGAGGACGCGCGGATCGGAAAGTCCCGAAAAATAGAGAGCTTCTTCGAAATCTTCCTGGATCTGGATCGCGCTTTTTACATCATCGAATTTGGTGAAAAAGGTTTTGAGAGGCGACTCTTTCGGCAGCGCGAGGTCGAGGAAGAAATCCCAGGTGAGAGGCTCCCGCTCCTGAAAAAAGGCGCCGCTTTTCCCTTTCGCCCGCTCCCGCTCCAACACATCTTTGCCGTCCCAGACAGCTCCGATGAACCGCTCCGTCTCGAGCCAGCGGCTCGCCTGCCGCTGTTTTTCGGCTTTTAGCGACGGGTTGGCCGAGGGGATGAAATCGTTCGGATCGAAGCGGGGATAGCTCGCCAGGGCGAGCACTTCGCCTGTATTGGGGTCGATCGCGGCGATCGCGCCTCCCTTGATCCACGGCTGCTTCTGGACTTTCCTGGTTTTGTCTGCGGGGTCGAGGCCGAGGCTCCGGCCGTCGCGGATCTTTTCGTTTTGGGCGAGGAGCGATTCGGCGAACTGCTGCAGCTCCGAAGAGAGCGAAAGGATGACCTGCCGCCCTGGAATCGCAGGCCTTCCGCCCGGCAATTCCCGGAGCGAGCGCCCTTTCTGGTCGATGGCAAAGGTTTTTTTCCCGAAAAATCCCCGCAGCTCCTCTTCGAATCGCCCTTCGATGCCTGTTTTTCCCACCAGGTCGTTCAGCGTGTATGCTTTTTCTTTCAATTCGCTGAAGCGTTCGTAGACCTGTTCGAAGGATTCGTATCCAGCAGGGGGCGTTACGGCGATCCCCTGTTCATAGAAATCGATCGTTTCTTTAAGGAGGGCCGTTTCCTGGGCGATTTCACTGTATTTCCTCTGGCTGATCGCTCCCATCGTCCCGATCGAATCGCAGGCCGTTTTCCCCAGAGGGTAATAGCGCTCCGTGCCGATCTCCGCATGAACCCCCAGCCATTCCGACTCGAGCATTTTCAGCCGGTAATATTCCTCCTCCGAGATCCCCGCTTTAAGGATGTAAGGGGCGTGGGGGAAAAGGGAAGCTTTCGAATGGATCAGGTCTTCGACTCGCCCTGCGTCGAGATCCAGCTCGGCGGCGAGCAGCTCGGAGAGGTTCCGGATATATTCTTTTCTCTCGCTCACCCGCTCGCGGCGGCCCTCTTCGTCGATTCTCCAGCCGGTCGAAGGGATTTGAGCGATCTGTCCATAGTAGATGGCTGCGTTATAGCATATCCTATTGAGCGCCAAGGGGATATGAAAACGATCGCAGAGAGTGCCGCGGTCTGCGCGCACCAGAATCGTCCGCTGCTGCGGCTTTTGCGCCTCAAGGATTTTTTCGTCCCGCTGCACGACGCCCAGATGCCAGATCCTCAGGACGATTGCCAAAAAGGCGATAAGAATGACTTTCAGAACCCGGTTGGTTCGGCTTGAGATATTGGTGGGAGCCATAAACAGCGATCATACCGGGTTGCTCAAATATTTCCCATAAGCAGGAGAATCGAAGGGGATTTCCCCGTTTTTCCTTGGAAAAAAATGCAAAGGTTGGGTAAAACTATACTTTCGCATTTTAAATACGCGTTCAAAAATGCGCCTGTAGTTCAATGGTAGAACAGTAGCCTTCCAAGCTACGAGTGTCAGTTCAATTCTGTCCAGGCGCTAGAACTAGAGAAAGCCCCCTTCATTCGCAGCCGGTCTGCCGCCGTGGGGCTAGTTAAGAAAATTGTGAACTTTTAGAGGACATTTTGGCTACACCACAACACGCAGATGCAGGAGTGACGATTAAGGCGTTGCTCGAATCCGGAGCCCACTTCGGGCACCAAACCCATCGTTGGAACCCGAAGATGAAGCGCTTTATCTTCGAAGCCCGCAATGGAATCTACATCATCGACCTTGCAAAAACTCTGCAGCAGATCCGTTCGGCTGTTCAAGTCGTACGCGAGCTGGTAGGCAAGAGAAAATCGATCCTGTTCGTCGGCACCAAGAAGCAGGCGAAAGCGGTTGTGAAAGAATGCGCCGAAGAGTGCGGCGAATTCTACATCTGCGAAAGATGGCTCGGCGGCGCGCTGACCAATCTCCAGACCATCCGCCAGTCGGTCAAAACTCTCGAGCGCATCGAAAAACGGATTGCGTCCGGCGGCGAAGGGTTCACGAAAAAAGAAATGTCCCTTATGGCGAAAGAGCGCGTCAAGCTCGACCGCAACCTCTCCGGCATCCGCGCGATGCGCAAGCCTCCCGGCCTGCTCGTCGTCGTCGACCCAAGCAAAGAGCACATCGCTGTCGCTGAAGCCAACAAGCTCGGCATTCCAGTCATGGCCCTCGTCGACACCAATTGCGACCCCGATCCAATCGACTACGTCATCGCGTGCAACGACGACGCTCTGAAGAGCATCAAAGTCGTTCTCAATGCGATCATGCAGGCAGTCATCGACACGAAAAACGACCTCAACGTTCCTGTCTCCAAAGGCGACGAGAGCGGCAAAGGCCCCGATGAAGACGAAGACGGCGAAGAAAGCGAAGACGAAGACTCGGATAGCGAATAAGGAGCTCCTCAATGAAAGATGTCACTTCTGACATGATCAAAGACTTGCGCGAACGGACCGGCGTCGGAATGGGCAAATGCAAAGAAGCTCTTGTCCTCGCTGAAGGCGATATGGAAAAAGCGATCGACATCCTCCGCAAAGCGGGAATGGCTTCCGGCGTGAAAAAAGAAGGCCGCGAAACGAAAGAAGGCTTGATCCTCGCTTCTGAAGACAAGCACCACCTCGTTCTGATCGAAGCCAACGCAGAAACGGACTTTGTCACGCAGAACGACCGCTTCAAACATTTCGTCCATGACTGCGTCAAGCAGGCCCTCGAGTCGAAGCCGAAGTCTCTCGCTGATCTGATGGCTCTTCCTTACTACAAAGACAAGTCGATCACGCTCGACCAATACCGCAACCTCGTCATTCAGGCGCTTGGAGAGAATATCCAGGTGCGCCGCCTTGAAGTGGTTACCCGCCATCCGAACAGCTCCTACGGAATCTATTCCCACATGGGCGGCAAGCTCGTTGTGGTTGTAGAAGTCGAAGGCGCTTCAGACCAGGAAGGGATCGCGAAAGAAATTGCGATGCACGTCGCTGCGGAGAATCCCGACTATCTCAAGCCGGAAGAAATTCCAGCCCATATCCAGGCCCGCGAAGAGGAAATCGCCCGCTCGCAAGTCCAGGGGAAGCCAGCCAACGTGATTGAAAAAATCGTCGCTGGTAAAATCAAGGCTTTCGCAGACCAGGTGTGCCTGGTGAACCAAAAGTACATCAAAGACAACACGGTGACTGTCCAGCAGTTCCTCGAAACGTGCGCGAAGAAAGTGGGCAAGCCCCTTTCGATCCGCTGTTTCTGGCGCTGGAAAGTAGGCCAATAGAAATTGGCCTATGAGTCAGCCGGCGTATCGTAGAATTCTACTCAAGCTGTCGGGGGAAGCCCTCATGGGCGCGCAGAAGTTCGGCGTCGACCCCGACGCTTGCCAACAGATCGCCACCCAAGTTCAGGAATTAACCCGCCTCGGCGTCCAGGTTGGACTCGTCATCGGCGGAGGAAATATTTTCCGCGGCAAAGCCAAAAGCGGCATGGATCAGACTCCGGCCGATCACATCGGCATGCTAGCCACCCTCATCAACGGCATCTCTCTCCAGCAAGCTTTCGAGCGCATCTCCTGCGAAAGCCGCATCATGAGCGCGATCGCCTGCGAGGCGATGGCGGAACCCTATTCGTGGAAGCAGGCTCTTGCCTATCTCGAAAAAGGGA
Organism: uncultured bacterium; assembly: GCA_964415395.1. Classification (GTDB taxonomy): domain Bacteria; phylum Chlamydiota; class Chlamydiia; order Chlamydiales; family SM23-39; genus CAYPZU01. Next base: position 5,792 of record CAYPZU010000076.1, read on the forward strand.
TTGTTCTGATTTTTGTCGGAGGAACCGGCAACCCCTATTTCACCACCGACACCGCCGCTTCTCTCCGCGCCCTTGAGATCAAAGCCGAGATCCTCCTCAAGGCGACGAAAGTAGATGGAATTTACAACAAAGATCCTTTGAAATACTCTGATTCTGTAAAGTTCGACCGAGTTACCTACTCTGAAGTCTTGGCGCACAAGCTTCAGGTGATGGATGCGACCGCGATCGCTCTCTGCCGGGAAAACGGGATCCCCATTCGGGTGATCAACCTCTTTTCCGAAGGAGCGCTCCTGAGCGCTGTCCTGAACCGCCCTGTAGGAACTCTGGTGGAAGGAGAATAACCGATGAGCCAAGTAGAGCCCCAAGTGAAGGCAGCCATGCAGGCGGCCCTCGACCATCTGAAGCAGGAGCTGAAATCGCTCCGCACCGGGCGCGCCAACGCCTCGATTCTCGATAAAGTCCACGTGGAAGTCTTCGGATCCCACATGCCTCTCAAGGCCCTCGCCAACATCAACGTGCCCGAACCGCGCCAGATCGTCGTCACCCCCTTCGACCACTCCAATATCAACGCCATCTCGAAGGCGATCGAAGCGGCCAAGCTCGGCGTCAACCCTCTTGTCGACGGAAAAGTCGTCCGGATCAACATCCCCCCGATGGATGAGACGATCCGCAAGCAGATCGCCAAGCAGTGCAAAGATCTTGGCGAGAAGGCAAAAATTGCGATGCGCGACATCCGCCGCCGCTTCAACGAACTGGTCCGCAAGCAGAAAACAGACGGGATTATCCCTGAAGACCAGATGAAAAAGAGCGAGAAGACCATCCAGGATCTCACTGACAAGTTCTGCAAGGACATTGACACTGCCTGCGCCGACAAAGAAAAAGAGATCATGACGGTTTAAGGAGACAAAAAAACAGATCTTGCAGAAAATTAGGGCGATACACTAAAATCGAGCCCGATTTTCGATAGCTGGCCCCGTCGTCTAGCCCGGTCTAGGACACCGGATTTTCATTCCGATAACACGGGTTCGAATCCCGTCGGGGTCAACCCCCCAAAGTCCAACTTTGGGGATTTTTACGAGACTTTAGCTCAGCGGTAGAGCATCTCACTTTTAATGAGAGGGTCGATGGTTCGAATCCATCAAGTCTCAAAATTTTATCCAGCTAGCACACAGCGAGTTGGGCTCTTTCCGAGAGGTTAGTAAAGTCTAAAGCCTCTCTCAAAAACCTCCGCCGGTGCAATGGCGGTGCAACGAAGAAAAGTCTTCCCATCCCCGCCTCCAATCGAAACCGAACTCAACGAAGGTTGGAGATCATGGCATCTATCTACAAGCGCAAAAACCAAGACGGGACTACCGTCTGGCGCGCCGTCATCCGCATCAAGGGTTACCCCTCTATAAGCAATCACTTCGAGCGCAAGCAAGAAGCAGACGACTGGGCTAAGGAAACCGAGCGCCGCATCAAACTCGGTCAATTCAACTTTTCTGCCCACAATAAACACCACACCTACGCCGACCTTCTCTATCGTATGGAAGGAGATGGTGCGTTCGATCTTCAGCGCTCTTTTAAAAACTGCCGCTCCCAGTTTGACTACTGGAAGCAACGTCTCGGCGCCTACGCCCTCATCCACATCACCCCAGAACTCATCGCTCAAGAGCGCAAAGTCCTCATCGATTCGCCGCTTCCAGATGGTTCCAATCGTAGTCCAGCCACCGTCAATCGTTACGCGGCTGTCCTCTCCGCCACTTTCGGTTACGCTGTCAAAAAACTCCGCTGGATATCCGAAAACCCCTGCCGAACCCTCTCCAGACTAAAAGAAGGCGCGGGACGTGACCGTATCCTCAACGACAATGAAATCACCCGCCTCCTCGACGCCTGCAAGCAGAGCAAGTCGACTCTCCTCTATCCCATCGTCCTCTTCGCGCTCACCACTGGCTCCCGCCGCGGGGAAATTCTCAAGCTCGAATGGCGGCATGTAGACCTCGAAAAAGGCATCGCATTCCTCACAGAAACGAAAAACGGACGTCCGCGCAGCGTTGCCCTGTCCGGCCCCGTAATCGCCGAATTGAAAGCTCTCTATGAAGCTCGCAACCCTTCCAAACCCCTTGTCTTCGCCAGCAAAACAGCCTTCGGCCGCATCGACATCAAGAAAGGCTGGATGCAGGCCGTTCAGCGTGCTGGGCTCACCGACTACCATTTCCACGACTTACGCCATCAATTCGCCACTTTCGCCGCCGGCCAAGGCGCCTCAAACGTCGAGCTTGCCACCGCAATGGGCCATCGCACTCTTTCTCAACTGCTCCGCTACTCAAACCTCGACGCCAAAAACAGTAAAAAATTCAGTGACCATATCTCGGAGAGAATTCTCAAAGGAAGTACCCATGAGTAAAAAAGAATTGTCCACATTGTCGCAGCCCGCTGCGCCAATTTTGCCCCAAGGCTTCATCGAAGAGCTTCGCTCCCTGATCGACCAGACACGGGAATCGGTAGCGACGATCGTAAACTCCAAACTGACAATGCTTTACTGGCACGTCGGGAATCGAGTGCGTAAAGAAATCTTGAATAACCAAAGAGCCGAATATGGGCAGGAAATTGTCTCAACAGTGTCGAGACAATTGATGTCCCACTATGGAAAGGGCTTCTCGGACAAGAACTTACGCAGAATGATCCACTTTGGCGAGGCGTTTCCCGATGAACAGATTGTCTCGACGCTGTTGAGACAATTGAGCTGGTCGCATTTTACCCTCCTCATGCCCATCAAAGACCCTCTTAAGCGAGATTTTTACGCTGAAATGTGTCGTATCGAAAAGTGGAACGTACGCACCCTTGATAAGAAGATTAGTTCCATGCTCTTTGAGCGTACGGCGCTCTCCAAAAAGCCGGAGTCTCTGATTGACGCCGAAATCGCGCTACTTCGTAAAGAAGATCAACTCTCGCCCGATCTGGTCTTCCGCGACCCCTACATCCTGGAGTTTCTCAATCTCAATGATCGCTACATGGAGAAAGACCTCGAAGACGCCATCATGCGTGAACTAGAGCAATTCCTCCTTGAATTCGGAGTCGGTTTTACCTTCATGGCTCGCCAAAAGCGTATCGTAGTAGACAATATCGACTTTCACCTCGACCTCC
>CAYPZU010000077.1:0-6598 GCA_964415395.1 uncultured bacterium
TTTTTTCTGTTTTTGGAGATTGCCGCAGAGTAGGAATTTTGATGGATTCGAGTTGTCCCGAGATGTTCGGGAATGAAGCCAATCGGATGGCTGGAGGCGATTTTAAACATAATATACCAGTCCGACAGGCCGGCCAATTTTTCATCAAATAGGCCGTATTCCAGAAGGAGCTTGCGATTATAGATTGTTGAAATTGTAGCGATAGAGAAATTTGTCCGCTGGAAAAGCTTCTTTGAGTGAATTGGCTGTAATACTTGGGTCATGGGGGCGGCTCCATGATAGAATGACTTCGACACTGCGGAGTCATTGGAGTACATAGGGAGAGTCGTGGTCAGCCCCAGGTTTGGATTTTTACTGATTAAATCCATGGATTTTGCCAAAAAATCTGGCTCGACCCAGTCATCGGAAGAGCCGAGGTAGAGAAAGGAGCCTTTTGAGGTTAATATAGCCTCATTGATTGTTTTCACGACGCCCTGGTTTCTTTCGTGCTGGATGAGCCGGGCGAAGGGATATTTTTCTATGATTGATTCGATTAGGCGCTGGCTGCCATCCGTGGAGGCGTCGTCGAAGACGATGAGTTCCAGCGGCGCAAGCGTTTGTTCAAGATGGGAGCGCAATGCTTTTTCAAGGTATTGCGCATAGTTGTAGTTCAGAATACAGACCGATACAGTGGCCATTTATCCCTTTTTTTTACAGCCAACAGCAAAAAGATAGTGGGCCATTGGCAGATAGGAGGTTTGGATGATTTCATCGTGGCCTGAAAAGAGAAAGACAAATTCAAAATATTTCTTCATTGCTTCTTCCATTCTTTTCGGGTCGTACACGTTCACATGCCCTTTTCTTGAAACGGCGGATGCAAACTGCTGCCCAATCAGGCTGGGCGTTCCAACGATCATCATGCCAGTATTTTTCAGGAGGCCGGTTAGTCCAGTCATGAAGTCGTCAACATGTTCGGGGTAGATGTGTTCGATTACGTCGAAATGGACGATGGCGTCCCAGGAATTAGGAAGCGGGTCTTTCAAAACGTCTTTGGAAGAGAAGTCAATCTGAGAGCTCTTAAAATTGCTTTGGGCTGTTTCGATCGCTTTCACGTCAAAATCGACCCCCATGGCATACCCGCATTCTTTTGCGATTGTCCAAGTCCCTATGCCTTCATTGCACCCGACGTCGAGCACTCTTTTGTTTTTTCCTATGAGGTTGCTGGCAAACTTATAATAGGAAAGGCAGTGGAGCATCCTTCTGGGAGTGCGTTGGAACCAATAGGATGTATATTGTCCGAGAGTGATGATATGGGGGTTATTCATATGATTTCCTATGGAATGATACGCAGAAACAATATTCGGAGTGATTGGAATGGCCTGAGAAGAGGATTTCCTGGTTCATGGAAAAGAGGAATGTTTGGTGGAACAGATTGCCCAAGATTGGATGAATATCGAAATCTAGAGCGTTTTTGTACCCTAAAACAATGATTCCGTTCTCATTCAGGTTTTCGAGGATCGTTTTAAGAAAAGGTTCAAATCTGTTCTGGTTTAAGGGAGTGGCTGTGATGGAAATGATGCCGTCGAACAATCTGAATTTTTGCCCAATAAAAGTGGATCGAGCAAAATGAAATTTAGGAGGGCTCAGATTATTTTGAGCGGATTCAATTTCATCTCCATCTTCATCGATCCCGAGATAGGAATCGGCGAATTCTCCCAAAATCGGAGCTCCGAAGCCGGACCCGCAGCCTATTTCGAGGATATGACCCTTTTTAGCGCCTAATTTCGCTGAAAATTTATATCGGGAAAGAAGGGCGACGATCTCGGTTGGGCGGTCGATGAATTGAGCTGATATTTTTCTGCTCAAAGGCACGGAAAAGTTCCCGTGCATTTCTGCGGTCTGATCCCAGATTTTTTTTTCGCTGGATGTCGACGTCATAGGCTCCTTTACTTGGCTACCAGGCATAATTCTGCGGAAATGCGTAATTCAGTATTTTTATGTGCAGGGCCTCGATGAACTGTGTTCATGTCGAAGACGATGGCTGAGCCCTGAGAGAGTTCGATTGGTGAAATAAATTGCGCTTCGCGCTGATCCAGCCATGAGGCTGCGATGGAAGGACGACGCCCGTATTCCGTTTGCTGGATTGTGGTGGGGATGTCGATTTTATGCGATCCGGGGATCACTTGCAAGGTGGTCAGGGGGGTGCATCCTTTAATAGGGATCCAGATTTTATAGCAGTCTTTCAGGTAATCGTAGGGGAAAGGGATTTTTGGGTCGAAGCCATCTGCGTTTTCCAATTCCCAGAAACTTGCATCTCTGTGCGGTCTTCCTGCGTCGGGTTTTCCTGGCCTGACGCATCTCCAATAGATCGCGAGACTCTGATCATCTAATTTCGGGTTTGTAACAAGCTCTGCGGGATAAACCACGTTCACTGCGGAGCGGGTCATTCCGATTCTTATGCCGATGTTTTCATGGGCCCAGCGGAATAAATCCGCTCCTAAGTTTTTGGGGAAAATTCTGAATGCCCGGGTCATTTTATGAGTCCAATCGTCGTCTGGTATCGAGAGGGCGATTTCTTCAAGCGGAGCATTTTTTGCTTTTTCTTCTCCGATATAGGACGACCCCAGCTCCCTCACATAGTTCTCTATGTAGCGGATCATTTTAAGCCGGAGCTGTTCAGGAAACGGCAGGAGGGCGAACCCTTTTTCTTGATAGGCATTCAAGAATTTTAAATCGATTTTCATAAAGTCGCACCTACGATGTTTTTGTAGCGATTTGCAAGTTCCTGAATACAGGAGATCAAAGATTTGGGATTGAGTTTTGCAGCCGTTTTGAATTTCTCATTTTTCATGCCGGTATTCAGAGGCCTCTTGAAAGATTCGTTCAAATCGGCAAGCGAGATCATTTCCACTAGGGAAGGGTCCGCGTTTAAAAAATGGCCTATGCGGCAGGTAATCGCATGGCGGCTATCCGTATCGTTCCCGCAGATCTGATAAAGGCCTGTGGCCTTGACCGACAGAAGCCGCAAGATCCCTTCAATTGCATCCTCAATGAATAGGGGAGTGAAAATTTGGTCTGAGGCGGCTCGGATAGGAATGTTCTGCGCAAAGCGCGAAGCCATTTCATCGAGCAGGGTTCCATCGCCTGGCTCAAGGCCAAATACTTTCCCAAGGCGGAGAATGAGATGATCTGGCCCGCAGATTTTGGGTATTTCCTGTTCGAGGAGGGCTTTTTGGAGGCCATATTGATTGAGCGGGCATAAAGGAGACTCTTCATCGTAAGGAGGCGCGGTCCCGTCGAAGACATAATCAGTCGAAAAGAAAATGGGAAAAATGCCCTTTTGTTTTAATTGGCGGGCGATGCTAAGGGTTCCTTCGACATTCAATCGGTAGCTGAGATCTTTATGAGTTTCGCAAAAATTGATTTTTGTAGCTCCAGAAGCGATGATGGCATGAGAGAAGGAGGGCCAGTCGAGCGGAAGCGAAAAAAGATCCGGACAAGCAAGATCTAGCTGCAAAATGCCTGGCGAGGCTTGCCGATGGGTTCCAACTGAATTGGGCATCCGTTTGAGAAGATGTCGGCCGATATAACCTTGGCAGCCGATGATCAGAGTCTTCATTTCAGCAGCCGCGTAATGAATTTGCAGAGGGGAGCTTTTTTGATTGGTTCCTGATTTCCAACCATTTGAACACTCATTGCAGCGGCTACAGATCCAATTAAGCCTGAAAGGAGCGGCGGATATCCTTTTGCCATGCAAAGGGAAGAAAGGGAGAGATAGCTGTCGCCCGCTCCTATCCGGTCGATGCTGGTAGTGGCAAAAGCCGGAATTTGTAGCGAGTTTCCGTCCCGCGAATAGATGAAGACTCCTTTGACCCCTTGGGTAACTGAAAGGGCTTTGCAGTGCATGATCTCGCAGATATCGGCACAGATTCCTTCGAGGGCGCTGGTTCGATCGTGGGCCGAGAGGCGGAGTTCGGGCTCGTTGAGAGAAATGTAGTCGGCTCTGCGGTAGTTGGTCACGACGTTATATCCGCGATTCCCGCTGTTGATCTGCGTATTGAGGGCGACAAAGGCGGGGGCGTCGGAGATCGCATCGATAATGCGGGGGTTGGTAAAGCCGTTGCCGAAATCACACACTAGGACGAGGTCGTATTCAGATGCCTTGAAGTTAAGGCGGTCGATGATGAAATTCGTTTGATCCGATGTGAGAGGCTCTTCCTGCCCATGGTAGGTTTCAAACAGTTTGGAAAGGGTTTTCCCATCTTTGAGAACATAACGTTTTTTTGCCAAAGTGTTGGTTTCTTCCTGAAAGACGAATTCCTGCTTCACGTTAGGCTCTAAATTGTGTCGGACGAAGTTCAGATAAGGACACTCTTTGCCTACAGCTGTTAGAAGGGTGACTTGTTTGGAGAATTGAGCTACGTGGTTCGCTACGATAAGGGAGCCCCCGAGGAAGATTTCTTTGTCGAGGCAACGGGCGACCATGTGGAGGCCCTTGCCAGATTGGCCAAGAGGCGAAACGAATTGATACTCGTCGATGATCGCATCGCCGACGACAAGGACTCTAAGATCGCGGAGAGCGTCGATTTTTTGGATGATGTCGTCGGAGCTATATTGGTTTTTTACTTTAGAGAGAAAAGCGGCGAGTTCCGGCGTAGTCGGCTCAAAATAGCGATTAAGAAGGGAAGAAGAGCTGAAGACGATATCGTCAGTGTAGTAGATTTGGCCTCCGGCTGACTCAACAGCCCGGGTCTCTTCGGAGATCTTGCCGGTAACATCCTTTTCGTGATTCTTGTATTCGATTCCTTTGACATAGAAATCAGGTTTGATTTTATGGATTGCGCTGATCGCATCGGGAGAATCATTCAAAATGACATAGTCGATGTCTTCCAGCGCTGCGAGAGATTCAAGGCGGAGGGATTCTGTGAATACGGGGCGCCCCGGGCCTTTATTCACAAAGCGGTCGGGAGTGATCGTCACGATCAAAAAATCGCCTTGTTCTTTAGCTTCCTTAAAATGGCGGATATGGCCTGGGTGAAGGAGATCGAAAACACCATGGCATTGAACGATTTTTTTGCCGCTTTTACGGTGTTTTTCGAGGATCTGGGCGATCTCTTCGAAAGATTTGACCTTACTTTGCAGCGGCAGAGGGGCGGACTTGGGCATGTCTCAATACCTGTAAAGTGTTTTGATTCCAGAGATCGATGATTGAATGGAGGAGAAAAAAGTGTGCCGTTTCAACGAGGCCGTAGTCGGACCGGTCTATCCAGAAATTGAGTTCGCCCATTCTGGAAAGGGGGTTTTGGGGAAGAAATCCGCTCAAGGTGATGAGAGGGATTCCCTTATCGAGGGCGGCTTGCGCTCCTTTGAGTATATTGGAAGACTGCCCTGAACTGCTGATAGCGACAAGTAAATCATTGGCTCTTAGCAACTTATGCAGAGGGTAGCTAAAAATATTTTCATATCCAAGGTCATTAGCGAGGCAGGTGAGGAGGTTGGAGTCGTAGAGGGTCTGGGACGGAATTTTAAGAGCTTTCATCAGGTCGTTGGAGAAGTGGGAGGCGATCCCTGCGCTTCCCCCATTGCCGATCACATAGACGATTCCGTTATTAGCGGCGGCGTTCTGGATGAGGTGGACGGCCATTTGAAGAGCTTCCGACTCGGAAAGGATCTTTTGCTTGGATGTGTAAGCACAGTTTGCGACAACCGCATCAAGCTCTTTAAAGCGCTGGGAAAACATGTTTGCCCTACTTCGTTAGGTATTGAAACCAGGTTTGCGTGGCTTTCTGGATCGAATGAGGCTCCCAAAGAGGGGCGTCGCGGAACTCGTCGATCCGGCCCAAAATTCGGCTCACCCCTTCTTCAAAGGAGATTTTCGATTTCCATCCGAGAAGTTTTTGGATTTTAGCCACATCGGCAAATGTGCAGTCGGGTTCGCCCGGTCTTTTCGGAATGTAGGTGATGGGGCCCTGTAGGAGCTCGACAAGACGGTTGACGCTGTAATGTCCGGAGCTGCCGACGTTCATGAATTCGTTAGTCAAATCGGAGCAGGCGGCTGTATAAAATGCATCAGCCACGTCAGCTACAAAGGTAAAATCGCGCGTTTGTTTCCCATCGCCGACAACGGTATAGGGCTTGCCGTGGAGTTTTTGAGCAAGGAAGACGCCGAACACTGCGCCGTAAACGCCGGTCGTGCGCGAACGTGGACCGAATACGTTGAAAAGGCGGAGAGAAAGGGCGGGGAGTTTATAAACCTGCGCCCAGTGGAGCACGAGTTGTTCTCCGAGAAATTTTGTGAGGGCATAAGGGTACTGGGGAGATGGGGGCGCAGATTCAGGAGTCGGGTATTGGTTTGGGATCCCGTAGCAGGAAGACGAAGCGGCATAGAGAAAGCGCTTCACGTTCGCCTTTTTGGCGGCTTCGAGGACGTTGAAAGTTCCGTCGACGTTCGTCTCAAAATAATCACGAGGCATCTCAATGGAAGGAACGATATCGGCCAAAGCCGCAAGGTGGAATACCCAGTCGACTCCGTCGAAGAGTCCCTCAAGAGCTTTCGGGTTGCGGATATCTCCTTCCACGAAGCGGAACTGGGGGTGGTTTACAGCTTCTTTGAGGTTTT
>CAYPZU010000077.1:6608-8565 GCA_964415395.1 uncultured bacterium
TTTCATCCAGCCGCCGCAGAGGTTGTCCAATACGGTAACGTGATGCCCTTTTGAAAGGAGGAGGTCGGTCAAGTGGCTGCCGATGAATCCTGCGCCGCCAGTTACAAGAGTCTTTTTCATTTCAGGTTCACTGCCTTCATCGTTTTGATGTTGAAATAGCGGTTGTCGTCGAGGGAATTAGGAAGTTTGCCTGCTTCGAACGCTTTTACAAGATCTTCGACTGCATCTTCGATGGTGTGTTTCGCTTTGAATCCAAGCTGGCTCGAAATCTTTGCCGAAGAGACGTGGTAAGAGCGGTTATCGTTGGTCGGCTCGACAACGAGATCGACCGGGCGTTTTTTGCTGACGATCGATTGGATCATTTTGCCGAGATCCAGAACGGTATGGTTGTGGTAGCCAACGTTGAAAATTTCCCCCTGGATCTTTTCTTTCGGAGCCTCGAGGACGTGGAGGTAAGCCCGCACCATGTCTTCGATGTGGATATTGGGGCGCATTTGAGAGCCGCCGGTCACTTTTACTTTGCCCGTATTGTAGGCAAGATTGGTCAGGATGTTGACGACGACGTCAAGTCTTTGGCGGGGAGCATACCCACAGACAGTGGCAGGGCGGAGGATCGTGCAGATAAAGTCGTCGGAGACGTACTTCAGGAGAATTTTCTCGCAGTCGGCCTTGAATTTGGAGTAGTCGGTGAGCGGCTCAAGCGACATTTCTTCTGTGACATTGGGAGCATCTTTCACACCGTAAACGGATGAAGAAGAGGCGAAGATAAACCGTTTGATTTTTTGTTTTTCGGCCAGCTTGACAAAGGGCTCGAAGGCGTCGAGGTTGATCGATTTGCCGAGTTCAGGATTGAGTTCGAAGCTGGGATCATTCGATATGCAGGCGAGGTGGATAACTGCATCGCAGCCTTTGAGAGATTGTTCAACGGCTTTGAGATCGCGGATGTCTGCTTTGATTTGAGTGAGTTTCGGGTTCGTTTTGAGATCTTTGAAGACGTCTTCTCCATAAAGGTAAAGATCAAGAACTACGACTTCATGACCATTTTTCAACAGTTCAGGAATTAATCTTGATCCTACATAACCGGCTCCGCCTGGGACGCAAATGCGCATCGTTCCTCCAAAAACTTTTTATCGTGGATGGAAAGTTACTGGAGATGGGAAATTCTTCGCAAGGAGAAGTAGGCGGAGCCGCAAGTGTTTTTTGCTTACTCCTTGTGGATGTAGGCAAGCGGTAATTTTGATAGCTCCTCGTAGTGGGTAGCGACCCATTCTGTCGTTTGTTTCAGACCTTGATCGAGTGAAATCAAAGGCTTCCAACCAAGCGTTTTTCTAGCTTTCGTTGAATCAATTACGTAAGCCTTGTCCTGTCCAAGACGTTCTGGAGCTACTATCGTTGCCTGATCGAAGGAGACTTTCAAGTGTTTGCAAATTGTTTGGACAACATCTTTGACGCTGATGCCGCTGTCGGGCGATAGGTGATAGATATGGCCGAGTTCGCCATTTTCCATTGCCAAAAGCTCTCCGCAAGAGACGTCGCGAATATGAATATACGATTTCACTGCGATCCCTCCACCATGAAGTTCGATTTTCTTATTTCCTTTTATGTAGAGAACCGAGCGAGGGATGATTTTAAAAAGCTGCTGACGCGGGCCATAAACATTTGTCGCGCGGATCATTACCAGGGGGAAATTGAAATTCTTCTGGAAGGTAAAAAGAGAGAGATCCCCTGCCGCTTTAGAAGCTGCGTAGGGTGTTGTGGGGTTTAGCGGGGCGTCTTCGGTAATTGTCCCGACGCATGTTCCATACACTTCTGGGGAGGAGATGTGGACGTATTTCTTTAGAAACTTTTTGTCTTTAAGCAGATTGGCAAGACTTGTAAGAGCGACGGCATTTGTTTGGAACCAGTGTTCAGGATGCTCCCAGCTTGGAGCGACTTCGCTTTGGGCTGCAAAATTTAC
>CAYPZU010000078.1:0-6576 GCA_964415395.1 uncultured bacterium
GGTCACACATCGGCCGGCGCCTCACTGGCGGCCTCCCGCAGTGGTACAAGGATCGCCTATTGGCCGACGCTTTCACTTCCCAGGAGACAACCTAATGTCCATCATCCCGACCGACAACGAATTCAAGATCGTCCTCACCATCCTGGCGACGCTGGGCGTGGTGGCGGTGTTCGCCACGGCGGACCCGCTGCTGCGGGCCGCGTTCGCGCTGGCGATTGTGACGGGGGGATACCTGCTTTTCCAAAGGGGGAAGCGGTGATGTTCGGACTCGCCACGCGGAAAGAGGTGGCCGACCTCCAGCAGCAACTCCGGCATATCCGCCGCCTGGCTGACGAGCGGTGGCAGGTCGCACAGGAACGCCACGACGCGGTGATCGAGCTCATCGCGCAGATCGCGGAGTGCGGGTGCAACAGCAAGCCGGGCAAGGCGGAGCCCAAGCCGCGGAAGAAGGCGAAATGAACCTCGAACTCTGGCTCTATCTGGCCGGGGCCTTCGCGATACTGGCGTATTCGGCCTACATCGACACGGACGATCCGTTGGTATCCATCTTTTTCGCCGTCATCTGGCCAGTCGCGCTCGCGGTTTTCGTACCCGTTTTCTGCGGGTTTGCGGTGCGGCGGCTTACCAAAGGGAAGGCGAAATGAACCCCGATGGGTGGGTGGACGGCGAGCCGCCGATGAGTAAGGACGAGCAGAACCTGCAACGGTTCCTCGATGACCTGGCACGCAAGACCGCGGACCTCGTGGAACAGTCCGAGGAGATGCGGCGGAAGTGGAAGGACGCGCTGGCCGACAAGGCGGCGTGGTCCGCCCTGCCCAAGTCCAACGCGATGCCGTCCCGGTGTCCGGCCTGCCAAGGGCAGGGGCGCGTGACCGATCTCTACATCGTGACCGGCGGCACCCTCAACACCCCCTGTCCGTGGTGCGAGGGCTCCGGGGCCGTGGTGATCGTCCGGGAACGGCGGGGGGTGGAATGAGTTCCATCTATGCTGTGTCCCGTGGATGCTATAGCGACTACAGTATCCTCGCCGTGTTCAGCACCCGGAAGCAGGCCGAGAAGTATATGGCGTGGCAGAATGGCCCCGAGCGGGGCGAGGGCGAATACGAATACAGCGACGAATCCGGTATTGAGGAATGGGAACTCGATATACCCTTCACGCCAACCGGCCGATACCTATACCGAGATGTCGTTGACCCATCGAAAAGTCGTTCTAAACCCTGGGGGCCGTACTGGCAACCCGGTGAAGATCCAACACGCTTGGCAGAGGTGCAGTGGCCAGGCACCTTCGACAAGGGAACCTACGTCACCGGCTACGGACCAACCAAGGAGCACGCTAGGCGCTCCGCCGCAGAACTAGTCCGCGCTATCCGTGCCGGCACTGTCGTTAATCCGGAGGCCCCATGACCCGGACTCCGTGGACCGCCTTCATGTACCCGCACGAACGCGCCGCCCTGGCCGCGTTCCAGCGCGCCCACGACCGACGGCAGCGGGACCGGGTGAACGACTGGTGGCGGTGGTCCACATGGCTCCCCTAATAGACCGGAGTGCCCCCGACTGGCAGCCCCCGACCGAGCTCCGTTGCATTGGCGGGCCGGCGGATGGGAAATGGTTCGCGGTGCCGCCGGCGGGCTATACGCGCACTGAAATGCGCGGCGGTGCGGTGTGGCTGTATGCCGGCCCCTATGGGCACCTCAATTGGATACCCACAGACCCGGTGCGGCTCCCCCGCTCCGCCCTCCCCTGCGAAAGCGGGCCAGAGCCGAAGCCCTAGCCCGCCCGTATTGTGTTCGGCTCCCCCTAGCCCCCTTCCACCACTCCCCGCTCGACCACAAACGGGGCGCCCTCCGATGCCTCCCCGCCCGGGATCGTCGTTCCTGGGGCATCCTGGGGCGTTTGGGGCGTGAAATACGTCACCTCGTCCCCGATCCGGCCCCCGTTGTCAGCCAATGCCGCCTCGATGGCAATTTGTGCCTTGACCCGCGGCACCGCCTTCCCGGCGCACCAGCGGCTCACCTGGCTGGCCCCCCGGTGGCCCAAGGCCCGCGCCAGCGCGTTGCGGGAGAGGCCCAACGCGGCAAGGCGGCCCGTAAGATAAGTTCCGTAATCGGTCATGATCCCTCGACCTCCACCGCGAGGCGGTAAAACACATCGGACGGGTTTCGGGGCTTATCCTGTAGATACGTTACCTCGCACCAGTCGTTGAGCCAGTACGGCTTGCCGTCCTCGTCGTGCCAGAGGCGGTCGAGCCCGAGTAATTCCGTAGCAATGTTCGTCCAGGCCGCATCGGCCGCCTCCCGCGTTGCAAATACTCGCGTCTTATTGGGTATCGTTCCCCATTGGGACGATTGAATAATATAGACGGTTGTCATACAACCCCCTCCGTTAGTAGTCCCGATCCCCGAGCAGGGCGGCCAGGAGGACGCCCATAACCTCGAAGATGATGAGTGCTAGCACGATGGCGACGATTAGACGGAGCATGGCGGTTGCCCTCCCTTGAGGCAATAGAGGAACCGCGATTCCTGCCAAGCCCCCGCCGCGTCCCTCGCCGCGTCCCCCGCCGCGTCCCCCGCCGCGTCCCACGCCGCGGCGCACGCCGCGGCCCCCGCCGCGGCCCCCGCCGCGGCCCTCGCCGCGGCCCTCGCCGCGGCCCTCGCCGCGTCCCTCGCCGCGGCCCCCGCCGCGTCCCACGCCGCGGCCCTCGCCGCGGCCCTCGCCGCGGCCCTCGCCGCGTCCCCCGCCGCGTCCCACGCCGCGGCCCACGCCGCGTCCCACGCCGCGGCCCACGCCGCGGCTAATTCTTTCTGCGTGGCGTTCCCGTCCGCAAACCGCCGCGCCACCCGCACCGCTTCGGCTGAACGCGGGTCCGTCGTCAGATGTAGCACCCGCTCCGCGCAATCGCACGCGAAATGCCGGGCGATACGGTCATCCCAGGCGGTCGGGTGGAGGAGCCGGGCGGTGCGAACGACGTATTTATTCCCCGCGTCCACAATCTCCGCGCCCCATTGCGCCACCCAGATGCGCGGCCCCATCCACTCGGTGAGCACCTGCCGCGCCGTGGCCAGATGAATCCCGTTATCACACGGCACCAGCGGCCCGGTCACAGTCACCGCCGCGCCCGGCGTCCACGATCCGTCCGGGTTCTCCGTCGGGAGCGGCCATTGCAGCGACCCGCCGTGGCAGCTCCGGCCGTCGGCGGACAGCACCTTATACAACGTGGTGGGGGGTTTCATGGCATTACCTCGACGGGCTCGTCATCGCGGTACGCCTCCGCGATTTCCCGCCAGTTCACGTCCGACAGCGCCGCCCCGTAGTCCGTCATGTCCTCCCCTTTCGGTTAGATGTCCCGATCCCCGAGCAGGGCGGCCAGGAGGACGCCCATAACCTCGAAGATGATGAGTGCTAGCACGATGGCGACGATTAGACGGAGCATGGCGGTTGCCCTCCCTTGAGGCAATAGAGGAACCGCGATTCCTGCCAAGCCCCCGCCGCGTCCCTCGCCGCGTCCCCCGCCGCGTCCCCCGCCGCGTCCCACGCCGCGGCGCACGCCGCGGCCCCCGCCGCGGCCCCCGCCGCGGCCCTCGCCGCGGCCCTCGCCGCGGCCCTCGCCGCGTCCCTCGCCGCGGCCCCCGCCGCGTCCCACGCCGCGGCCCTCGCCGCGGCCCTCGCCGCGGCCCTCGCCGCGTCCCCCGCCGCGTCCCACGCCGCGGCCCACGCCGCGTCCCACGCCGCGGCCCACGCCGCGGCTAATTCTTTCTGCGTGGCGTTCCCGTCCGCAAACCGCCGCGCCACCCGCACCGCTTCGGCTGAACGCGGGTCCGTCGTCAGATGTAGCACCCGCTCCGCGCAATCGCACGCGAAATGCCGGGCGATACGGTCATCCCAGGCGGTCGGGTGGAGGAGCCGGGCGGTGCGAACGACGTATTTATTCCCCGCGTCCACAATCTCCGCGCCCCATTGCGCCACCCAGATGCGCGGCCCCATCCACTCGGTGAGCACCTGCCGCGCCGTGGCCAGATGAATCCCGTTATCACACGGCACCAGCGGCCCGGTCACAGTCACCGCCGCGCCCGGCGTCCACGATCCGTCCGGGTTCTCCGTCGGGAGCGGCCATTGCAGCGACCCGCCGTGGCAGCTCCGGCCGTCGGCGGACAGCACCTTATACAACGTGGTGGGGGGTTTCATGGCATTACCTCGACGGGCTCGTCATCGCGGTACGCCTCCGCGATTTCCCGCCAGTTCACGTCCGACAGCGCCGCCCCGTAGTCCGTCATGTCCTCCCCTTTCGGTTAGATGTCCCGATCCCCGAGCAGGGCGGCCAGGAGGACGCCCAGCATTTCAAACACGATAAGCGCCAGCACGATAGCCACGATGAGTTTTAGCATGGCTAGGCGCTTTCGAGAATCGCCACCATAATGGCGTTGTATGCTGACCCCAAGAAATGTCGCAAGTCCTCCACCTGCTTCCCTACCGCATGAAACGCCCGCTCTGCCGAACGAGAGTCAGGGTCCATGCCGTACTCTTGCGCCCAATCCTCGAATCCACTGGCCGCGTCATAACCGCCTGCATCGAGCGCAAGGGATTCCATCACTTCAGTCGCCGTAGGTGGCTCGCCATGATGGCCACTTCCCTTGCTAAATACTATCTCCATAGATCTTCCCTGAAACACGAGGGCACAACTCCAGTGATCCATATCGTCGCTCTTGTCCATTGCCGGATTACAGCTTGTCCGTTTCGAGTGCATCCTGATAGGATGGCCGAGCACCACGTATTCCGTTGATGTAATGTCCGCCGTCGTCGTCATACGGTCCCCCGTGTCAGGGCGGCATAGCCGCCGATCATGAGATAGGCCATCACTTCGCTGGACGCCAAATAGCACTCACTGGCCCCGCGTTCCCGCCAGCACCACCCGGTCCCGCCGAGTTGCGGCCAGACCAGGAACCGGCGGCCATCATACGCCACGCGGCGGGGACGGGTGCGCGCCCGCTGGCCGTAGCCATGCGCGGCCGGGTTAGCGGTGTAGGGGGAGGTCCAGGTTGGGGCGGTCACTTGGCACGATCCGCAAGCAACGCCTGTGCGTGCCAATAGCGTGCAGCGTCGGCAACGTCGGCGCCGGGTGCGTCCCGAAAGTTCCGATTGAGAAAACCGATCACCCACGCCTCGGGAATCATGTAGGTCTGCCCGTCCACCGTGGCGCGCAACATGGGGAACCGTTGGCCATATTCCCGATACTCCTCCGCGTCCTCGACCTCGCACCACATCTTCCCGTCGGAGACGCCGTGCCGCGCCCGGATCTCGGCCTGCTTCTCGTCGGCCAGCCGGTTGACCTCCCGAATCGTTGTCATACCATCCCCCTATCGTGACCCGGTGCCCGCCGGGCGCGGTGTGCATTGCTTACGGAAGCAATATGGGGAACAACGGAACAAAAGGCAATAGGGGGATTGTAACGAAATCCAATATAGGTGTGATAACACATACCCGACATTTCGCGTACCCCACAAGGGGTAAACGGCATTTCGTTACACAATCGTTACAATTGGTGTATTGTGCTGCGGTGGGCTAACTTGCGGCGTCCTGGTGCGCGGATTGCGCGATCTTTCCGCTACTTTTCGTTGACTTCCGCGCCCCTTCTGGGTATATTTCTCGCGTCCCCCCTTTCAATCCCCCCTGCATCACGGCGCGCACACAATGGGAACGCGTGGGGCCGAGCAACGTAGTTGCGAGTGCCCCACCAGCGAGGCCCGGTAGGGCCGAGCTGAACAGGGCCAGCGCACCAATCCGTACCATATCCGCATAGCCCCGCCCTTTCGGCTTGCAGTCGCTTCGCTCCCGCTCGCCGGCGGCACGCTCGGCGCTTCGCGCCTCGGTGCCGCATCGCCTGGTTGTGTGTGAAAAGAAACTACGCCTCCCGGGTTGGTGCTCGATCCACCATCCCAACGGGAAGCGCAGTACCCATCCGTTCGATGTTCGCGAGACAGCCGCGCTCCCGCCCCTACTGTATTCCCCCGCACTGCCCCCGGATACAGCCGCGGCGCCGGCCAGCTCGACCGGGCGCCGCGGGAATGGGGTGCGGTGGGTTAGCCGGCGGACCTGACGCCAGCCAAGTAGGCTGCGACAATATTCGCCGGTCCCGAGATGGACGCGCCCCGCCCGGCTTTGGCGTCCCGCCGGCCAGCGCGGAATGCCCGATCCTCCGCCGTTCCAAATGGGTTGGCATCATCCAGCGCGGCGTTGATCGTTGCGTCCATGTCGTCGTATAGGCTCGTCATTGTCCGTCCTCCTCCTCAAGTGTGGCCCCGCGCCAGGGACCGGGCGCGGGGGGAATGGGTGCGGGTCGGGCTAGTCCGCGTCCGGCGAGGCGTAAGGCGTGCCGCGCGTTCAACTCCGCGCACCGTGCGTTCGCCTTGTCGCGCCAGTTCGCGCCGTCTTGGCGGGTGCTGAAGGATTCCGCGATCTCCCAATCGGTATCGTTCGGGCCGTAGTTGTCCACAACGTAGGCAATGTTATTCCCTTCGCCTACGGATTCCGTCACAGTGTAGCGGGGTGTGTCCGTCATTCCCTCTCCCTTGTGGGCGCCCG
>CAYPZU010000078.1:6676-8544 GCA_964415395.1 uncultured bacterium
GGGTGGCGTTAGTTGAACGATTCGGCCAAGCGGTCAAGGTGCTCCGCCGCTTCGCGAAGGATGCGCGCCGTGGCTTGGAGCTCGGCCCCGCGAACGGGCGCGCATCCCTCGGCCTTGCTGGTGACCATTTCGGGTGTGGCGTCATACTCAAACAGTGCGTGAACGGCAGTGTTCAACTTGCGCACGCGCTGGATCGTGGGGGACGGGGTGTAGTTGGCCATTGTGTCCTCTCGGTGCGGGTGGCGGTGACTGACTGAGTGCAAGATAGAGAATAGCAAGAGGGAAAGCAATAGGCACTAATGTAACGAAATGCGAGGAGGGGTTGACAGCCCACAGGTTACCCACGTTCAAGGTTACCGGGCTAAACCCTAGACGCACACGAGACCGTGTCACTTCGACACACCCAGGATGGTGCATAACGTTACAGCATAACGGGTGCATACTGCATACGTGGTCGGATGTGGTGGCGCGACAGTGGCGCTTGTGTTGCGTAAGTCATTGACACGCAAGGGAATGCACAAGCGACAGACGTATAAACTACATTATGTTAAGTGGCCTGGCGTGGTATGTGAGCACCCACTCACAGGGTATGTGAGCGCTCACTCGCGTCACGCGCGATCCCCCCCCCGGTATGGGGCCCCGGCCCGGGCGCGGCTGTGGCGAGGTGGTCAGCACCCACCGACCCTGGCCCCCGAAAAATTTTGGCTATGGAAGTTTGCTACTTGACGTGTCATACGACATGTGCTAGATTGGCTCATCGGACACCTTCACTCAACGGAGACCCGCATGACGATCACGGAAGCCTTGGCCGAAATCAAGACCATCGGAAAGCGCCTGGAGACCAAGCGCAACGGGGTCTTGCAGTACCTCTACTCGCAGCACTTCATCCGCGACCCGATGGACAAGGAGGGCGGGAGCCGGGCCTGGATTGTCCGGGAACGGCAGGCGATTGGGGATCTGGAGAAGCGGGTGGTGGCCTTGCGCGAGGGGATCGCGGTGGCGAACCGGGCCACGGAGATCACGGTGGGCGGGGTGACGCGGAGCATCCAGGAGTGGTTGACCTGGCGGCGGGAGATTGCGCCGGCGGCCCGGCAGTTCCTGTTGACGATCTGCCAGCGGGTCGAGGGCGGCCGGGCGGAGGCGAACCGCAAGGGGGTGGCGGTGGTGGCGGGCGAGGCCGCGGACCGGAACGATCTGGTGATCAACGTGGACGAGGCGGCGCTGGTGGCCGAGCTGGAGTGGTACGACACGACGCTGGGGGATCTGGACGGGCAGTTGTCGCTCAAGAACGCGACGGTGCCGGTGGCAGTGTAGGACGGGGCATGGAATCGCACGCCTTGCGTGGCGAAGCGAGAGAACGGCGGGCACCCATACTAATCGAATGGTAGGGCCACACGGCCCTTTCGAGCCTCTCATTTAAGACGCTCAACGATGAACGGTGACCGCTCAAATTCTGAGGACTCAACGGGCAACGATGAAAGCTTTCGACAAATCCGTCACCCTTCTGGGCTGGGTGGAGACATCCGGCACCGGCCCTGTTCGCAGGCCGGCTCTCGGGATGGCGGCTGCACCGTGGAGGCGTGTTCCATGACCCAAACGCAGAGAAACCGCTAATGGCCAACAACCGGATGTTCCTGGTCTGCCCGTGCGGGGGGCGGTTCATGCTGGCCAAGAACATGGCAGACGGGTGGTACGTGCGGGACACCGAGGGGTACGGGGATCGGCTGAACGAGTGGCTGGAGGAGCATGTGCTGTGTCATCCACGGGTTCACGGTGGGGTGAAGCTGGCGCTGGACTACGAGAATTGGAACTACCCATGACCCCCCATTCCTTTCGCGAGGCGTTGGACCGCCTGGAGGTCGCCGTGG
>CAYPZU010000079.1:0-8530 GCA_964415395.1 uncultured bacterium
AGGGATAGTTCATACAAAGCTTTATAAACCAACAACTTAGACCCTTTTCTTAATAAAAACTTATCGAAATTTTAATATTATTAAGTTAATATTAATTTTAGAAAGGTAAGAAAAGGTGATTATGAGCGTATCTAATCGTTTAAGCTGGTCGGATTATGTAAACCGCTACCAGGAAGCAAGCGACCTTGAAAACGATCTTCAGGGCGATGTAGCGAATATCGAAAGCGGTTCGGCCGCTCAGGCCGTCCAGGGCTGGGAGGATCTTTCCCAATCTATCTATCAGAACGCAAACTGGCAAGACCTTCTCAAAGGAAGCGGAGGCGAGTTCGCTAAATCATACATCGGGAACGTTGCGAACGCCGCCCAAAATTATATGGAAAGCATCACGCTCCAGGTGCAGCAGCCGAACAGTCCAGGCAACTACATCAACCTCTATGCCGGCACATCTTCCATAGACGGTGATGGAAATATCGACGAGAATTTCGACGAGACGACAACTGACTCGGAAGGATATACGGTCGCTGTCCCCGCCAACCTTTTCGAAATGATCGAAGGGAAATACACAAACCTGATCAACGACGCCTACGACGCCTATTTCGACAACCCAGGCGGATACGGCCCTGGACTTTGGACCGACTGGTCGCTCCACGGCAACCTTTCGTTCAACTGTGAATGGGATGGCAGCGGCACCGACAACGGCGAATACTGTTCCGCAAGTGGCTCGCTCCAGCAGTGGATGCCTTTCATCCACTTAAACGGCGGAGACCCTTCAGCTCTTAACGCCGCCCTCCAAGGCTAAACTTTTGCAGCCCGCCCCCTCCGGGGCGGGATCCTTCTCACCCAAAATCTAGAGGAAATTTCATGTCTTCCGCACCCTCTTCCGCTCTAAGATCATGGTCGGATTATGTTACAAAATACGAAGAAGCCTCAGACTTCCTGAATGAAGCCCAGGGGCTGACAGCCCAGCTCAATACAGACCTGCAGAACCTCTCTTCTCCGGACTCCTACAGCAAGATCGAACAGGATGCAGACCTCCTGCGAGGGCTTAGCAATGATTTAACCAAATACCCGGATCTCGATTCCAGCGCCCTGAACGGCCTGATGAATGGGATCAATGCCAATCTCTCCCAGGTTCTCTCCAATTATATTCCTATGGTCAACGGCTCGAAAGCGGCTAAAGATATGAACGCAGGACCGAACGCTCAAGCGGAGGCCGATCTCGTGGACGGGAAATACACAGACCTGGACGCCTCAGACTTGAAACACATCAAAGGACTTCCCAATACAGACGATTTTAACAAGTCGCTCCAAAAAGCGATCGCCGCCAGCATCCAAGTTTCATTCGGCGTTCACGGAGACCCCGATTACCACCTCCATACGCAAAAGTTTATCTACAACCTGAACGGCATCGAATACTCTGTGACGATCGATCCCACTTCGGCAGGCCCCGGAGGCACGCATACAAAAGTAACTATCTCCGCCACCGGAACCCTCGGATCTTTCGCCAGCCAGGGGCTTGTCTCCGTAGAGCTCAAGCAGGGAGGAACGGCTGGAACAGCCGCTCTATCCAACTTCCTGAACAACTTCTAGCCCCAGGCCCTCCCCTGCCTGATTCCCTTCAGGCGGGAACCTCTTAAATATGGGGATTAATTCATAAGAACCTAAAAATCAACAACACTAACCAAACGCAAACAAATATTTAATTTTCGCCTGAAGATCAAATGTTACTCTTAAAGAAGCAATAAAAGGGTAATATTATGGAAACATCGATTCGTTTAAGCTGGTCTGACTATGTCGCGCAATATAAAGAAGCCAGCGACCTGGAAAACCAACTCCAGGGAGATGTCGCCGACATCGAAAGCACTTCAGCAGCTACAGTGCTCCAGGGATGGGAAGATCTGTCCGTGACAATCTACAACAACCCGAACTGGTCCGACCTGCTGAAAGGATCTAACGGGACATTCATCAAAAGCTACCTCCAAAATATTCAAAATAACGCAGAAACCTTTCTCTCCAACGAAACCCTGCAAGTGGCGCAGCCCAACAACCCAGGCGGCTACATCAATCTCTATGCAGGCGATGTACAGAGCGACGGCGACGGGGGCTTTTATAACGATTTCGACGAAACTGATGACGATGGAGACCCCCTTCCAGCCAACATGTTTGAAATGATCGAAGGGAAGTACACGAATTTGGTCAACGATGGCGGCGACGCTTACTTCGACGTCGGGATGAGCGGAGATCCCTGGTATCAGCACATGGGAAACTGCCCGTGGGCGCAAGGCGGCCTGAATTACTGCATTTCATGGGACGATAGCGGCGACGGCGGCGGCAATTGCTATGCCTCTGGCTCGCTCCAGCAATGGGCTCCCTTCATCCACCTCAGCGGCGGCGACGACACAGATCTCAACGCCTCCCTCCAGGGATAAAGAAATCTTCAGGGCGGGTTATTACCCGCCCTAATGTTAACAATCTATCATTTTAAAAATCAACCACTTAAGCGCAAATCGCCCAAAATCAATAATTTACTAAACAATTGATTATAAGCGCCTTAATAGAAAATCCACATCTCAAGCAGCTCAGCGCCAGCCATGTAAATATTTTGTTGAATTTGTATTAATAATGGGATAAAATCATATAAGAATTAATTAATGATTTTATCAGGATCGCCAAAGTTAATTAGGGCGACAAAACAAAGGAAGCTGCCAGGTGGAACCCTCTCAAATCCAAAAGATCGACCTTCTAGAAGAGTCGGGGATTGATTTTTCCCTATTTACCTCCGCTGCGGAGAAAAAGCACGCCGCCGAAGAAGTTTTGATCGAAACCGCTATCGAAGCATCAGGAAATACCCAATCGACCGGAAGCAGGAAACGGCAGATGGTTGCAGCCGTCTCATCCAGACAGGGACTAGCCGCAGCGAACCAGCCAGCCCGATCCTCCCCTCGGTTCGGCGCAGCCCCCCCTCTCCCTATCCCTAACCCTCCTTTGCCTCCTCTCCCCCCTTCCGGCGGCCCTGACGGCACGGTTCAGGGATGGGACGGAAGCCAGTGGGAAGCCTATAACGCAAACCATACGGGCTATATGAACGGCCTGATGAACCTCTTCTTCTACTACTCCGCCCACCCGACGACTTCTTCTCTTTACGCCTTGATGAACTACATCAACGGGCTAGCGCAGCACGGACTTTTGAACAGCAACGTCGATACGATGATGCAGCTTTGCAACGGCCAGTATCTTATTGCGGACGGCATCGAGCACAACGCCGAATTCGCCTTCCTCATGGGATATACCGATTCGCAAGGCAAACTCCACCAGCCTGGCGGCGACGCGTATAAGGCCTACCTGAGCGATTTGTCGAACTACCTCGGCCAGGTGGAAGGATCTTATCCAAACGGCTATACGGCGGCTATGGTCAGCGAAGTGAATACCCTGATAAAAGACCAGGATGACTTTATCAACGCCCACACCGACCCTGTGAACGGCCTTTACTGGACTGTCCTAGACCAAGAAGGGTACAATACAAACTATTACTGGAACGCAGCTGGCTCAGATCCCGATGCGGATAAATTTATCATTGAGCAGGTGATCCTAAGCTCAGGAACCAACGGAGCGCCAAATCAAGATATCGCAGCCTTGGTTGCCGTCCTTGGCAAACTTCAGACATTCGACCTTCTCAATACGATGGATGCCGTCTGGAACAAATACCATGACCCAGGCCTTCTTATTCTTGCATTTATGCAGACGCTTGACGGGGGCTACCTCAATTCCGAATCGGGCAACGCAGATATCATGGACAAACAGCACCAGTTGGATGAAAAATACGCCCAACAGATCCAATCGATCGTTTCTTCGATCGGAACCTGGGATGATACTTCAGGAAGCGGAGCAGACTCTTGCGATAAGCTTGCATCTCTTCTCGAACAAATGGCCGGACTGATCCATGTCTCCAACCAATTCACTGCTCTTCAAGATCCGATGCTAAACTTCCTGCAGAATTTGAAGAGCACATCAATTACCCCCGGAACAAGCGGGTTGGACGTATCCTCAAATACTAACCTCTATCAAGTTTTGGTAGAAGATTCATATACGGATTCGAAGGGAGTTGTCCACACCCTGACGTCTGCGCAAAGGGCCGTCCTCATCCACGACAACCTGACGCCAAGCGCAACGCCTCCAACCCCGCAGCCGACGCCGCCTAACCCGCCGCCGCCCTACACCCCGCCCAACACCGAAATCCTGCAGGGATTCATCTCCTCAATCTCGGCGATTTCAAGCGCCGTCTCTTCCAGCTCCACGCAGCTGACGACTGCGACTTCGCAGGTAGAGCAGATGCACCAGGCGATCCTGAAAGTAGGAACCGGCGTCGTCGACCCGAAGAACGGCTTGATGGCAGTCACCAACAATGCGATCACCCACCAGGTGACTAACTAAGCATCAAAGAGTTAAGGACAAAATCAGAGGAGGCGGAGTTCCCGCCTCCTTTTTAATTTCCACCAAACTACTTACAGCCAGCTATTTAAGAATAAATACAGTCATTAAATCGCTTATTCACAACATTTTACGAAAAATTGACTTCGGCTTTAAAGATATTAAATATAAAAGTTAAGTTTTTAGTTGACTTATTTTTAATAGTGGGATAAGATAATAGTAAGGCGAAATAGGATTATGGCTTTTATATCACTAAATGAAATTACAGAAGATATCGAGAATCTCACCCCCGAGAAGCTGCACGGCTTTATCAGGAGCATGACAGACTCGCTTCTGGAGCTGAAAGACAGCCTTCACTCGAACGACCCGAAAGAGCGGGAAGCGGCGATTTTAGCTGCGATCGAACTGAAGTCCAACCTGGAAAAGGAAATGGAAACCCTTGTCAGAAAGACGGGGATCGATCCAGCCCAGTTTAAAGACGTCGAGCAGACAGACCTCGACCCTTCCTACGGCTTTGTGCAGGAAGAGATCGAAAAACTGAACGGATTATTCGCAGCCCCGCAGCCAAGCCGCGCCAAAAAAACTAATTTTAACAGGAAATAACATGAGTACGATCCAAGGATCCAACCCAACCACGCCGCCTGCAGCGCCAGGGACATTCAATTCCAACGATCCGTCTCAAGACGCTGCTGCGCAAGCCGCGACCGATTTGGGCTACATGGCCTATTTAGCCAGAAGCTATGCGGCGCTCCAAGCGCAGCTGGCCGGCACAACCGACCCGACGCAGAAAGCGGCGCTCCAGCAGCAGATGAATGCGATCCTCCAATTGTACAACCAAATCCAGGGGTACTACTCGGTCGACGCAAGCGGAAATGTAACGTTTACCTATACCGACCCATCCGGCAATACCGAGCAGATCGAACTCCCGAATAACAAGACCAACCAGCAAATCCTGGCAGACATCGTAACGATGAAAGGCGCCGATACCGACATCACAAAATACCTTGCCTGGTCAAATAGCGAGACGAACAACCCTCTTCTCGACGTCTACGAATGGCTCGACAACACAGGATTCACATTCTGCCGAGCGAATAACGACAACACCTGCGAATCCGCCATCTTCTTCATGATGTCGCTCGCCGGCTCGCCGGTCGGCGATTTGAGCGGCGACGTCGATCAGTTTTTGGGTCAGGGCGATAACAACGGCGCGATCCTTCCTCAGTCGCTGATCCTGGCTCAAACCCTCGCAGCGATCCTTGCGAAGAAAAACGATCCGGTTTTGACACAGGCCATCGAAGCCTGCCTTTCGATCACGACGAAAGACACGGCGTATAACGCCCTGGAAGCGGCATTCCTGGCAATCATCGCCACTCCAAACTGGCAAGTTTTCTACGCTGGAGAACCCGACTGGATCTACTTCGAGGGGCGGTTCTGGCCTTATTCCCCTCCTGGACAAGCTACAGAGCATGTTTTTAAAGCTAACGCTGTCGCTCTCTCGAACCGCCAGCTCTCCGATACGAGCGAGCTGACAAAGATGCACGGGAAAGAACCCGCTGCACCCGTCCAACCTGTTGTTAAACCAAAAACGGAGCAATAACCGATGAACTCCCCCTTAGCGCTCAAAGACGCGTTCGCAGCGATCTCGGCCATTCCCCTCGACGTACTGAAGAAAGTCGTCGGAGAGATGATTTCGGAGTTCCTCCCGCTCCAGGAAAAACTCTCTTCCGAAGACCCGCAAGTGAGGGAAGAGGCGTTAAAAAAAGCGGAAGCACTGAAGAGCAGGATGAAAGATCTCCTGACGAAAACTTACCAAGACGCAGGCGTCGACATCGCATCGGTCGCAGCTTCCTTGAAAAATCACCTTAACAAGAAGTAATCACATGGAATCAGCCCAAGTCAAAAAAATCGACATCCTCGAAGAAGCGTCCATAGCCCTCCCGATGGCAGCCTCACTCTCCGAGAAAAAGCATGCCGCAGAAGAAGCTTTGATCGAAATGACGATTGAAGCGGCCGGCAATACAGGCTCGGCTACGCACAGCCGGCGCCGGATGCTTGCGGCTGTTTCTTCGCAGCACGGTTTAGCTGCTGCATCCTCTTCCCCGAAATCGTCCCCCAGGTTCAGCGCAGAGCCTCCTCCTCTCCCGATCCCTAATCCTCCTTTGCCTCCACTCCCCCCTTCCGGCGGCCCTGACGGCTCGATCGAAGGCTGGGACGGAAGCCAGTGGGAAGCCTATAACGCAAACCATACGGGCTATATGAACGGCCTGATGAACCTCTTTTTCTACTACTCCGCCCACCCGACGACTTCCTCTCTCTACTCCTTGATGAATTACATCAACGGATTAGCGCAGCACGGACTTCTGAACAGCAACGTCGACTCGATGATGCAGCTTTGCAACGGACAGGCCCTGATTGCGGACGGCATCGAGCACAACGCCGAATTCGCCTTTCTTATGGGATATACAGATTCGACAGGCAAATTCCACCAGCCTGGCGGCGACGCGTATAAGGCCTACCTGAGCGATTTATCGAACTACCTGGCCAATGTGCAGAAAAATTATCCGAACGGCTATACGGCAGCGATGATCAGCGAAGTGAACACCTTGACCAACGACGCCGACAACTTTATCAGCAGCCACATGAGCGGCGGCAACATCATCTGGACCTTCAAGAATCCGGAAGGAGACATCGACACCTTCCAGTGGACGACCGGCGATGACGCGGAAAAATTCATGATCGAGCAGCTCATTTTGAACTCGGGAACGGACGGAGCGCCTAACGCCGACATCTCCACTCTGACGGGAGCGCTTGGAAAACTCCAGACGTTCGACCTTCTCAATACGATGGATGCCGTGTGGAACAAATACCACGATCCGGGCCTTCTCATCCTGGCGTTCATGCTCTCGCTTGACACCGGCTACCTCAATTCCGAATCGGGCAACGCCGATATCATGGACAAGCAGCACCAGTTGGATGAAAAATACACCCAGCAAATCCAGTCGATTATCTCTTCGATCGGGACATGGGACGACACTTCAGGTTCAGGAGCCACATCCGTCCAATCGCTCCAGGAGCTGATGCCCATTTTGACCGACCTGATCAGCTCATCCGGCCAGTTCTCGGCCCTGAGCGGACCGATCCAGAACTTCCTGGATAACCTGAAGAGCACAACCATCACAGCCGGCACATCTGGATTGGACGTCGGCACAAAGACAACTCTCTATCAGGTTCTTTTCCAAAACGAGTATACCGACTCGAGCGGCACCGTCCATACGCTGACTGCTGCGCAAGCGGCAACTCTCGTGCACGACAACCTGACGCCAAGCGCAACGCCGCCAGGACCGCAGCCAACGCCGCCTAACCCGCCGCCGCCTTACACTCCGCCCAATACCGAAATCCTGCAAGGATTCATCTCGACGGTATCTGCGATTTCAAGCGCCGTCTCCTCGAGCTCGACCCAGCTGACCACAGCCACTTCGCAGGTTGAGCAGATGCACCAGGCGATCCTGAAATTGGGAACCGGCGTCGTCGACCCGAAAAACGGCTTGATGGCAGTGACAAACAATGCAATTACGCACCAAGTAACGAACTAAGGAAGGGAAACCATGCAACCGATGTACCAATCTTTGACCGATGCGCAATGGCAGGCTCTAGAGCCTCTCTTTCCGAAGCCCGAAAAAAGAGGGAGGGGCAAGCCCCACACCCCCTGGCGCTCCGTAGTGAATGCGGTTCTCTTCGTCCTTTGCACAAAAGGAAAATGGGGCGCGCTTCCCAAATCGGAAGAATACGCCTCGAAATCAGCGGCCCACCGCTGGTATCTCGCGTGGAAAAAATCGGGAGTCTTAGACCAAATTCTCGGAATTCTCAAGGATTTCCACCCCGAGCGGGAAATTTCCCTCCCTCCGGAAAGAGCCCCGTATAACCGGGCGATTTTCCAGCAAATCGCACTCCAGGCGCCCGCTTCGGCAGCCGTCTAACCAGTTTCTCCTGAATCCATCTAACCCCGGGCTTTTCCGGGGTTTTTTGAACCTATCCTAATAAATCTGATTTCGCGATCTTTGAGCGCTTTTTGGCACATTTTCTTGCTCAGTTCGTCGTCTAC
>CAYPZU010000080.1:0-8422 GCA_964415395.1 uncultured bacterium
AGGAATTCCCTCACTTTATCGAGCGATTCCTTCGAGCCGACCAACATGATCGAGTTGGTCTCTTTGATCCACTTCGCATTTTCGATCGTGTCGATCAGGTCTGGATCCGGAGATCCTGCGGCCTGCAAATTTTTTGCGATCTCGTCCAGTCCGTTGAGAATTTCGTCGCCTGGACGGTTGATCACTTTGTAGACCGAAATATTTTCTGCGCCGAGTTTTCGGACTTCGGAGATCGCTTTTTTCGGTGGCGTGTCGAGGGTCGTCAATACGGCGATCCCTTTGTTGGTCAGTTCGGGAGTCGACACGACGAAGATTTTATTCGCCAGCTCCTGCGGCACCAAAAGGAACGGATTGCCGAGCGCGATCGGGTTCATGATCTTGCTGGCGAGATCCACCAGCGTGTGGGCGCTCATGTGCTGGATGTCGTAGGTCTTGATGTCGAGGAATGCATTCGGGGAATCGATATTTTCGATCAGCGAGGCGACTTTGTCGACGTTCGCCGTCACATCAGTCAGGATCATCTGGCGGGTTTCGCCCACCGTTTCAAGAATGGCTGCGCTGGAAATCATCGGGCGGATGATCGCCGCGAGCGAATCGGGACTTGTGTATTTGATCCGGAAAATCCGTGTGACGATGGGGGAGTTTCCTGCGTTCTGTCCATCGACTACGAGATTGGCCAGCTGCTTGACGTCTTCCGAACGGGTGATTACGAGGCTGTTGTCCTGTTCCAGCATCGTCAGACCGTGGATGCGCAGCACCTGGACCAGCGTCGCCATCACATTCCTCGCCGTAATCGGCTCGTCGGACACGACCGTGATGTTGAAATTGAGATCGGCTTCGTCGTAGATGAAGTTCACCTTGCTTATTTTGCTCGCAAAGCGGACGTATTCGAGGATGGAAACGGTGTTGTAATTGATGGTAAAGCCGTCCTGATCGGGAGCCTTTTCCTCTGCGCAAGCGAGAGGAGCGATCCAGAGAGAGCCGAGAAGTGTAAAGAAGAGAAGATTGGTTTTCATCCAACCCATGTTCGAACCATGCAAGTCTTCGCGCGCACCGTTAGAGAATGAATAGTCGACCTCTTTTGAATCGTAAAATACCCCGCATATTATTGCAACATCGCTCTGCATTCAGCAGCGCTTGCAAATTCGCCGGCGCGCGGATTTGAGTTTACTCTTTTTCTAAAAAAAATCCAGAACGAGATTTTTCAAAAAGTTTCTTGTGATTTTTAAAATAGTTTCTTTGATTTACTATTTTAGTCGGTATTAATATAATGTTAATAATTAAACGGGTGGTTCTATGGTTAGATCGGTAAACAGTTCAGTACAAGATTCATCTATCTCGCTTCTTTCCTTATTTGAAGCGCTTGAAAGGCCGATGCCGGCTTCCGAAATGCCCTCCGGCCGCATATACAGCGGACCGTTTGAAAGAAGCTCTTTTCCCTGGTCGGCGGAGCCGATTTTTTCAAGAGGCTCTTCCCCAGTCGAGGGGCAGGTTTTCCATTGCGGCGTCAAAGACGAGCCCGTTAAAACCGAAACTCCTCTCGTTTGCACGCTCATGGCGACTGAAATTCCCAGCCGCTGGGTTTTGAAAATCGGGGAAGATCCTTTTGATCTCCGTTATTTCGTAAAAGGGATTCTTACGCAGAAATCTCCGATCAATCCGTACACCCGTCAAAAGCTGAGCGCGGAAGAACTTGAGAAAATCTGCGCTCCGATGGGGATTGCGCCTGAGGAATTCGAAACGATATGGAACAACGCCGGAGAAGGGATGCAGGGCCTTGGCCTGATCATCCGTTCGATGGGGCTGCTCTCTCAGGTGTTCGATCTTTCCAACCAGCTCCATCAGGCGCGCGTCCGGAACGACCGCGTTTCCGTCGAGCGACTAGAAGCCAGACTGGACGGCGTACGACGCGAGCTCGAACAGCTCGGCGGAGTGGAAGATTCTTCGCGTAGAAAGAATCTGGAAACGCTCCTTCTCGAATCTGCCGAGAAAGGAAAGATTTCCCGCGAAGACGCGAATGACTTTATCGCGAAATTGGCAGAAGGCGGATGATCCCGGCTATCCAAACTACTTTATCCTATGCGGTGCAGACGGCTGTCGCGCTCGGTATCGTGGCTGCCGGAGCCGCAGTTTCGTTTGTTGCTTGCAGAGCGTTTCGGGATCTTTCCCGATTCCAAATCGGATTTCAAAAGCTGCTTGATGCGGCGAGGATTGACCGAGCCCCCTTGCCAGAGCCCGAAGAGCCGCCCACTCCAGAGCCCGATGAAAGCAAAGCGCAAATCGACTCTCTGGCTTCTTTCATTGAGGAAGAAATCGCCAGGAAATTCGCTTTCGAAAGTGAGTCGGCGCTCGCTTCGAAAAAAGAGCCTCGGCGCTCTCGTCAGCTCTTGAAAATTCCAGAAGGGGAGGTTTGCTCTCTCATGTACTCGGAACTTTCGCCTCAGTTTGCCATTCGATTCCACGACGCTTACTTCGATGTCCGCTATTTCGTTAAAGGGATGCTTACGCAAAGAGACCCCGTTAGCCCTTTTACGAAAACGGCCCTTTCCCCAGAAGAGCTCCGCCTGCTTTCCGATGCGATTGGGATTTCTCCAGAGGATTTCGCCTCGATCTGGACATGGCCGGAGGAGTATGCCCCCTATTGCAGAGAGTGGATTGAACTCTCCCTTGAAAACAATCCGGAGATCTCCGCGCTTCAAAATGAGATGCAGAGGGCTTTGCGGCATCGTTGGAATGAGAGATACAATCAGCTCTCTCAAACGCGCGCCCGCCTGGTATCTGCTGCGACAGGGGAAAGAATGAGAAACATCGAGGAGCGTCTGCGAAGGGTTCGTTTCAACCAGCTTGCCGCTCTTGCATGGCTGCGCGGCCAGATCTCTTCCAGTGCGCTTCAAGGTTTCCGAGAGGCGATTCCTCTAGAAAATCCTCTGGATGCTCAGCACGGCTGAAGCTCTTTTCGGCAAAGCGGCTCTCTGCACGGTCA
This sequence comes from uncultured bacterium, assembly GCA_964415395.1. Classification (GTDB taxonomy): domain Bacteria; phylum Chlamydiota; class Chlamydiia; order Chlamydiales; family SM23-39; genus CAYPZU01. The sequence continues at coordinate 2,984 of CAYPZU010000080.1, forward strand.
TCCTCTGCAGAATTTTCTCCGCCTGATGCTGCGCCGACAGAAGCACATATTCGCCCATCCACGATCCCGCTTCTTCTCCTTTCGCCGGGGCGACGCCCAGCGAGTGGAGCACCAGCGTATCGCCTGAGTTCCAGTTATCGGCCGTTTCCAAAAGCGCCCCGTTCGGGTCGGAGCCGAGCGACCGGTTCGGGGTGGCCAAAGCCCGCACTTTTTTGCTCCCTTCGGGCAGATGCCAGAGCGTGCTGTATTGGCACGAAACAAAGGAAAGCTGATCTTTTTCCGGATCCAGTAGGAGCAGGCAAAGCCCGAACTGCTGCTCCATCGGGTCGTTCGAAATCGCGCGGCTCAAAAGTTGGAGCATCTGGATCGGGTGAGGATCTTTTTTTCCGCTCTGGAAGAAAACCTCGGCCGCCATCCGGAACATCCCTCTCAGAATCGCGCTATGTAAAAGAGAGGCGATCCCGGGATTCAGCGGTTCCGCCATCGCGATCGCCAGCTTCCCCTCCGGCAGCCGGAAAAAGTCCAGATAGAGGCCGCTCAGCGACATCCCTTCATGCGACGCCACGCCGATCTCGAGCTGCGGCCAGCGGGGCGCTTTCTTCGGCAGAAGGATCGCGCGGGACTGCTGGATCATTTCGACCACCTCTTCCGAAATCTCCTCTTCCTTCTCCTCGTTCTCGGCGCCCTGGTTTTTGATCGCCTGGGAGACCTCGGTGATGAAATCGACGATGTCTTTGTATCGATCTTTCGGATTCATCTTGAGCGCCGTCTCGATGATCTTCCGCAGCGATTTCGGCAAAAGAGCCAGGTGGATGACGCCGTGGCTCAACCGCCCTAAAATCAGCTCGTAGGCGATGATCCCCAGCGAATAGATGTCTGAGGCGAAGGTGACTTGCAGCGGGTTTTCTTTCTGCTCTGGACTCATGTAGATCGGCGTCCCCATCATCCGCTTCGACTGGGTGATCCTCTCGTCCTGCAGCTCGCCCTGCATCTGCGCGATCCCGAAATCGATCACCTTGATCTCGCCCGTTTCGGTGATCAGGATATTTTCCGGTTTCAAGTCTCTATGGATCACGCCGTGCGTATGGAGATGGCAGAGCGCATAGGCTACCTGCAGCACGATTTCGAGAGCCCGCTTTTGGGAAAGGGATTTTTGCTGGATGAATTGCCGCAGCGAAATTCCCTGTATGAACTCCATCGCGATGTAGAGCCCTTTTTCCCATTGCCCCTGTCCGAACAGCTTGACGATGTTCGGGTGGTTCGTCATCCCGATGATCTGCGCTTCTTTCAGAAACCTGCCTGCCATCTCCTTGTTTTTCAGGTATTTGGGTAGAAGGACTTTGATAGCCAGCGGCTGCGAGGTGCCCGGGTGGATGCCGAGATACAAAAGGCTCATGCCGCCTTTGCTGAGCAGGCTTTCGATCTTGTACGGACCGATTTTTTGAGGCAGGGGATAGCTCTTGGCATCTCCGCCATGAAGATCCGGCAGCGTCGTCTGCTTATGAAATTCATCCCTCATCAGCTTACCTGAAAGAATAGAATGGAGTTATGGCCGGAGGAGACAGTCGGGGTGTTCCGCTCCGCTCCACCCCCGCTGCCCAGGGGCGGGCTGCAATGCGGTTCCCTGGCTTCGCCAGGGCCCCTCGCGCATTGCAGAACTATGATAGCCACCAACTCTTTCCTGTACAGAGGAAAGTCAAACGGTTGTTTGAGGGAGCCCGCCATGAGGCGGGCCTATCCGGATATTGAATGATTAGCCGATTTCCAGAATGCGGATGCCGAGCGCTTCGCCGAGATAAACAAGCTCGGCCCTGCCCACTTTTTGGCCATTGATCGTGAGAGACACTCCCTGGTCGGGATGAATCGGCAGCTCGAGGAGATTGCCCGGATTCAGATGCATCAGCTGGTCGAGCGTGATCTTCAGGCGGGCGATTTCCACCGTGACGTTGAGAGGCATTTCTTTGATCGCCACCACCTCGCCTTCAGCAGGCGGGAGTTGTTGGGGAGAGCCTGGCGCGGGCTGCGGCGCGCTTCCCGGAGCGGTTTGTTCCATCGTATCCTCGTAGTAGAAAGCATAGTCGAGCAATTCGACCTTGTTCTGCTTGATTTTTACATTGAAAAGAGGCGTCGGGCCAAGCCTGAGCGTGGCGGCGCCTGTCTGGCGGCGCGCATCGTAGCTTCCCTGGTCGAGCAGGACGAAATCGCCCGGTTTGAGCTTGTCCCACTCGCTCCGGTGCAAAATCACCGAGCCGGTTTTGATTCCGACGACCAGCATCGTAGACCGGGCCGTTTCGCTCGGGATGTAGTCAGCAGGCATTTCGGAAAAGTGGTGTACCCACGATCTCCGGAATTCGGGCGTGATCGCAAGACGCCCCCAGCACGATTTCTGGTCATAGGAGATCTCCACGTCGATGCAGAACGCTTCGGACTCGAAGTCTGTTTCTGCGTCGCTGAGGTGGAGAGAGAGCGTTTGCATCGCATCGAGCGATTGGACTGCGTCAAGCCCTTCAAGGAGAAGGTAGCGATAAAAGCCCTCCTGGAGGACTTCCGAAGAGAGGGCCTTTGGACGGGCTTTCCCGTTCACCATCCACGATGTGAGGCGCCCGATATCGTCCTGCGGCATGATCCAGAGAAGAGATCCTGTAAGCGGAGAGGCGGAGAGGGGAATGGCCGACGGATTCGGTCCGAGTCCTTTTTTCACCTCTTTCGCAGGACGCCATTCCTGCGGTCCTGCCTTCAGCGAAAATTTGGCGGCGCCGAAGCGCGATGAGAGAAGCGAAGAGACGCGCTCCCAATCGAATGGAGGGGAGTTCCCAAAGAGCGGAACCTCGTCCAGCTCTTTCAGTTCGGATGAGATCCGTCTCACCCACGCAAGAGGGGCTGCAGCCATACCTATTTTCTCCTTTCTCCCATATCTCCGCCCATTCCTCTATCTTCCTCGCGGTCTTTCCGCCGGAAGACGGGCCGTTCGATCGTGTACTCCGCCTCGAGCCTCCCGATCCGGAATGCATAATTCCCGTTCTGGAACGCGCTCATCAGGTTCGGAATATTCTCGCGGAACTGGACGACCGCCTCGTCCGATCCTGTCAGGCGGATATTAAAAGAATCGGGAGCGGTGGCATATTTTTCAATTGTAATCCGCGATCCAAAGAATTTTGAATTCGCGTAGGCCGGATTATTCAACACAATTTCTGTGCGCGAGACGCCAGGAGGCGAAGCCATGTAGTAGATCGTCCCGACCATCTGGAAGAAGAGTTCGGCTGTCTGCGGGCTGATGTAAGGCTGCGCCTGCTGCACCGCGGCGATCGCCATCGGTTGGATATGCGGAGGCAGCGGAGGCAGCGAAGGCGGGAGAATCTCGAGAGCGGCTCTCTCTTTTTCCCGATCCCCTTCCCGTTTGTCCCGCTCTTTGTCTTTCCGGCTGCTGACGAACGCCTGCTTTTCTCCCTCTTTTTCTGAGAGGCGCGCAGGCATTCCCTTTTTCTCTTCCGCCTGTTTACTCGCAGCTTCCCCGCGCGCCGGAGCGCCTTCTTTTTTCCCTTTGAAGGGGACGGTTCTCTGCTCAAGGGGCGCTTGCTCTTCTTCGCGCGACAGATAGCGGGCGGACGGCCCTTTTTCTTCTTCGAATTTCTCAACGCCTTTTCTCTTCGCATCCAATGGCTGCCCTTTTTCATCGAAAAAGCGGCCGGTTTCCTCTTTCCCTTTTACGGGCGGAGCTCCCGGAATCGTTTTGGCAGAAGGTTCTTTTCCTTTTTCCGTCTTCGCAGGCGCAAAAAAAGGAGGGGGCGTTTCTTCTTTCTTCCCTTTCATCTCCCCCGTTTTGGGAGCTTTGCCCGGCATTCCAAAGGGAGACGCCTCTTTTTTAACCGGCTTGCCGGGAATCGGAGGGGCGAACGCGTCGGCCTTCGCCTCTTTCTTGTCCGGTTTCTTGGCTCCAGAGACGCCGGGCAGTACCGGAGTCGGCTGTCCCTCTTTTTTTGCCGAGGAATAAGGCGTTTCGGTCATTCTCGATGCCGGGAGGGGCTGATCGGGCGGCGAATCGGTTTCGCTCCAGAATTGACCTGACCGAGGCAAAGAATTTTCCTGCGGCTCTTCTTCGTCTGCTTGAGGCGGCGCTGCGTTCACGTTGGGCGGGGGCGAGTAGGCGGGGCTTGGGACGACCGCATCGTCCACGCCGAAATCATCTTCAGCCGAAGCGGGAGGTTCTGCCATAAAAGAAGAGCTGGCCGGTTCGGCGTCCGTCGTTGTTTTCCTCGCAACAGGAGGAGCTGAAGTTGTGTAAAACGTCGTCTCGAAAGGGCTTGGCGTCCGGTCTTCCTGAGACAGGTCGGAGAGGTTGTCTTCGTCTCCCATCATCATCTGGAACTTCCGCTTCCGCCGCTGGGCTTCCTCGTCGGGATCGATCTCCCGCACTTTTTCTACTCTCTGCTTTTCTTCGCGCTGCGCTTTGGTGTCGGGCGTGCTCCGGCTCGGTTCGTTTGGCGATACGCCGCCTGGACGTTCTGCGATCATGATTTTTTATCTCGTTCTTCTTTTCTTTTTTCCGCTTCCCGCTTCCGTAAAATGTGGGTGGCCGATCCCTGTTCGTCGTGTTCGACCCCTTCTTTCTGTTCGGTCCAATAGCGGACTTCTTTTTCCCATTCTTTCTTATGCATCTCGAGCTTTTCCAGATCTTTTTTTCTCTGGAACAGCTCATCGGTCGCGGCATCGACTTGCTTCTGCGCAATGTCGACCTGCTTCTGCTGCTCTATGACCTTCTTTTCCTTGTCGGCCAGCTTCTCGTCGACGATTTTGAGGTACGCTTTCTTCTGCTGGATTTTATCCGTGGTGGTTCCTTCGTCCAGCGACTCTCTCAGCTGCTGCAGCTTCGCCGCTCTGTGCTCTTTCACCTGATCCCGCTCCTGCGTCAAATCGAACAGCTTTTCGTACGCTTTTTCCAAAATCGCTTTCTTCTCTTCCAGCGTTTTGACCGCCTGGTCGAAGCGGTTTTTCTTGATCTCCATCAACTGCTGAAGCGGGTAACTGAGGGGCTGGTTCATCTGGACTCCTAGAGCCTATCCGCAAATGATAACGGCGGTCTTCGGGAGCTTTTTGACCCCAGCGCCCCAAAATCAAAAATTTTGGGGCCCCTTCAGCGTTCGCTCTCGCCAACTTTCTCAAGTTGGCTTCGAGCCTCCACGCTGCGCTGAGATTCAAAAATCCCCTCGAATCCCTAACCCTTCTATTTTGCGGATAGGCTCTCCCTTAACTTACCCGAACCGTCCTTTTGCATGCAATGAGAGCTGGGAGCTTTGATACGCTGAGACCATTGAATCAATCCATTCTGGCTTAAATCCGCGGTTTCTTTGTTGGATTTGAATTTTCCGCAAATCGTCATTCTTCCCTTCAAAATGGAACAGGATATGCATGATCGCAATCCCACCCCAGAAAAGATGCTTT
>CAYPZU010000081.1:0-8207 GCA_964415395.1 uncultured bacterium
TTTCGATCGAGACTGCCGGGGAGAGGAGTCCTTCGAAAGGCGTCCGGTCCATATTCATCTGGAAATAGCCGGGTTTATAGTGGACGAAGTGAGGGCAGTCGCAGGAGAGGGCCCGTTCAGGGCGGATGATGCTTTTGATGTGGTGGTTTGCTCCAGTCGTTTCGGGGAGCTTTTGGCAGAGGGTTTCGATCAGGAGGCCATTTTCGGGGATCTGGACAGAGGAAGTCCCGTAGAGCTGCCAATTGACGCCGACGCCTCCGAAGGGTTCGAAATCGGAGAGGATGTGTTCAAGCGATTCGTTTTGGGCCGGGAAGAGGAACTCGTCGGTATCGAGGAGGGCGAGCCACTTCGTTTTCCCTTGCGCCTTCCAGATCGCCCTTTCGTAGGCGAGGCATTGCACCTCATTCCACTCGATGATGTCTGAGTGGGTCAGCGGCCACGGAGTGAGTTCGACGATGTTCTTTTCGATGTAGGGTTGGAGCGTTTGGACGGAAGCGTCCTGGCTTAAATTGTCGAAGAGATAGAAGCGGGAAACCCCCATCTCAAGATGGAATTCGATCCACTCTTTAAGATAGGGAGCTTCATTGCGGAAGATCCCTGCGATCGCAAGGCCGTTCATTCTTCGCGGGTTTGCTGGAGTTTCGCTTCCAGGTCGGCAACGAACCGGCCGAACGCATGGGTGTCCCGGAGATTGTCGAGCCATTCGTCTTCAAGGAGATCTTCGATGAAGGGAAGGGCGCGGGCGGTGAGCGCTTTGCGGATCAGGTCCATCGATTCGTCGGTCCGGCCGAGGATCGAGTAGAGGCACGCGAGGTTGTAGTAGGCTCCTTCGCTTCCCAGATGGCCGGCCCTGCTGATCTTCTGCTCGGCGTCCATATAGAGCTGGCTGCGGAAATCGGGATCGAGGGTTTGGTTGGCGAGATGGATGATGCAGAGGCCCCAGTCGAGCCAGATCTGGTCGTTTTCTTCGTCCTGGCGCGCGGCGAGGCGGAAGTAGTGGATCGACCGCTTGTAGTACTCGGTTTCGAGGGAGATGTGGCCGAGCTGGAGATAGCTGAGGGCGATCCGGTGGTGGATGTTTGGGAAATCGGGATCGATGAGGAGGATGTGGGAGAAGATCTCGATGGCCCGGATGAAGTGCTTCTGCTCTTCGTGGAAGTCGCCGCACCATTCGAGGGCGCAGGCGTATTCGAATAGCCACTCCGGATGGTGGAGGATCGACTCTTTGTGGCTCTGGAGGAGCGATTCGAAGAGATAGAGCGACTGCTCGAGCGAAGAGAGCTCGTCGATCTGCTCGCTGTAATGGAGGAGGGCGCAGGCGGCGTCGAACGTGAGCGAGGGGCACGCCGGTTTCAGATCCATCGCTTTCGCATAGAATCTGCAGGCGCGCTCGATCAGGTCGCGGTCGTCGGTTAAATCGGCGTAGAGCTTGTGGGTATGGGCCAGAGCGTGCCAGAGTTCGGCGTCGGTTCGGTCGATGGAGAGGCCGTACTGGAGCTTCTCGATCGCCATCTCGAAATATTCGGGGTCTTCATAGTATCGGCCGAACGCGAGGAGGCAGACGCCGTAGGCGTGCCAAAGATCGGGATCGTCGGGGAACTGGTCGGTCGCCTTGAGGATTTTGTGTTCGGCTTCGATCAGAAGGTCGAGGCGCGAGGTGGAGGCTCCCAGCAGCGAGAGCGATTCGACCCACTGGCCGATGATGAGCGGGTTTTTCGGGTCGATATTCCAGCCCCGGGCGCACTTTTCAATGCTGAGGCGGAGGAGTTTCGCATCGTTATTGATTTTTCCGGCTTCTCCGAGGAGCTGGCCCCAGCCGAGCCATGCTTCGGGGTCGAGGGGCGCCATTTTGGCGGCGGCCGAATAGGCGTCGGAGGCTTTGGACACATACCGCTCGTCGAGCGTGTTGATGTAGAGCTGGGAGTAGCCCTCGGCGAGCGACATCCACCCGTCGAAATAGTGGGGAGCGGCCTGGATGGCCCGCTGCAGGTATTCGATCGACTGGAAATAGAGGCGCGGATCGTTGATCAGAAGCCCCATTTCAAGATACGCCTTGCCGCAGTCGTTCCAGAATTCGGGGATCGGGTTTTCCTGGAAGCTCTTCGAGGTTTGGAACGATTCGATGGCCAGGCGGACGTCGAGCGCCTCTCCCGAGTGCTGGGCGATCTCCGACCAGACGATTCCGTAGTCCCAATGGAGTTCGGCCAACGCTTCGCGGGGCTGATCGGCTGCCAGGTCGAGCGCTTTCTGGTACTTGTCCTTGGCTTCCAGCAGGTAGTGGTGTTCGTCGTGGAACCGGCCAAGCTGCAGCAGGACGTTGCCCCAGGCGACCCAGGCGTCGAAAAAATGGGGATCGAGCTGGGTGGCGATCTTAAAATTTTTCCCCGCAAGGAGGAGATATTTTTCTTTCCCCTCTTCCGAGCCGTATTCGAAGAAGGCGAGTCCCTGCCGGTACCAGACCCGGGGGTTTCCCGAGTCGAGATTCGAGGCGTGCTCGAAGCAGGAGAGGGCTCTCAGGTTTCCCTGGAGCAGCGACAGCTCCCCGTCGGCCAGGTAGCGGAGCGACAATTCTTTTTTTTGCTCAGCGGACAGGTGCTCGGGCTTGTACTCCTCTGCTGGAAGAGAGGAAGTGACTTTCCGTGGGAAGAATCGGGTAAAAATCCGGCGAAAGAGGTGCGCTTCCAAGGGCATCGTTTGCGTCCGCGTTTTCGGTTTGGCGAAAGGAGCGGATTATAGATAAGCCCATTTTTTTTGGACAGATGTGTTCCGATCCGATTGGAAGTTAGAAAGTTGAATCAATGAAAAATCAATTCGTCAAATTATTGTTACGAATCAGTTCAAAAATTTGCTTACGATCTGTTTTGAGGCCGATTTTTGGTATTTCATCGAGAGCAAAAAGAGAAACGGGAATCTTGTATTTCGGAAGTTTTTCTGCGAGCGCGCGCTGCAATTTTTCAAGATGGAACGACGGATCGTTCAACTTCACTGCTGCAGCGGGCCTCTTTCCGAATTCCGGATCATCGATTGGAACGACGACGGCCTCCGCAATTTCAGGAAGAGCGATCAGCTCCCGCTCGATCTCTTCGGGCTGGATATTTTCTCCTCCCGAGATGAACATCCAGTCCTTTCTTCCCGTTATTGCGAATCCTTCTTTTTCTCTTTTTCCAAGATCGCCTGTCGCGAACCATCCATCCTTTGTTGGCAGATTCAGTTTCCCATCTTCCCAGTAGCCCTGGAACAGACATTCTCCGCGGACAAGGATTTCACCGTCGGGAGCCAGCTTCATCTCTCTGCCGGGCAGAGGATGCCCAAGCGAGGCGAAGGGGAGCGCGCGCCGAGCGAGTACAAGAGAGCTCATTTCAGTAAGGCCGTACGTAGCATATACGGGAAGCGATTCAGGGAAATTTCCTACAGGCGCGCCGCCGAGGAGAAGGCAGCGGAGCTTACGGTAAACCGGCGTCGCGCGGTAGAGCTGCGTCGGAACGAAAGAGAGATGGGTGATGTCAGGATGATCGCCGATGACGAGGGCGGCGCGCGCCATCAGGCAGCGGAAAAGTATCCCGATTCCTCCGACATGGAAGAGGGGGAGGCTTAAGAGCCATCGATCTCCCGGTTTTAAATCGAGCGCTTGGGTAGCTCCTGCTGCGCTCGCCGTTAGATTGCGCATCGAGAGCGCCGCGATTTTCGGAGTTCCGGTTGATCCCGAGGTAAAGAGAAGCAGTTGGGTCCCGCAGCGCCCTTTCAGTTTTTGAATCTGGTCTTCCCGCTGCACCTTTGGGATCCGCAGGTTGAGAGGGCAGAGAGCGGCCCCTTTTCTCCAGACGGCGAAGAAATAGGCGATCGCTTCGGCAGAAGGAGGCGCGAAGAAAGAGACGATCTCGCCCTCTTCCGCATTCATCTCGATCGCATCGGCGAGTTTGTCCAGTTCAGAAAAAGAGAGTTCTCCCTCCTTGCTGATTACAGCAATCTCATGGGGCGCATCCCGCGCCGCTTCCTTTAGTAGATCCGGCATAATTTGGTTTTGTCGACTGGAATTTCCGATCCTTCCCACGTTAGATAGCCATTTTCCCGTTTCAGCGGAGGGGAGAGCAGATCGTCTTCAAACGTGTCGAGTCCCTGGGGGAGGTTATTTTGCGAAAGGCGGGCGATCTGGAGAATGCCAAGGCTCGTTTCAAAAGAAGAGGAAAGAACGATCGGCAGATCAAGCTTCGGAACGCCTCCCATCAGCATCGGTTTCACGATCGCCGCTTTCACTGTCGGGATTTGTTTATAAGAGCCGTCGCGGAGCGATTCGTCTGCGGCAATGGGAAAACCTGTCCGCCTCGAAAATTCCGCGAGCTCCGACGCAACCGGTTCTTCGAGATAATCAAAATCGTCCGGGTTGAAATGACTCGCAAACGCCAACGCCTGCTCCAAACTCCACGCCCGGTTGCAGTCGAGGCGGAGCCGAAACTGATCTTTGAGCGCGCGCGCTTGCGCGACTGCCTGTTCTAAAGTCGAATCTTTCAATTTCAGCTTCAGCGTCGAAAATCCCGGCCTGGGCGTATTCAGGGCGCAAAGGGGGATGCGGAGCGGCTTTAGGGAAAAGGGCTGCAGCGCGCAGGAGAGCCCGAACCGGACGGAAGGGAGCGTCGGCTTTTTGCCGCTTTGGAGCCACGCGAGAATTTCGGCGCGAGCCTCTTCGAGCGTCTCGGAGCTAAAGCCGGGGAGAGGCGCGATCTCGCCCCAGCCGAGATCGGATTCCAAAATGAGCCCTTCTCTTTTGAACCGGTAGGAATAGAGCCGGAACATCTAGACGGTCCAGCAAAACAGGATCGTATAGACGAGGAGCAGAAGGGAACTGTTTTGCAAAAGAGGCATCGCCTCGAGCGGCGTCTTGAATTCGAACGCTCTCTTCATCGAGGGGATCGCCGCGAAAAAGAGGAGCGACGCAGACGCGAGATTGAGCGGGAAGCCGTAGAAATAGATGAGCGCCAAAGGAACTAAAGAGGCGGCGGCAAGCGATCCTGTGTATTCCCAGGCGCCAAAAACTCTTCCGAACCGGACGGCGAGCGTTCTCTTGTTTGCGGCGCGGTCGGAAATCTCGTCGCGCAAATTGTTCGCGATCAGAATCGAGCAGGAGATCAGTCCTGGAGCCAGGCTTGCAACAATAGCCTCGGCGCTGACCGACATCGTCTGGAGGAAGTAGGCGCCGCAGACGGCGACGGGTCCGAAGAACACAAAGACAAGCGTTTCGCCAAGACCCAGATAGCCGAGGGGTCTCGGCCCGCCCGTATAGAGAATGCCGAAGAGGACGCAAAGGGCGGCTGCCGGCAGGCTCCAAAGCCCCGCACGGATCATCAGCGGGATGGCTAATCCGACCGCGGCGCCGAACGCGGCTGCCGCAGCCAGAAGCATCGAGGAGGGAGAGACCCAGCCTTGCTGCACCGCCCGCTTCGGACCGATCCGATTCTGCGTGTCGGCCCCTTTCAGAAAATCGAAGTAGTCGTTGGCGTAGTTCGTCCCGATCTGGATGAACAAAGAGAAGCCGAGAGTCAGAGCAAAGATCGTCCAATCGATCGCGGGCGCCATCCAGGCTCCGACCCAGACCGGGCACAGGCTTGCAGGCCACGTTCTCGGCCGCGACGCGAGGAAATAGGCTTTAAGGGCGCTTGGGGAAGCGCTGGAAGTTGGGTTTGCGCTTTTCGATGAAGGCATTTCGTCCCTCCTGTCCTTCTTCCGTCATATAATAGAGCATCGTGGCGTTGCCCGCCAGTTCCTGCAGTCCTGCCTGTCCGTCGCAGTCGGCGTTCAGCGCCGATTTCAGGCATCTGAGCGCAATCGGCGAGAGCTGGAGCATCTCTTTGCACCACTGAACCGTGGTCGATTCGAGTTCTTCATAGGGGACGACTGCATTGACCAGCCCCATTTCGAGCGCCTGCTGCGCGTTGTACTGGCGGCAGAGGAACCAGATCTCGCGCGCTTTTTTCTGCCCTACGATTCTCGAAAGATAACTCGCTCCGAAACCGCCGTCGAAGGAACCGACGCGGGGGCCGACCTGGCCGAAAATCGCATTGTCGGCGGCGATCGTCAAGTCGCACACGACATGCAGCACGTGGCCGCCGCCGATCGCGTAGCCTGCCACCATTGCCACGACGGGTTTTGGGCAATTCCTGATATTTCTCTGGAAATCGAGCACGTTCAGCCGGTGGACGCCCTCGAGATCGGCATAGCCTGCGTCGCCTCTGATTCGTTGATCTCCGCCGGAGCAGAACGCCTGCTTTCCTTCGCCGGTTAGAATCACTGCGCCCACTTCGGGATCGTTTCGCGCATCGTCGAGCGCGCGGATCATTTCATCGACAGTCAGCGGGCGGAACGCGTTGCGCACCTCGGGCCGGTTGATGGTGATTTTCGCGATCCCTTCGGACTTTTCGTACTTGATGTCGCTGAATGTTCCGCAGGAGATCCATTCGGTCTTGATTTTTTGCAATGCGATCGTCATGGCTTGCCTTGAATTGATGCAAAAGAGTCTGGTGGATGGGACTCCTTTTTTCAAGGTTTTTTTGCAAAAAAGGGGCGCCTAAAAATCAGCCGATTTTTTAGAGTTGTTGAGCTTGGATAGCTTCCAGGGCCTTTTTCATCGCTTGGCGCTCTCCGCCTGTGAAGTTCCCGTGTTTTTTTATCTTCACGACAATGTGAGGGAATTGAAAATGACGGAAATAGCGATGGTCGTCGTTTTTAAAGAGGTGGAATCCTTCTCTCAAAAGGAATCTTCCTACCTTGCTGCACGATTCGCCTTCATTGGGCAGGTCGACAGGTTGTTTTTTTCTCGATGGTTTAGGAGGCGCCTCCAATCGAATGAAAGCAGCTTGATCGCGGCCTTGAACGGGTACTTTCCGCTCTGTATAGTCTTCCGGAATCTCTTTCCGTGGAGAGGGAGGAAATAAGTCCTCTGCTGAAGGGGTTGAAGGAGCTGGAGGACGAGGGGAAGGGACAGCTTCAGAGGGAGCGTCGTCGATCGGAACAGGAGAAGAGGCGTCGGCTTCTTCCAGTTCCAGATCTGCATAATCAAGCAGGTCGGGAGGGAGATTTTGCTTCTGTAATTGGTATAGGTTGGCATTCCGAAGGGCGCTGAGATCGTGCACAATCGTAAATAGAGAGAGCAAGGATTCAAAACATTCGATATACTTCTCTCTTAGAGTTTGAGCATCCCCGAATTCGCCTGCTATTACACGAGCATGCAGTTGCTTGATCTCTCGTTTAATGTCCCTCATGATTCCCGGGAAGGAGTCGAGATTCCCTAAAATGCGGATTCCAGCCTGAAAGTTTCCCGACTCAACGATGTTTTGCATACGGGATTCAAAATCGGCTCCCAATTTTGCGTTGAGTCTTGCAAGGATTTGTTTGTAGGCCTGGACCAGCTTCTTTTTATCGCTCTTTTTCGAGCAGGAGATGCTACGGCCGAAATACAGACGGATGTTATCTAAAGCTCTCTCTTGGATGAGGGAGCGGTTTCTTTTCAGGTGGATTGTTTCGAAGTGGTATTTTAAATCGTCGAGCATTTGCATTCGTTTGCTCAGCCCTCCGATTTCCGCTCGCTCCATTTTCTTTGCTGGATCCAGGAATTCTCTATACGCCGCATCGAGAGAATCGACCAAAATCCCATAAAACTGGGCCGGGGGCAGAGCAAGCATTTCTCGAGGAGGCATAGGCCATTGCACCTTGGGAGAGACCGCCTGAATCAATTCGAGATACCGAGCCTGGTGAGCTTTGCTGTCGCGGACCTTGGGGATTGATTTTAGATAGAAATCGATTGGAACTTCTCCGAGCAGGGCGCGGGAAAGCGGCTCGCTGAAAAAGAGAGACATCAACCGCAGGGTCGTTTCCAGCTTATTGATTTCAACTGTTTGCTCAGAAGTCGGCGATTTGACAGATACGCGAATGATTCTTAGCGCCGAGTCAGTGAATCTGTCGAAGGATTCAAGGCAGCCGTCTAGTTCTTCATCTGGCAATTCGTAACGGGTTTGCTCGACCTGGGAAAAACTGTTCATCCTTTGAATTTCTTTGATGAAATTGTTTCGAACCAATTTCCGCAAACGGTCTTCGGGGATCAAATTATCAATGCTTTGAAGAACGTCCATCGCTGCAAGATCGAAAAAATGAACGGCATCTCCCACTTCCCAGTACGTGACGATTTCTTCCATCCTCTGAACCTGCTCGGGGGTGGG
>CAYPZU010000082.1:0-3427 GCA_964415395.1 uncultured bacterium
GCGGCCGAGATGAAGAAGAAAAGCCGCCCTGATCTTCTCAAGGGATCGATCCTGGCGAGCTGCTTCTATGAACCCTCCACGCGCACCCGCCTCTCGTTCGAAACGGCGATGCACCGGCTCGGCGGTTCCGTGATCGGCTTTTCCGAAGCGTCGACCACTTCGGCGAAAAAGGGTGAAACGCTCTATGACTCGATGAAGGTGATCGGCGAGTACGCCGACATCGTTGTGATCCGCCACCCGCAGGAGGGGTCGGCCAGACTCGCCGCGGACGCGATCGACAAGCCCGTCATCAACGCCGGCGACGGAGCGAATCAGCATCCGACCCAAACGCTGCTCGATCTCTTCACCATCCGCGAGTGCCAGGGGAAAATCGACGAGCTGAACATCGCCCTCGTCGGCGATCTGAAATACGGCAGAACCGTCCACTCCCTCAGTCTTGCGCTGGCCCACTACTCCGCGCGCCTCTATTTCGTCTCGCCTGAAGTGCTGTCGCTCCCGCAGGCCATTTCCCACGAGCTGAAGAAAAAAGGGGTGAAATTCTCCTTTCACAACAGCCTCGACGACGTCCTCTTCAAAGCCGACGTCCTCTACATGACCCGCATCCAGAAAGAGCGGTTCCAGGACGCCTCCGAGCCGTTCGTCAACCGGTGCGTTCTGACGAAAAAGCATCTCGAGAAAGCGAAACCGAACCTCCGGATCCTCCATCCGCTCCCCCGCGTCGACGAAATCGATACGAAGGTCGATTCGACCCCCTATGCCTACTACTTCCAGCAGTCGGCCAACGGGGTCCCGGTCCGAATGGCGCTGCTCGCGCTTCTCTTAGGAAAACTATGAAAGAAAAAACCCTCTCGGTTTCTGCAATTAAAGAAGGAACCGTGATCGACCACATTGCGGCAGGACAAGCTCTGAAAATCATCCGTCTTTTGCGGCTCGCCGAAGAGTACCGCGTCACGGTCGGCCTGAACCTGAAAAGCCGGACGAAAGGCCTCAAAGACATCATCAAGATCGAGAACGTGTTCCTGACCGAAAATCAGGCGGCGCAAATCGCCATCTTCTCTCCGTCTGCCACCGTAAACGTGATCGAAAACTACGCCGTTTCGAAGAAATTCCGCGTGCAGCTTCCTGAAGCGATCGCCGCGGTTCTCGCCTGCCCGAACACTCGCTGCATCAGCCATATCGAAAAAATCCCCACGCTCTTCACCCTCGAAGAGAATAACAGCCACGTCATCCTCCGCTGCAAATACTGCGAAAAGCTCTTCTCGCGCGACGAAATGAAAGAAAGAATCTAAGAACCCGGCAGCGATCGCCGCCGGGCTTTTTGTCTGCTTAATTTTGGACGTGGATCCGCACGTGGTCTGTCGCGTAAGTAATTCCATCATAACAGATGATCGATACCAGGTGGGTCCCATTGCGGAGCCGTTCCGTGTCGTATAGGACGAAATAGGGAGCTTCTTTATCCACTCCGACTTTCCTCCCATTCACATAGAACTCCACCGTATCGGTCGGATTCGTCGTGCGAGCCACAAGCGGAATCACCCCCGAAACCGTCTCCTCGACTCCTGGATAGACCAGCCTCGCCGCAAGCGCCTTCGCAGGAGCTTCGGCTGACACAGAAAACTCGAGCGGCGCCGTGATCTTCCCATTGTCGACGATCTTCATCTTGCCATACGCCTCCATCCCGCTCTTCAGATCGATCAGAGTCAGCGAATTCAACGTTGTTGGATTCATCGGTTCGTTGTCTTTGATCATCAGATAGAATTTTTTGGGCGAGGTCGAAGCGAGATCGGTCAGATCGAGGTAGAACGTCCCCATTTCGGCCATACCTGAGGGCATACCGTCAAATGGAATTGATCCGCCCTGATAGAAGAGCGCGCCGCTCTGGAAATATTTGGTCGGTCCGTTCAGGTTCGGTTCGGAAACGCCCGCCGTGATCTTGATTTGATCCCTTTCCGTCTGGCTCAAATTGAACTCGGCAACAAGCGAAGGCGTATACTGGGGAGCCTTCGGCTGAGCCAGAACGAAATAGGAATTCGTAGGCGCCGCAGCTGGAACTCTTCCTGCAGACGGCCCGCCGATTACAGCCGAATTCGTTAAAAAGGCGTCGTACGCGATCCAGATGAAGCCGTTATTGCCCCATTCAGCTCCCCATGAATTCGCCACAAGGAACGCTCCTCTTTCCCCCGGATCGACTTGGCCGTTGCCATTGATGTCGATCCACAAGTCGTCGTTATAACCGACGATCGTCATGCAGTGGCCCCCTTCGGTTCCCGCTACCCACGTTGCGGCGTATTCATCCACATGCTGGTTCAGTCCGCTCGGATCGGTCTTGATCCGCGTATATCTCCAGTCATTGATATAGGTGCAGAAAGTCAGAACATGGCCATTCGCGAGAGCCTGCTTGATCTGCGTCAGATTTTGCGGATTTGCATTGACGCCGCCGATCGCTCTGGCCTGGCCCATCCGGTTCGAGATCGCCCCCAGCCAGTGCTGCGAATTCGAATCCCACTCGAGATAGTCGCTGTCGTACGGGAACATCGGCATCGTCGCCGCGCCGTTTTGCGAAAGGAGATAGTAGGCGTCCGACAGATAAGAGCCGGCGTCCTCTCCTGCGTTCACCATATTGTAGGTCCACTTCGGAGAGAGAACTGTATCGCACCCGATCTTGTTATTGTATCCGTTGAGCAGGCCGATCTCATGAGACGCCTGGTAATAGGTCGTCGCCCAGGCGACGCAGGAGCCGAGCAGTCCCTGATCCCCTATCGGCGGGAAAGAAGGGAGTCTCGCGTTGTTGACTGCTTTCGGGAGCATCGCCGCATCGACTGCTGCGCCTGTAGCCGAAAACTCCTGCTCATTTGCCACAGCATTCACTGCAGGCATCGGCTCGCCGGCCTTTTTCGCGGCCATCCGGATCCGCGCTGCGCCGATTTTGGTCGGCTGCACGCCATTCACTTTCCACTGCTTTTCGATCTCCTGCTTTTCCTGATCGGTCGGCAGAATCAATCCTTTCCCTTTTGCAGCGCATCGATCGCTCGGGTGCGAAGCATGCAACGCAACGGCAGCCGCAGCCAGAATCCAACATAACTTTCTCATCACCAACCTCCATTTTACGGTAAAACTTTTTTTAGATTCTCTCCGCGCATTAAGATTTAATCAAGCTATTTTTAAATTTTTCGACAAAGATCGAAGTACACTCCGGATCGAGATTTTCCAATCACCAAATCCCTAGAAATTTATATTATTTTTTGAAAAGATGGACTAAGAAACTCTCTTTAAAGAGCGAATTATGAAGTGGTTCTTTCTTACCTTGGCTGCCCTTCCAGTTTTTTCAAATCCTTCCGGACTTGCGATCAAATCGGGCTCTGCGGAAATGACTTCCGCCGAAGCTCTAATAGAGATCTTCGCAAGCGACCGTTCGATTCTCGAATGG
>CAYPZU010000082.1:3527-5675 GCA_964415395.1 uncultured bacterium
AACGCTCTCGCATTCAAAGGCGCTTCCCGCGCATCGATCGAAAATCTGGGCGCAATTTCGGGACGCGAAATCTATCTGATCGGTTCTCAAATTACGCATAGCGGAACCATTCAGGCTCCCCGTTTTGCAGCGATCATCGCGGGAGGCGCCGTCATCGGCATCGATGGACTCGAGTCAGCCTTCGCGCTCCCCAAAGACGAAGGAACGCTCTCTATTTCGGGTAAAATCCAATCAACCGACGCTCTCCTTCTCGGAAATTCGATCTCCCTCTTCGATCATTCTCTCATCGACGCCTCGAGTGAATGGGCCGGCGGCCGGGTCCGGATTGGCGGAGACTGGCAAGGTTTTCATCCGTCCCTCTTCGGATCCAAAGAGACCCATGTAGCTGCAAGCGCTGCAATTGCTGCGAATGCCGAAGGCTCAGGCCCGGGCGGAACAATCGTCGTCTGGTCTGATGAGAAAACAGAATTTCACGGTAAAATCGAAGCCTTGGGCGGCAAATTTTCCGGAGACGGCGGGAAAATTGAAGTCTCCGGCAAAATGCACCTCGATTTCCAGGGTTCCGCAACTGCCCTCGCTCCATTTGGGAAAACAGGGATCTTGTTGCTCGATCCTCCCGATATCACGATCCAGGCCGCCGGCGTCACGACAGGCTCATTCAGCGCGTGCGTTCCTCCAAGTTCCTACACCCCAGGGGTTGCGGCCGATATCCTGACTGTCGCCTCCTTAACCGGCGCGCTCGCCGGATGCAATGTGGCTGTCAACGCTGCGACAGGCAATATCACAGTCAGTTCGCCGGTGACTTGGGCCGCATCCACAACTCTTACACTCAACGCGGGACAAAATATCACCGTCAACTCATCCATCACTTCCTCGGGAATCGGGGCAGACATCTCTTTAAACGCAGGGCAAAATATTACAGTAACCGATGCTGTAGTCGCCAATACCGCTGCAGCGCCCGGAGCAGCTATTTCGGCGATCGCGTCGGCGGGCAATATTAGAATCGAAAGCACGACCGCTGGAGCGCAGAATGCGAGAATCGGAAACCAGTTCGGCAATATCCTGGTAGAAGCTACGCTTGGGGACGTGACCTGTCAAATGAACAACGGAGCGATCAACCTTGTCGCCATGATTGGCAGCTCTACGCCCACAGCAGCGGCGGACCCTCTGGGGAATCCTGGAGATCAGATTGTTGTGAGAGCTGGGAGAGATATTTTTTTGACTCATGCTGCAACGACCCGGCCGGGAACTTTCGTAGGGATCGCAAGGGTAGCGATGTACAATAATGATTCCGGGGCAGTGAATGGCGACTTTTTTGTCACAGCTGGCAGGGACATTTTTTTAAATGGCAGTGTAAACGGAGGGACGGATCGGGCGACCGCCATCGGACCCGGGGCCGCTGATGGAGCGACGCCTAGATCGATGATCGGCGATATTACAATCAATGCGGGGAGAGACCTTGTCGTCAATGTAGGCCGAGGAGGAGTCGATAATAATACATTCATCGGGAGCTTTGGCGGCGGGGCCCCAGGAGAAAGCGCCATCTCGATCAACACCGGACGAAACTTGATTATGCAGCCAAGGGTGACCAATAATTCAGGGAATTTTGGCTTTATCGGAAACGGCGGCACCGGCGGAGCGATGAAGTCCACATCGATCGAGATCAATGTGGGCGGAGATTTAGTGATTGATGGAAGACAAACTTCCACCCTGATTACTCCAGCGTACACGACACTCTCCGGAATTTCTCCCCTCATGCAGATCCATGTCGGGGGAAATGTAACGGTTTTCGGAGGAATCAGCCAGGCAGGGACCACTCGAACAGCGAGAATCGAGCTGACGCAGGTAGGCGCTGCGATTCCGTTCGAATATGAACTTTGGGCGGGCGGCAGAATCCGGTGTCTCAACGGAACCACTACAAATAGAGAAGGAACTATTTGGAGGGATTCTGATCTGGCCGCCGCAAGAATCGATCTCAGAGCCAACGGAGACTTGATCGGAGCCGGAGATGAAACAAACGTAGGCACTCTGGGATCGCCCAGAGACCTGTTTATTTCGGCGGACCATTGCTTTAGCGCAGGAGATTTATGGCCCGCTCAATCGGCGATCGTCGGCGATCGATCATTCCATAGAGAATGGCCACACCCA
>CAYPZU010000082.1:5685-7977 GCA_964415395.1 uncultured bacterium
GAACTCTTTTGGCTAACGCCTCTCCTGCATTCCCAAATAATGGAGTAGGCGGGTTTGCGCTTGACTGCACCTTTTATGATACCACAAATTGGCCTGCTTCCGTAACCGTGATCGGACCTGGAACTCACAACCTGATTTTCCAGACCGGATCAGGCAATATCACAATCCGCAGCTCTGATACATTTCAAGGCGATCCGTTCTCAGGAACCACAATTACCCCAGGAACTCTCGCAAACTTTACTATTACAGGGATTGCTCCAGCCCCGAATAATTACGGGATTGCAACGACAAGCGGCGACATTGAAATCGCCGGCCCGGCAGGAGCGAATTGCACAGGATTGAATTCGTTCAATAACATCTCAATTAACGCTGGATCGATCGCCAATCCGTGGACAAGCGGCTCCATATTGATTAGCGCAAATAATAACCTCTCCATCAGCGACGATATCGTAACCACCGGAAACGAGCCCATCTCGCTCATCGCCGATTACAACGATACCGGGACCGGAATTCTTTCAATCAATGCGCCGGTCTCTCTCATTCAAACAAACGGAGGCCCTGTCCTCATCGATTCGGGATTCGGCTCTACCGGAGGATCGAGTTCCATCGTCCAAAATAGCGGCCTTATAGACTCGAATGGAGGACCCATCACCCTTCAGGCCGCAGGAAATATTTTTGTCACCGGATCGGCTCTATCCATTGATACTGACGGCGGGGCCCTCTCGATCACATCGACAAATGGCACCGTTCAAATCGACCGCGACATGCAGACCCTCATGGGGACCGGAAGCGCCTTCATTTCAGCCGGGGTGGACATCCTCTTTACCCCCAGCGGAGGGAGCCTTACAACAAGCTCTGGATCGATCACTCTAAATGCAGGCAATAATATCATCGTCAACGGCGACCCGACTACCCTTGTCAATACGGCCGGAAATATCGATATGACTGCCGGCAACGACATTCAAATTTTCCAGGTGGTTCAGTCGGGTTCAGGCCATATCTCTTCTTTAGCCGAAAACAACACCCTTCTCTCTACTGGGATCGGAACGCCCCTTGTGTCTACTTCCGGAATGATCCTCATGATCACGGGGAATGATATGACCCTGCAGGGAACAAGCAACATCTCTTCTGCAGGAAATTCAGTCACGCTCGTCGTCGACAACGATTTCCCTGCCATGCCTCTGATCGGAACAGGGATTTTCAGCATGGGGCCTTTAGCCCAGGTCAATTCTGGTCCTGGTTCGCCCATCCGGATATTTACTGCCCTTCAGCAAAGCGGCTCTGCCAATAACCAGATCTCGGTAGGAGCGCTCCTCAATGGATTTTCCCCCTTCTCGCCTCCCTTCAATTATCCCGGCACAGCCTTCCTCGACACTGCGTACGAAATCTGGTGCACTTACTATAATAACAACATAGGAGGAAGCCCTTTCCCCGGATCGAGTTCAGGCGGATTTCCCTTCACGATTTTTTATAAACCTTGCTTGCAGCAGGTCGTTGAAGAAGCTGTGGTCGTAGTTACGGAGCTTCTGAGGAATTTCGATTCGTTCCAGAACCCCGACTTTCCCTATCATGGACTCAATGAATATTATGGATGGCCGAGCAAATTTATCATTTTCTACGACTTGAATCCTCCGCAGCCCACCTTGCTGAACCTCGATCCGGAACGCTATTTCATGAGACGGAAAAACGAGCTTCTGCTAGCTCCTGTGCGCGATCGCGAATATGGAAGAGGAGAACCGGAAATTTTCGAAACGATCAAACAAAGACATCGCTCTTCGGACGAATGATCTTTTTTTGAATTTCTTGAGGTTTTGTTCTTTCCCTCCTAGTATAGGAGCATGATCGAGATCAGGAACATCCAGACTCCAGATGGCCGCACGATCGATTGCTTCCTGGAGAGCGCTGAAAAGCGGCTGATCGACGGGAAAGACCTGATGCTTTTTCCCGCACTCATCGATCCGCATGTCCATTTCCGCGTCCCCGGAGGAGAACACAAAGAGGACTGGATGACCGCCGCGGCAGCCGCGATCGCAGGCGGCGTCACAACCGTCTTCGACATGCCCAACAACACCCCTTCCTGCATCAGCCGCGAACGGCTGAAAGAGAAAACTAAACTCATCGACGAGCAGCTGAAAAAAGCAAAGATCCCCCTGCGCTATTATCTTTATCTGGGCGCGGATCAAAACCACCTCGATCAAATCGGCCTCGTAAAAGACCATATTATCGGCCTCAAAATCTACATGGGCTCGTCGACAGGCGATCTGCTGATGGATCAGCCCGAAGCGCTCGAAA
>CAYPZU010000083.1:0-7769 GCA_964415395.1 uncultured bacterium
GAGTGCAAAGCGCTTATTATAGAGCGCCGGAAGCCTGGGCGGATCAAGGCCCCTATACGCCCGAGATCGACCTTTGGAGCGTAGCATGCATCCTATTCGAGGCTTATTTGGGAGTGCCTCTTTTCCCTTTTTCAGACGATCCAAAGGGAGAAGCTTCCTTTTTCTATCTCGTCTCCCTGCATATCGGCCCTCCTCATGTTTCGTTTCTGAGAGATTCCAGAACGCCTGATCGGATCAGGAGGCTGTTCCGCTTCATCCCGGAGACGGGGAAGCTCGAATATGCAGGGCCGGCTCCGAAACGGGTCGACGGACGGGGGATCTGCGAGCGGATTTTAGAAAAAGCGGCCGTCAATGGCGAGAGCCGTGAGGATGCTCTATTGTTCTTCGATTTTCTTAGAGACCTGCTCAGGTATCAGGGGCGAATGCCGCCCGAGCAGGCTTTCAGACACCGGCTCCTAGCGGACCTTAAGTAAATCTCCCTTCCGTGGCGACTGCCTGCCGCAGGAGGGTTTTATACGCAGGGCTGCTTTGGCCGTGTTCGATCTCTACTTCAAACTGCAGTTTTACAACGGGGAAGAGATCCTGCGACGCGAGGGCTCTGGAGAACTCTTGGACAACCTGCGGATTTTTAGAGCCGATCGCACGGACGGCAAGCCTTCTTAGATCACTGACATGCAATCCATTCAATTCGGTTCTTAGCTCATTGTTCCCAAACAGAGGAGCCAGATTTGAAAAATCTTCGTCAGAGCGGCGCTGGTTGACGGAGAGTTGAAAGAGAAGGTCAGAGACGACAGGCGCGGTAAAAACCCGGTCGGGCAGCTCTGCGGCGAGCATTCTGTAGCCTTCAAGGGTTTCCCGGCCTCCTGCAAGGCGTGTCAAAATTCGTCCAAGGAAATCAGGGTGGATTGAATCAAAGCCAGTGACTGCATGATCATCAACTCGGCGCAGGTGTCTTGTCAGCGCGCTGAGAAGATCTGTGGACGGGTAGCGTCCCTCGGTTTGATGCACAGCGAGATGCAGCAATCCTTCAATCTGCTGCCCCGTTGCCGCTTCAAAAGCATTTGTGTCGGCGAGGTATTTCGCTACCTGATCTAGAGGAAGCATTAGAGGCTGGCTGCGCAGAACGAATTCGATCAGCTCTCTTTTTTCATTCGGCGTCAAATTTCTGCATGTTTTCAATCCCTCGAACGCTTCGCTCAAGAGACTTAGATTGCGGGAAGCTTCCGCTTTTCTTAAGATTTGAAATCGTTGCGCGAAAGGAACGGCAACGGGCTGGTGTTTTGGCAGGACGTACACTTTATGTCCTGCGCCGACTTTGACTGTCTCGTATTCCTGGGGGAGTCTGCCGGTTTGAACCATGAGCTTTCGGGCAGAAAGACCTTGTACGGCGCCTTGAGGGGTATCGAATACGGGGACTTGCCTGCCGAAACGTCCCATCGCTGCGGAATAGGCGGCGATATCGGCTGGCGTCATGAATTGGTGGATGGAGTATCTGGCGTCGTCGGGCAGGCGTTTGCCTAAAATCGAGTCTGCTGCGGAGAGTGCTTTAGCGGGATGGGCCATTATTTATTCCTTTTTTTTAATTAAGTTCGTTCGATTATATCAAATTATTTAATATATTTCAAAATTATTATTAACTATTGCGCGCTTCGCGCCTCTGTGATCTCGGTGTTTAACTATTCTTTCTTATCTATCCCGATAATCAGGATTGCGCCGAAGAAGAGAAAGGGATAAAATCGCTCCTCTATGGATCCATTGGAAAAAGCAGTCGAGAAGCTGAAGATTGGGGCGAAGGGGAGGCATATCTTCCTTTGCTGCGATCAGAGCGCCCCTAAATGCTGCTCGAAAGAGGCGGGGCTTCTTTCCTGGGAATACCTGAAGAAGCGGGCGGAGGAGATCAACCTTTCCGGCCAGGCCCACATCTGGCGCACCAAAGCCAATTGCCTCAGGATCTGCGCCAAAGGGCCGATCGCCGTCGTCTATCCAGACGGCGTTTGGTACCACTCGTGCACGCCGGAAAATCTCGAACGGATTCTCCAGGAACATCTGATCGGCGGGCGTATCGTTTCAAACTTAAGTATCTAAGAATTCACCGTTTGGATAGCATGTAAACCATTTCTTTAAAAACAGAGGAGTGTTTATGTGCGCAGCACCAGCCGCCGCATGCGGCCATAAGAAAAGTTCCAGTACCGGATCGATTGATATCCACCCTTTCGACGATGTCGCGGAAGATGCAGCAAGGCAGGAGAGGCTTGCGGCTTTAGCCGTGTCTTCTTTACCGTCTCTTCCCAGGCCGCACGCCGCGATCAAAAGAGAAGTGGTCGATTTGGCCTCTGGCGCAGAAATTGCGGCTCGGATTGGCAACGGGATCTTCGATCATGCCGTTGGCGCCTATTTAACTGAGAATGGATGGTCGCTTGCCGATTTGAGCGCGATTCAAACTGAGATGGTGATCGCGGAAACCGATGCGGCAAATGACGCCGTCCGTTCAGCGCTGTTTTGGGTTCTTGCAAAACAGGCGGTCGATAAAAAAAGTTTCGCCGTTTTTGTTTTGGTGCCGAAAAATGGGGCGCTGAGCCAGCAAATCTCAGACTATATCGACAGGAAGATCGAATCAAATCCAGAGTCTGCGGATCTTTTTCTGAAAATGAAAGGCAAGATAGGCCAGCCGCCGCCCCGGTCCGGGCTGCACAAGCTTATTTGATCCGGCGGGCAAATCGGGCGATCGTCTCGTCGAGGGCGGGCGCCCATTTCTGGGAAAGATAGGTGGAGAGGAATGCAGTCAGGATCGCTGTATAGACGTCTGTCGTGTAGTGGATCCGGAACACGATCACTGTGAGGAGGAGAAAGAGGAAGAAGCAAAAGGCGAGCCTCGTCAGCCACGGTTTGCCGATACGCATGCATTCAGAGACGCAAAGAAGGCTGATTCCTGTCTGCGCGGAGAAGTAGAGGTCGTGCGATACGCCGTAGAAGATGAAGAATGACAAGATGCCCGGGTCGTGCCAGATGATTCCTTCAGGAATGGGAAGTCCGACTGTGAGCTGGAGAGTTTGCCGCAGCGCGAAAAAGATGAAGAGGCTCAAATAGGGGCGGATCGTCATCTGGGTAAAGGAGCGGATGATGAGCAGCACGATGCAAAAGTCGTACCAGAGCGAGATGAGGCTCAAAACGAGATTGGCAGAACCGGTATTCTCGAGGAAATAGGCGTCGAGAAATGCGGTCCATTCCTGTAGCCTGTCTCCGATGCCGCAATCAGGGACGCTCATTGTGCCGATGACATGCTGCAGGGTGTAGCAAATCACAGAGGTTGCAACGATGATCGGGATCAGCACAAACCAGGAGATTTTCTGTGTCTTTTCCATGAGTTATTTTCCCGGTCCGATCCGTTTTAAGAATCCTTCGACCGGCGGACCCCATTTTCTTGAGAGATAGGTTGTCAGGAATACGGTCAGGATCGCTGTGTAGACGTCCATGGTGTAGTGGAATCTGAGAAGGATGACGCCAAGGATCATGTAGGTGAATGAGACGATGCTGAGAGCTTTTGTCCAGGGTTTTCCGATCCGGTACAGCTCGATCGCCGCCAGCAGGCTGACGCCTGTGTGGGCCGAAAAATAAAGGTCATTGGAGATCCCATAGAAGATGAAAAGGGCAGGGAAGCCAGGGTCATGCCAGATTAATCCTTCGGGAATTGGCAGGGAAACTAAGAGCTGCATCGATTGGCGGCAGAGGAAAAAAAGGAAGATGCTGAAATAGGGGTGGATCGATCGCTTGTAGATCGAGCGGGCCATGATGAAGAGAATGCAGAAATCGTACCAGGAAGAGGTGGTCGCCAGGACGAAGTTGGCGGCTTTCGGGTTTTGGTGGAAAAATTCGTTGATCGCCTCGGTCCATTCGAAGATCCGGTCGAGGATGCCGCACTCGGGAATGGGCATCGTTCCGAGGTAAACCTGCGTCCAAAGGCCTGCCAGCACGGTGCCGAAGATGAGAGGGGCGAGGAAAAACCAGCGGATCTTGGATTGCAGGGTCATATTTTTTTCTTTATCCGATCGCCCTATTTATGGCTAGCTTAGGCCGAATTGGCTGGCGATATAAAAGGCGAGGGCTCCGGCGGCTCCCGCTCCGGGCAGAGTGAAAACCCAGGCGAGGACCATCTTGCGGGGGACTCGCCAGTAAACCGCGTGGCTCCCTTTGGCATATCCGACGCCGGTGATGCTTCCCGCGATCATGTGGGTCGAGCTGACGGGCATCCCCATGAAGCTGGCTGTCAGGATCACTGCAGAAGCCGACGCTTCGGCCGCAAAGCCTTGAACCGCGTCGATTTTGGTAATCGAAAAGCCCATCGTTTTGATGATTCGGAAGCCGCCCGAGGCGGTTCCGAGTCCCATCACAATCGCGCACGCCATAATCACCCAGATCGGGATTTGGGTCGAGGTGAGGAATCCCCCTGCAAATAGCCCCAGAGTGATCAACCCCATGCTCTTTTGGGCGTCGTTCAGTCCGTGCGAGAGGGCGACAAAGCAGGCGGAGCCGATCTGCAGGTGGCGGAAGATCGCCTTCCCGTGCGCTCCCGGATGCCGCTTGAGATAGATGAAAAGGATTTTCATGATCGCAAGGCCTAAAAGAAAGCCGACGATCGGCGAGAGGATCATTGGGATAATCACTTTTCCCATCACTCCGCCCCAAAGGATCGTGTCGGCTCCCTCGTGAAGCCAGGACGATCCCAAAAGGCCGCCGATCAGGGCGTAGGAGGAGCTGCTCGGGATTCCGTAGTACCAGGTGAGGAGGTTCCAGAAGATCGCCCCCAGGACGGCGGCGAGGACGACCATCTGGGTCGCCTCTCTTGCGTCGACTAGGCCGGTCGCGATCGTCTGGGCCACTCCGCTGATCTGGGTCGCGCCGATGAAGTTGAGCACCCCGGCCATCACGATGGCCGAGAGAGGGGCGAGCACCCGCGTCGCGATCACCGTCGAAACGACGTTCGCCGCATCGTGGAAGCCGTTCGTGTAGTCGAAAATGAGGCCGAAAATGACGATCAGGATGACGATTTCCATACTCTTGCCATATCTTATAAGCCTCCAAAACGCAAGAAAGGATTTGGCAGAGAATTGCTGTTGGGGTAATCTTTAGGGCATTTAACTCAATCGGAGGTGTTTATGGCGCGATTTGCAAAAGCATTCGCCTTTCTGCTCACTGCCCTTTTCCCCTTCTTGGTCAATGCTCAGGAGACGGACGTGAAAAAAAATACTGTGGTCGTATTTGAGACCAATCATGGCAACATCGAGATCACCTTAAAGACAGATGCGGCCCCCAAAACGTGCGAGAACTTTTTGGGTCTCGTCAACAAGCACTACTATGACGGGATCATCTTCCACCGGGTCATCAAAAACTTTATGATCCAGGGCGGCGATCCAACCGGAACCGGCGCAGGCGGCGAATCGATTTGGGGGAAAGCGTTTGCGGACGAAGTTCTTCCCAACATCAAGTTCGACAAAGTGGGCCTTCTCGCGATGGCGAACCGCGGCCCGAACACCAACGGCAGCCAGTTCTTCATTACGACTGCGGTGACGCCTTGGCTTAACATGCGCCACACGATTTTCGGCGAAGTGACTGCAGGCTACGACATCGTGAAGAAGATCGAAGGCGTGCAGACGGGCGCTCAAGACCGTCCCGTCGAACCGGTCAAGATCATTAAAGCCTACGTCAAGCCTTAAATCCCCTTTTTCTACAGGACCCCGAATTCTCCGGGGTCCTATCGACCCCATTCAGAACAGATAAGTCCAACCCAGATGCAGACCGAAAATCAGTGAAAGCGCCCAGCAGATCGGGTGCACTTCTTTCGCTTTGCCAAAAAGCGCTTTCAGCAGCGCAAACGAAATGAATCCCAGAACAAAGCCGAGATAGATGTTAAACGCCAGCGGAATGGCGAGCATCGTCAGGAGCGCGGGAAGCGCTTCCGTCGGGTCTTTCCAGGCAATTCCTTTCGCTTCGAGCGCCATGAAAACGCCGATCGCGATGAGCGCTGGCGCGGTCGCGAAAAGCGGGATCGAGGAGATGAGAGGAAAAAGGAAAAGGCATATGAACGTGCAGAAAGCTGCGGTTGCCGCAGTCAGGCCGCTCCGTCCGCCCGCTTTAATGCCGGATGACGATTCAAGGGTGAAGGTGAGCGTTCCTGTTCCGAGCAGCGAGGCGGCCATATTTCCGAGGCTGTCGGTCAGAAGAATCCGGTTCATGTGTTCGATCCGCCCTTGCTCATTTGTTTTATGGCTTAAGCGGGAAAGAACTGTTAAAGCGGCCGTCGTATCGAAAAGGCAGATGAGGAGAACCGTGAGGATCGCGCCCAGCCAATCGGTCGAGAGGGGGGCGATGAGATCGAGCTGGAAAAGGGTAGGGGAGAGGGAAGGCGGAAAAGCGGCGAACCCTTTCCACTCAGCCATCCCTGTGAGGAGGCCGACGAGCCAGCAAAAGAGGATGGTGAGGAGAAAACAGCCCGACAGATTCATTTTATAAAGGAAGAAAAGGAGGAGGAGGCCGAAACAAGCGACCCCATTTTCCGGAGTGAAAAGGGGGCCGATGTTAAAGAGGAATGATTTTGGAGTCAGAATGCCGAGATTTTTCAGTCCGACGCAGATGAGGAAAAGGCCGATGCCCCCGATGGCCGAGGTTTTGATCGAGGAGGGAAGGTGGAGCAGGATCTGCTGGCGGATTCGGAAGAGGGTGAGGAGGAAGATGGCGGCTCCCGCCCAGAAAACGATGCCGAGGGCTGTCTGCCACGAGGCTCCTTGTTTGAGGATGATCGAGTAGACGAGATAAGGGCCGACGCTTAAGCCTGGAGCCAGGACAGCCGGAAAATTTCCAAGCAGAGCGAGAAGAAGCGTTGCCGCAATGCTGATGAGGGCGGTCGCGCTCAGGGCGGAGCCGAAATCGACGCCTCCCTCGCTTAAGATCTGGGGATAAAGGAGAAAAAGATAGGAGAGGGTGAAAAAAGTCGATAGTCCGGCAAGAACTTCTTTGCGGGTCGATTCCGTCATAAAAATCTAGATAGCAAGGATGACGGCTTAATTGCAAATAGATCAGACGAGAAGGCGGCGGAGGCGGGCGATGCGGGTCGTTAGAAAGGAGTGGAAGAGGTCGAGCGGGTTGTTCCCCAGCCGTGTGATGTAGAGGCGGCAGAGCCGGTTCTCATTTTTACGGGCGAGGTTCTGCCTGATCTGCTTTTCAAGCGCGGAAATCGCGGCGCGGACAGCTCGCGCCGGATCGTTCAGCCTGCGGCCGAGCAGCTGCGCCCCCCGGATATCCATTTCCGCTTCGAATTTCTTTTCAGAGTGAAGAAAAAGGGCAAGAGAGATTCCCATCAGGGCGCCGCCGCCCAGAAATCCAAACGGCAGAGTGTAGAAAACGAAAACGGCAGCGAGAAAGCACACTTTTGCGGCGATGCGGATCAGCGCGTTGCTTTTCCTGATTTGGGACAGTTCCCTGCAAATAAAGAAGCGGGTTTCGTCGTCGGTGTAATTCCAAAGTTCTCCTGCCAGATTGTCTTCAGGCTGTTCCTGAGTGAAAGGGCTTTTGCTGGGCCGGAAGAGATGCTGGTGGGGGAGGAAAAGGGCGGGCGCAGTGAGGGAATGGGAGCCGCCCGCGCTAAAGAAAGCGTGGCTGAGCGCCGAGTAGGCAGCGACTTTCCTCTGGATTCCAGCGAGCGCGGAGAGGTGCTCGATTTCGCGGAGGATCAGCGCTTTCGGCTCTGGCGGCAGCATTCCGTTTTGAGCTGGGTC
>CAYPZU010000084.1:0-7644 GCA_964415395.1 uncultured bacterium
TGATCAATCCGAATGGGGTGCTGATCGGCCCCGACGCGCGGATCGAGACGGCGGGCTTCCTGGCTTCGACGCTCGATGCGCTCAACGAAGACTTTCTGGCAAAGGGAGAGCTGCTCTTTGCAGGAAGCTCGGATGGGGCGATTTTGAACCTGGGGACGATTGCGTGCCCGAAAGGGGACGTCGCACTTTTTGCCCGGTTCGTGAGAAATGAAGGGACGATCGAGGCGAAAGAGGGGGCGGCGGCTCTGGTTTCCGCGCCTGAGATTCTGTTGAAGCTCGACGGGAAAACTTATATCCGGCCCGATTTGGGGGCGGAATCGAAAGAGATGGGGGAGTTCGCTGTTGAGAATCAGGGGACTATCGAGGCGCTCTCCGCGGAGCTGAGAAGCGGAGCGAGCCCCTATGCGCAGGCGATCCGGAACGGCGGGACGATCCGCGCGGTGGGGCGTGTCGAGGAGAACGGCGTTGTTTATCTCGTTGCTGAACAGGGCTGCACGGAGATGAGCGGGCGGATCGAGGCGGGCGAGGTGAGAATATTGGGAGACCGGGTCGCTTTATTAGAGGGCGCTAAAATCGACGCGTCGGGAGAGACGGGCGGAGGGACGGTTCTGATTGGAGGTTCGTTCCAGGGAAAAGATCCTGCGGTGAAGGCGGCGAAAATCACGCTAGTGGAAAAGGGCGCCGAGATCCGGGCCGATGCGCTGAAGAAAGGCGACGGGGGCGAAGTGGTTGTCTGGAGCTCGAATACGACCGGGTTCTATGGATCGATTGGAGCGGAAGGGGGGATCGAGGGGGGAAATGGAGGAGAGATCGAGGTGTCGGGGCCGTTCCTTTCTTATAGAGGGCTTTGCTCTGCAAAAGCGGCGCTGGGCAGATTCGGCACGCTTCTCCTCGATCCGAACGATATTGCGATTGCGGCATCCGCCAGCGTTCCGGCGACGGTGTCGAATGTCTATTACGACGGGGCGGGGACTGCTATGGCTATCCTTGATGTCGCCGATCTGGCTCTGATGCTGGGTTCAGCCAACGTCGTGGTGCAAACCGATGACACGACAGTAGGCGGGACTGGAGTGATCAACATTCAGGATGGGTTTACGTGGGCGGCGGCGACCCAGCTGACGCTGCGGGCGACAAGCCAGATTGTGATTGATTCCGGGGCAGCGATTTCCAATACATCAGCGGGAACAGGCACCGGCGATCCCTTCACGGCGTTCTATTTCATCTCCAACCAGACGAATCAGTTATCGAACGGGGCCGGCATCCAAATCAATGACGGGTTCATTGTAACTGACGCGGGAGACATTTATATGAATGGCGTCGGAGGCGGCACGTTAGCGAATAACTACGGGATTGAGTTTCTCGCAAGCTCGAATCCCAGCCTGATCACTTCTACTTCCGGATCGATTACGCTCATTGGAAAAATGGGGCCGGAAGACGGCACGCAAACTTTTGACAACCACGGCGTTTACATTCATGGCCTTCCGGGAAACACCGCGACCGTTACGACCCAATCGGGGAATATTACGATTTTAGGAACGTCCTACCATACCCGCTTGATGACCATGACCACAGACAATCAAGGCGTGCTGATTGATAACAATAGTTTTGTAAGGACTTCGATGAGCGACGCCGCGAGCCTGATTTTGATCGAGGGAACAGGCGGCAACGGAGATACCAGCGGCAGCTGCGGGGTTCAGATTTCAAATGAATCGGGCGTGACTACCGAACAGGGAAGCATTTCGATCGTGGGACGGGGGAATGGGGACTTGACGGGCAACCACGGGATCTTCCTCTATGACGACTCGCTCATTGAGTCGACAGGGGCAGGCGTCAACGGCTCGATGATCGTTCTCGAGGGGATAGGAACTCCTTCGGCCGCAGCGACGACCAATAATTGCGGCGTGTGCATTTCAGCCTCGAGCGGGGCGTTCGGGATCCGGACGGTGGATAAGGATATCTCGATCACGGGGACAGGAGCGGCCTTAGCTACGCTGAACGTGAACGCGGGGATCAGCATCCGGAACGATGCGATCATCAACAATCCAGGCCAAATCCTGTCGTCGGGCGTTGGCAACATCGCTCTGACGGGTTTCGGAAAGAGCGGGCTTGGGGGAGCAGGCGTCCTTATTTTTAATCCTTCGGGCGCGGGAACCAGCCTGATCCAGTCGAGCCAGGGGACGATCTCTATCTACGGGGAGAGCAGCGGAGCAAGCAGCAGTCCCGGCATCTATATGGAGACGCTCGGCCGAATCGAATCCGCTTCGGGAAATATCAATTTGACCGGATTCGGCTACGGGACAGGATCGGCCAACTCGGGGATCCAAATTTCCGACAGCTACATCACGACGACTTCGACGGGAAATATAACGATAACGGGAACAGGCAGCCCCAACGCGAGTGGAGGAAACACCGGAGTTGTATTCCAGTATACTTCGACAGCGACTCCATTCACGCTTGAGACCGTGGACGGGGAGATCCTGATCAATGGAACCGGAGGAGGAAGCGGACCGGGCAACAGCGGCATCCGGATATTCACGACTGGCAACACGATCCAGATGGGAGTTAATGGAGCGGGGGCGGGTTCTCTGACGATGTATGGGGTCGGGGGGAACGGCGCGAACATGAATCCTGCCAACCATGGAATTCTGCTCGTGGGAAATGGAGCGCCGAATCCTCTCATCCTCAGTACCGATTCGGGAGCGATCAGCCTGACGGGGATCGGCGGGACCGACGATGGTTTCTTCGGAAACTGCGAGGGGATCCATACGGAGAATATGTGCATCATCTCGTCGGCTACGGGCGACCTGAGCTTTTTTGGCGAAGCGGTGAATTCCAACGCCGCGAATGCAGGGATCCATTTTGACAATACCCAAGTGGATTCGACAGGGAATGCGACGGGAACTGTCTCCTTCACGGGGATCGGCAGCCGCAACGGAACGAACGACAATATTGGAATTTACATCGAGTCGCTCTTCCGCGGCGTAGGGATCCAATCGGCGCGGAAAGATATTTACATGAATGGCGTCGGAGGGGGGAGCGGGACGGGCAACTATGGGATTCTGGTCGCGGACATCGCGTTCGTGCAGGCGTCGGGGATGATGCCTCTCGCAGAGATCCATATGCAAGGGTTTGGCGCCGAGGGGACGGACGACAACATCGGCATTTATTTGCAGGGAGGGGCGATGGGTCCTCCCAGCGTGTTAACGGGTTTTGGAAATCTGAGTCTTCTCGGAGTGGGAAATGGAACCGGAACGGGGAATCACGGGATCCGGATGACAGACGGGGCTACCGTTGTAACAGGGGGGATCACGACTGCCAGCACCCTGCAGATTGATGGGAGAGGAAGCTCTTCGGGAGCGGGAAACAGTATTGGGCTTTATTGTTCGAACGCGGCGATGCCCTCTATAAATATCAGCACAGTCGGCCAAGATATCTTCATCAGAGCGATGTCCGGGAGCGGAACGAACGAAGCGCTTCTTTTGGATGCCGCGGGAATTCAAGCCTCGGGCACTTCGAATGCGATCACTATCCAGACGCTCGCTTCCGAACCTACGACCGGAGGCGATCTCGCGCTAACGCACCAGGGCGCTTTAATCCAAACGAACTATATTTCGGGCTCCGAGGCGATCGACCTCGATGTAAGGAGGGACCTTTCTCTTTCCGACGGAGGAGGCATATCCACCGCGCGTCTGACGATTGAAACGGGACGAGATCTTTTGATCGATGGGAACGGAGCCACTTCGACAGGGCCCGCAGGCCTCCAGGTGGGCGATTTAGGCACGTTCGCTCCCGGAAATATGCTGCTCGATATAGGGGGGGATTTGAGCCTCATCGGCGGAGCGATGGCGGATCAGACCGCGCATATCATAGCTGTTTCAGGACAGATCACTTTTTTCACCGAGGGAGACGTTCTTCTTCAGGGAGGGGGAACGGCGACAAGCCTGGCCCAAATCGGGGGAATCGTGGGAGACGGCTCGATTTTTTCTCCGGTCATTGGAGGGAGCGTAATCCTTACGGGCGGCGTCGGCTCGGCCTCGATCGGCTACGGGAATTCGGTGATGTCTTTTCCCGGAACTCCGAACAATACCGGAAGCATCACATTCCTGACCATTGTGGGAGATGTGATTTTGAGAGGGGGGCTTTCAGCGGGAGGGCTGGCGCAGATCGGCCATATCAGTTCCGCCGCAGGGCCTGTCCTTGATATCGGAGGCAATATTTATCTCCGGACGCTTGGCGATATCCTATTCAATGACGCGGGAACGGCCGCTGGAACGACGGCGCAGATCGGCCATGGCGGACCTGGCATGAGCGCAACCTATACTACGCCGGGAGCTGTGGAAGTTCTTGCCGGGGGATCGATCAATATGGCGGGGATCGCCGGAAGCGCGCGGATCGTCAACCCAATCACTGTCGGATCGGCAAGCTATCCTGCGAGCGGCAGCATTACCCTTGTCGCTGACAATAGCAGCCCGCAGAATCCCTTCGTCGGAGCGAATTTACTCTTGATGAACGCGACCTCGGAGATTTCGAATAACAGCGCGAGCGGAGGCCAGGTGCGCCTCTACACGACGCAGCAGAATTTCGCCGCGATCGCCCCCGGGCTCACCATCAACGGAGCGGTTTACATGGCAAGCGCGATGCCGGGCGTTAACACGGCGTACGAGAATTTCGATCTCTATTACGGTGCAGGCCAGTATATCGGACCTGAGTTCGCCCTCTACTACAAATTGCCGTTCGCCATCAGTCCGATCTGCCCGACTTGCCCTGTCTGCCCCTCCGGCGGCGGAGGAAGCTGCCCGGTTGATGTCCTGATTTTCTTTCCGGAGCTGTATGATCTCGCAGTCGCTGAAGCCGAGTTCAACGACCTCTTCCCGAATATCCCCGCAGCGCCTCACCAGGGACGGCTCTGTATCGGCACCGTCGATTCTTCCTGCGTCCCCGGGTTCAGCAGATTCGATTCGTTCCTTTTCGAAAATAGCGTCGACCGGATGCTCCCGTTGGAAAAAGATTGATGAGATTCACTTTGCAAGCTAGTGTAAAAATCATGAACCGCGCCGCGTTTCTTTTAATCTCCTTCGCCCTTCCGCTTTTTGCCGAGACCGATTTCGCTCCCGGCGAATTCGTCTTCGGCGAGACGTGCGAGCATCCGATGATTCCATCGCTCAACGGGATTCTCCTTTTGGGGAAAAACGTCAAGCTGCTGAAAAAGGAAGAGGCGCTCAAACAGGTGGCGGGCGTCAAAACGCTCGGCGTCGACGTCCCCGGCGGCACGGAAAAACTGGCTGCGTCCCTTTCGCCCTATTTCAGCAGACCTCTTTGCGACGAAGACGTTTTGGAGCTGATCGAAGCGATCCGGGGCTATTACCAGGATCAGATGCGCCCCTTCGTTTCGATCGAGATGCCGAAGCAGGAAGCGACCTGCGTGCTTCAATTCGTCGTAGCGGAAAGCCAGCTTGGAAAGGTGTGCGTCGAAGGAAACAAAGCGTCGCATCTCAACCGCGTCCTCAGCAGAGTCGAGCTGTGCCCAGGCGATCTGATCGATGAAAAAGTTTTGCTCCGCGATATGCAGTTCCTCAACCGCAATCCGTTCCGGCGGGTCGATCTGATCTATTCTCCCGGAGAAAAACCCTACACGACCGACGTGATGCTCCGGATGGAAGAGCGCAGCCCGTACCGCTTTTATGCAGGCGGCGACAATACGGGCGTCGGCCTCACCGGGCAGATGCGCTGGTTCGCGGGCGTCAACCTGAGTTTCACCGGGTGGGCCGACCACAATCTCTCCTATCAATACACCACGTCGAACGATTTCCACGACTTCCAGGCGCACACGCTTCAGTATCTCGTGATGCTCCCCTCGCGCCATCTTCTCAATTTCTACGGCGGCTACTCCTCCGTCCACGGACGCTTTTCCGTTCCGGGGATGACAAACCACGGCTCGAGCTATCAGGTGAGCGGACGCTATATCTACCTCCTCAATCCGACGCGGCGTCTCAACCACGAATTCTCCGCAGGCTGGGATTTCAAAGAGACGAATAACGCGCTGAATTTCGGAGAGGAGATCGCAGTCTCCCAGCCGGTCAACCTCTTCCAGCTCGCAGCGAAATACGCCGGCAATTTTGAAGGAAGCCGCTACCGGCTCGACTACAGCCTGGAAGGGTACTGGTCGCCTGGCGAATGGCTCCCCGACCAGACGAACGCAGATTACCAGGCGATCCGCCCCGGCGCGAAAAATCACTGGGTCTACGGCCGGGGCGCGCTCACCTACAGCCAGAAGCTCCCTCACGATTTCTGGTTCTTTTCGATGTTCCGGGGGCAGTTCACGGGCGAGAACCTCCTGCCTAGCGAGCAGCTCGGGATCGGCGGCTACGACACGGTGCGCGGCTACAAGGAGCGGGAGCTCAATAAAGATAAAGGCGCAATAGCCAATATCGAATTCCGCAGCCCTGCGCTCAAAGTCTTCTCGCGCGGCTCGCAGACGGCCAAATTGGTCGACGCCCTCCAGTTCATCGCCTTCTTCGACGTCGGCTACGGCAGCAACCACGAGCCTCTTCCCGGAGAGCCGCGGGGCGAATATCTAATCGGGACGGGTCCCGGCGCCCGCTACACCCTCGGCCAGACGCTCACTGGCCGTCTGGACTGGGGCGTAAAGCTCCATCACAGAGAGCCTTACGGCGGCGGCTGGAGCATGCTCCACTTCTCCCTCATCGCCAGCTATTAAAATATTAATTCCATCTTTCTATTTGATAATATTTTTGTTATAATAGTTAAGATTTAATTAATGGTAATATAATGTCTATTAGAATCGATATGTTGCATGAATGTTCTCACGATTGCTTTGAAAACAGGATCAAATATTACGAGGAGCGGATCACGTCTTTAAGCAGGCGGGTTTATGACCTCTCCGATTTCATCTCCCGTTCGAAGCGGTATGAATATACAGCCCCTCCATCGCTGGATCGGGAACTCGTTGAGCTGCGTATCGCGGTCGCTGATTTAGAGCAGATTTCCGTTCAGATCGATGGCGAAGTGGACGGGCTTCAGCACCATTTCCAGTCGGTTCGCGAAACGACCTTATCTCAGCTGGATCGGTATTCGAAAGATCTTGGGTGGACTCTCAGAAGATTCGAGCAGTTGAAAGGGGATGCGGACAGAACGGCAGAAAGAGGCTTAAAGACCAACCGAATGGTCGAGCCTGAAAGCGAAGAGGAGTCAGAGCCGGTGCACGATTTTGAAGAGCCGCTTCCTCATTCCGATTCTCCGAGACCCCATCGCCGGAGAGGCGACTCGCCGGAAATTTCCGATGAAGAGGAAGAAGAAGTTTACACACCCCCGACTTGCTGGGAGAGAACGCAGCAAAGAGCGCAGGAACTCTTGAATACGGGAAAAAGATGGGTTCGCAGGAACCGCGGTTTCGCCGCTTCGATCGCTCTCAACGTTGTCCTCCTTGCAATGCGCAAGTTCTCGAAGAGCTGCGCTAACTAACCCGGCTAGCAATCTCGGGCCTTAAGGCCCGAGTTCATTCATTCCCTTTTTCGATATCGGCTACGGCAGCAACTACGAGCCCCTTCCAGGCAAGCCTCAGGGCGAGGATCTTATCGGGACAGGCTCCTGAGCCAGAGATCCCTTTAATGAAGCGCTCGCAGG